>JBKDQC010000508.1:0-19800 GCA_046342295.1 Deltaproteobacteria bacterium | reverse complement strand
GGGTCGTGATGCTCGCCCTCCCCTCGGCCGTGGGTGCGGGCTTTCGGCGCGACGCTGTTCCGCCGGCTCGGCGGTGGCATTCATCGAGCGAGGAGCGAGCGCGCGTAATCCTCGGGCGGGGCGAAACCGAGGAGCTCGAGGACGGTCGCAGCGACGTTGGCCAGACCGGGCTTGTCGAGGCTCGCGTCGAGCGCGAGATCGTCGCGCCCGGGCGCGAAGAGGAAGCAGGGCACGGGGCTCAGCGTGTGGCTCGTCTTGGCCTTGTAGCTTCCGTCCGCGTTCCGCTGGAGCGTGCCGCTCTTCTTGTCACGCTCGATCATCTCGTCGGCGTTGCCGTGGTCCGCCGTGACGATCACGGCGCCTCGGAGCGCGGCGACCGCGGGCAGCAGCCGCGCGAGGCTCAGGTCCACGGCCTCGACGGCGACGACCGCACTGCGCAGCGCGCCCGTGTGGCCGACCATGTCACCGTTGGCGTAGTTGACGCGGGCGAAGCGATGCTTGCCCGAGCGCAGCTCCTCGAGCACGCGGTCGGTGATCTCGGCGGCCTTCATCCACGGGCGCTCCTCGAACGGGAGACGATCGCTGGGGATCTCCGCCCACGTCTCGCCCTCGAAGGGTTGGCTCCGGTTGCCGTTCCAGAAGTACGTCACGTGCCCGAACTTCTGCGTCTCGCTGCAGGCGAGCTGCGTGACCCCCTGGGCCGAGAGGTAAGCCGAGAGCGTGCGATCGATCTCGGGCGGCGAGACGAGGAAGCGCGAGGGCAGCTTCAGGTCACCGTCGTACTGCATCATCCCGGCATAGAAGACGCGCGGCCGCGCGCCGCGGTCGAAGCGGTCGAAGCCCTCTTCCTCGAGCGCGCGGGTGATCTCGATCGCGCGATCGCCCCGGAAATTGAAGAGAATGACGCTCGCACCGTCGCGGATCGGACCCACCGCCTCGCCTCGGTCGCCGCGGATCACGAAACCCGGGAGGTTCTGGTCCGAGATGCCGGGCTGCTCGCGTCGCAACGTCTCGACCGCCTCGCGCAGCGAGGCGAAGCCGCGCCCCTCGCCGCGCACGTGGAGCTTCCAGCCGCGCTCGACCATCGGCCAGTCGGCCTCGTAGCGGTCCATGGTGATCTTCATGCGCCCGCCGCCCGACGCGACGCGGTAGTCGCGGCCCTGCACGCGGAACCGATCGAGGAAGGCCTCGAGGCGGTCGACGTACACGAGGGCGCTCGTCTCGGGCACGTCGCGCCCGTCGAGCAAGGCGTGCACGCGGAGGCTCGCGACGCCGTCCTCGTGGGCCCGCGCAACGAGAGCTTCGAGGTGGTCCTGGTGGCTGTGGACGTTGCCGTCGGAGAGCAGGCCGAGCAGGTGGAGCGGCTCACCACTCTCCCTGACCGTCCGCACGGCCTCGGTCCACGCGGAGCCGCGGAAAAGCGCGCCGCTGGCGATCGCGCCGTTGACGAGCTTGGCGCCCTGATCGAAGACGCGGCCCGCCCCGAGCGCGTTGTGCCCCACCTCGCTGTTGCCCATGTCGTCGTCGCTCGGCAGTCCGACCGCCGTGCCGTGTGCGCGCAACGAGAGCGCGCGACCCGCGCCCCCGAGCGCGTCGAGCGTCGGGGTCCTGGCGAGGCGGACCGCGTCCCCCTCGTCTCCGGGCCCGAGGCCGACACCGTCCATCACGACGACCACGACGGGGCCCTCGACGGGCGCAAAACGGGCATGCTTGGTGAGCGAGAGCGTCATGTCGCCGGATCTACACCAAGGCCCCGCCCCTCGCCCGCGACGCGTCGCAGGGTGGCTCGCTGGTGCCTCGGGCTTGCTGTGCGCGCTCTCGCTCGCGGGTGCGCCGAGGCTCGGCGCACAAGCGCCGCGCGAGGCGGGGGTGCCGACGGCCACGCCCCTGCGCGGCCCGGCGACCTGCGCGATCGACGGACGCGCCGCGATCACGGGGCTCGAGGTCGTGCGCCGCGCGGACAGCGGGCACGACACGATCGGCCGCATCGATCTGCCACCCCGCGAGGTCCGCGTGGAGGTGCTCACGCCCTCGCGCTTTCTCGTCTCGACGCGCGCGGGCGTTCCGGAGCTCACCGGCCACACTGGCGTTCGCCCGCCGATCTCTCTGCGTCGCGAGCTCGTCCTCGGCGGGGTCCACGTGGCGCGCGGCGCGCCCGTCACGCGCACCACTCCGCGGGAGCGGGCGCTCGACGTGGACATCGACCTCGGCGCAGGCGTGCTCCTCCGCAGGGTCGTGCTCGGCTGCGATGCGCTGGAGGTGCGCGCCGCGGACGCTCCGGATGTCGCGGGCGCGCCCTCCGGTCGCGAGCCGCTCTGGCACCCGCGCGGCCACGAGCTGGCGGTCCGCGATCGCCCCGAGGAGGGCCTCGAGCTCGCGCGCCTTCGCGTGCCCGGCACCCTCGTGCTCGAGGAGCGGGCGCGCGACGCCGCGTTCGTACGCGTGCATGCGCGGCTGCCGAGCGCGAGCCTCGACGGCTGGGTGCGCGACTCCGCGCTCGTGCCCCTCCCCTCGCTCAGCCCCGCACGCTGACGAACACGATCAGCGAGATCAGCACCACGAACCCGACGAGCGTGGCGACGGTCTCGAGCTTCGCGTTCATCTTGCGGCGAGACACCAGCTCGACGAGGAGGAAGACCGCGCGCCCGCCATCGAGCGCGGGGATGGGGAGCAGGTTGAAGAAGCCGAGGGCGACGGAGATCGCGAAGAGGATCTGCACGTACTCCTGAACGCCCTGCTGCGCCTGCTCGGCGACCATCTGCACCATCTGCGGCGGGCCGCTCAGGCCCTCGAGCGTGCGGCGTCGGAACATCTCCGCGATGCCCCCGACCTGAAGCGCGGTGAACACGACGGGACGCTCGACCGAGAGCCAGGCGAGCCGGCCGAGCGACGCGTCCACGTGTCGGATCGAGGGCCCGCCGGTGATCCCGATGATCCCGCGGCCGTCCTGGCTCATCGGCGTGATGGTGAGCGGCTCGAGCAGCTCGCCGCGTCGGCGAATCCGGTAGACGGTGGGGATGCCCGCGCGCTCGCGCGTGACCGCGACCAGGTCTTCCACGCGGTGGATCGCGACGCCGTTCGCCTCGAGCACCTCGTCGCCGACGTGCAGGCCGGCCTGCTGCGCGGGCGACTCGGCGTTGACGAGCGTGACCACCATGGGCCCGTCGGGGTCTACCTCGGGGATTCCGGTGATGCCGTAGAGCGCGAACACCATGACCGAAGCCGCCGCGTAGTTGGCGATGGGGCCGGCCAGCACCACGCAGAGTCGAGCGAAGATCCCCTTGTTGCAGTAGAGCGCGGGGTCGTCCGGGTCGTTCTCCTCCGCGGGGTTCATCCCGTCGATCTGGACGTACGCGAGGATCGGGATCGCCGAGATCTGGAAGGTCGTCGGGCTGCCCTTCGGCTGGTACTTCGCGATCACGGGGCCGAAGCCGAGGCTGTAACGGAGCACGCGCATCCCGAACGCCCGGGCCACGAAGTAGTGCCCGCTCTCGTGGACGATGACGAGGAAGGTGATCCCCAGGATCGCGATGAAGTACGAGAAGAGACTGTCCATCCGTCTCCGAAAGGTCGAGCGCCGAAGATAGCAGGGATCTGTCTCTTCACCGCTCCCGCGATGGCCCTCACGGCGCGAGACGCGCGGGGGAGCCCCGACACCGACTCCCGAGGGCGTCGCCGAGCGGATATGCTCGGCTCCGGAGAGCCACTGCGTGAGGAAGCCAGCATGACCGCCCAGGATGGAAGGATCGACGTGCTCGTCGTCGCCGCGTCGGCCCCGGACCTCGCGGGCCTCCGCGCCTGCCTCGGAGACACGCTCGTCGGCACGGTGCGCGGTCTCTCGGTGACCTCGAAGGTCGTGGGCTTCGGGCCCGCGAACGCAGCGAGCGCGACGGCGCGGGGCCTCGCGGCCGTCTCGCCGCGGGGCATCCTTCTCCTCGGGACCTGCGGTGTCTACCCGGGGCTCCCGGACTACCAGCCGCACGACGTGGTCGTGACACCGCGTGTCGTGGCGCTCGACCACGCGGTCCTCCAGGGTGGCTCCGAGTGGCCGGCTCCGCTGTCGACCACGCTCGAGGCGAGCCCCGCCATCGTCGCGGGGATGAGCGCCGGGCGACACCGCACCCACGTCGCTTCCGTCGCTTCGCCCCTCTCGTTCACGCGGAGCGACTCCCTCGCGAGCCGCGTCACGGGCGCGACGGGCGCCCACGTCGAGAACACGGAGGCCTACGGCGTGGCCTGCGCGGCCGCCGCCGTGAACGTCCCCTTCGCGTGCGTGCTGGGGGT
Source organism: Deltaproteobacteria bacterium (assembly GCA_046342295.1). Classification (GTDB taxonomy): domain Bacteria; phylum Myxococcota_A; class Polyangia; order Polyangiales; family Sandaracinaceae; genus JAFLCL01. The sequence goes on along the minus strand of JBKDQC010000508.1, from coordinate 15,516 downwards.
CGCCAACATCGTCGGCTCGACGGGGCGCGCAGACTGGCAACAGTTCCAGCGCGAGGCCGCCACGCAAGCCGCGAACGCGCTCACCGTGTGGCTCCAGACGGGCGCCGCAGGGCTGCCATTCGCATGAGGCGCGGGCCTTCAGGTGCGCACGGGTTCTCGATGACCGCGGCCCTCCGGTGGGCTCGGGAGAGCGACAAGACATGACCTTTCCGTTCGTTCGCCTCAGCCACGCGCCGCGCGTCGAGCGCCGCCTCCTGGCGGTCTTCGACGGCGGCAACGCGCCCGGCTACTCGTCGGTCGCCGTCGCGCTCACCGAGGAGGGCACCCGACGCGGCTATGAAGTGTGGGCCGCCACCGAGGGCTTCCGCTCGCTGACCTCCCACGCGACGACGCAGCTGCGGGTCGAGCGCCTCGTGGTCGGTCGCGACGAGCGATACCAGCTCCTCGGGCAAGGCATCCCCGCGCGCTCGATGGGCCGACGGGTGCTCGACCCGGGCTCGGACTTCCGCAGCGAGCGCTTCACCGGCTTCCTCGAGCCCGCGGTGCGCGACGAGGCCGCGCGCGCCTACGCGGCGCAGGGCTTCACGCACCTCGTGTGCGTGGGCGGCAACGGCACCCTCGACGGCCTCCGCGCGTGGCTCGACTCCTTCGGCGCGCCCGAGACAGGGCCGAGGCCGCCCGCGGCCTTCATCAACGTGTCGATCGACAACGACGTCGCCGGTGACCGCGCGATCGGTTTTCTCACCGGTGTCGAGGCCGGCGCGACGATCGCCCGCGGGCTCTACGAGGACGCCTACACCCACAAGCGCGTGTACCTCCTCGAGATGATGGGGAACCGCAGCGGGCGCCACGCCCTGCACTGCGGCGTCGCGGCCCGGGCGCACCTCGTCGTCCTGCCGTTCTTCCACTTCCCCGAAGAGGTCCTCCGCGAGCTCGCCGAAGCGCTCGAGCGCTCCTCGCACGCGCTGGTCGTCGTCGCCGAGGGCTACGAAGCCGAGCGCCGCAAGCGCCAGCACCCCGACATGAACGCGGCGTCGTTCTTCCGCATGCAGCTCGAAGCCTTCGGGCTGCGCGATCGCCCGGGGCGACGCCTCATCGCCGAGCCGTTCAGCCGCTACCTACGCGGTGTGCGGCCCGGCTTCGCGGACGTCTCGGCCGCCTACCTCAAGGCGAGCCTCCTCTTCGACGCGTTCGACGCGGGTCAGAGCGAGATCATGCCCTTCGTGCTCGCGGGTCACGACGTGGGGGTCCGGCCGCTCGCGCAGCTCACGCGCGAGGATCGCGTCGAGCGGGCCTTTCTCCCGCTGCTCGACCGCTTCGACCTACCCGCCTTCCGCGCATGGGTCCGCGGCCACTTCACGGCCGACGCGATGTGAACGCCCGAGATCTCCCTTGACGGGCTGTCGCCTCACCCGCGACATTGGAAAGGGATGGACTCGAGCCGATCGATGGTCCCGTGCTCCTGGACGCCCGCGGGCTGCGCGTCGGGGGCAGCGCTCGGCGTGCGCGGGCAGGCCACGCCGTGAGCCGACCGCTGCGTCTGCTGCTCGTCGAGGACGACGTCGCGGACGTCGAGACGATCCGGGCGGAGCTGTCCAAGGGCGGCTTCGACGCGAGCTCCGTGCGTGTCGAGACCGCCTCGGAGATGGCCCGGGCGCTCGACGAGGGGCGCTTCGACCTCGTCCTCTCCGACTACACGCTTCGCGCCTTCCACGCAGAGGGGGCGATCGCCTGCCTGGCGGAGCGCAAGCTCGAGCTGCCTCTCCTCATCGTATCCAGCGTCGTCAACGAGCAGATCGCGGTCGAGGTCATGCGGGCCGGCGCCCAAGACTTCATCCCGAAGTCGAACCTCGCCCGCCTCGTGCCCGCGATCGAGCGTGAGCTTCGCGACGCGGAGCTCCGCGCCGAGCGCCTCCGCATGCAGGGGCAGCTCGTGGTCGCGGAGCGCATGGCCTCGATCGGCGCGCTCGCGGCGGGGGTGGCGCACGAGATCAACAACCCCCTCGCCGCGCTGCTCGCCAACGTGCAGTTCTGGTCGGAGAGCGTCGCGCGCCTCAAGCGCGAGCTGCGCGACGCGCCGCTCGATGGCGCGACGCAGGTCCGGCGGCGCGTGGCCGAGGATCTCGACTCGCTCGAGGAGCCCATGCGCGACTTGACCGAAGCCGCGGAGCGCGTGCGCAACATCGCCCGCGACCTCCGCGTCTTCGCGCGCCCCGAGGACGACGCGACAGGCACGGTCGACATCCACAAGGTGATCGACTCCTCGGTGCGGATGGCCTGGAACGAGATCCGCTACCGGGCGCGGCTGGTGCGCAATCTGGGCGATCCGCCCCCGGTCCGCGCGAACGAAGGGCGGCTGGGGCAAGTCTTCCTGAATCTCCTCTTGAACGCGGCGCAGTCGCTGCCGGACGGGCACGCACAGGCCCACGAGATCAGCGTCCGCACGGGACGCACACCGCAGGGGGACGCGTTCGTCGAGGTCGCAGACACGGGCTCGGGCATCGACGCCGCCGTGCTGCCGAGGATCTTCGATCCATTCTTCACGACGAAGGAGAACGCGATGGGTACGGGGCTCGGCCTCGCGATCAGCAGCCGCATCGTGGCCTCGACCGGGGGCTCGATCACGGTCCAGAGCCACCCAGGCGCCGGCTCGACGTTTCGAGTGACGCTGCCCGCCGCAGTCGACGGGGCTCCGGAACAGACCGCGTCGAGCAAGACCACCGCCACGGGACGCAGCGGCCGGGTGCTCGTCATCGACGACGACGTCCTGCTCGGGTCCGCGCTGCGGCGCATGCTGACTCCCAAGCACGAGGTCACGGTCCTCACCAGCGGGCGCGAGGCGCTCGCGCGGCTCGCGACCGAGCCTCCGTTCGACGTCATCTTCTGCGACCTCATGATGCCCGAAGTGACCGGCATGGAGCTCTACGCGGAGCTCTCGAAGCGGGCACCGCACCAGGCCAGCCGCGTCGTCTTCATGACCGGCGGAGCGTTCACGCCGGGTGCGCGGAGCTTCCTCGAAACGGTCAAGAACCGCCGGATCGACAAGCCGTTCGACGTCGCGACGGTGCGGCGCATCGTTCGCGATCTCATCGCCTGAACGGAATCGCCCGTGGATCGCATCGATCGGCGCTCTCGCCGGGGAACGACCGCGGGGGTCGGGACCTTCCTCGCGCCGGTCAGCTCGTGCCAGGAGCCGGAACGAGCGAGAGCCGTCGCAGCGGCGTGCGCTCGGGCTCCTCGGAAGCGGCCAGCGCGCACACGAGGCGCTGCATCGACACCACGCCGAGGTAACAGCCGAGGTCGTCGACGCCGACGAGAGGATCCCACCGTACCGGCTCGGGCCGCGTGGCCGCGCGCAGGGCGGCGGCGCTGAGGGGGGTGTCCCGGTGAACGGTCATGACCTCGTGTCCACCCCGCTCCATCGGAACACCGCCGCTGCGGACGCGCAGCGCGGCGATGCGCCGGTCCTCCTGGAGGGCCACCGCGATGGGAGCGTCGGGCCACGCGCCGTCGGCGACGATCGGGCAGGGCTCGAGCACGTGGCCCACCTGGCGCTGCACGCTCGGAAGGGAGGTGCGGCCCGCGAGGATGTCGAACGCCTCGTTGCGGAGCTCCGCCCACGGCGCCGCTGGGCGGCCGAGGAACCATCCCTGCACGAGAGGCACGCCGAGCCGCTGCAGCACCACGAGCTCCGCCTCGTGCTCGATGCCCTCCGCGATCACCCACGCGTCGAGGCGCGCGGCGAGCTCCCCGAGCATCTGCACGAGCGCGCGCTTGGCCTCGTTCGTGTGGAGGTTCGTGACGAGATCGCGGTCGATCTTGAGGAACTGTGGCTGGAGCTCGAGGATCTGCTTGAGACCCGAATATCCCGCGCCCGCGTCATCGATGGCGCTGAGGGCTCCCTGGGCCCGGAGGCCGCGGAGCGCTTCCCGGAGCGCATCGAGGTCGTCCGGCTCACCGTGCTCCGTGAGCTCGATGACGACGCCTGAGAGCGAGCGCGCCTTCTCGAGCGCGTCGAGCACCGCGCGGGAGCGCAGTTGTCGGGGGTCCACGTTGACGGTGACGAACGTGTTTCGAGGTCGGTGCTCCGCGAGCGCGAGGGCGTGCGTCACGACCGCAGCCTCGAGGCGGTCCGCGAGCCCGTGGCGCATCGCCTCCGCGAAGACGTGGTCGGGAGGCGCAGGCTGCTCGAGGCGGAACCGCGAGAGCAGCTCGTAGCCCGCCACGACGCCTCGGCGCGCATCGACGATCGGCTGCGCGACCAGCGTGATGCGGTCCGGATCTTCGATCAGGCCCGCGACTTCCGCGGGGGTGAGAGGTGCTCGAGAGAGCGCGTCACGCATGCAGAGCCTCCGACACCCCGCGTCGCTCGCCCCCCGCGTAGGGGCGGCGTGTCGGCTCCCCGTGCGTCTGGCCGGGGTCGAGAAGATCCCGAAGAAGGCTCGCTGACCCACGCGGATTCCGGCCACCAGCCCGGTCGACGACGCTGCGCGAGACCACCCTCATGGTCCGAGCCAACGGACGAAGCCGGGGCGGTCTTGAGCACTTTCTCGGCTCTCCGACCGGCGCCCGCGTCGACGGCGCGAGCCGAGGCCCCGCTTGGCCGGAGGTGCGGGCCCCAGCTACCCTCGCGGGCGATGTTCATCACGCTGCTCGGCCTCGAGGAGACCGCGCTGAACCAATTCATCCTGTTGGTCGTCGGGGGCCTCCTCGCGTACTTCGGCGTGAGCGGCTTGAGCTACGCGGTCTTCTTCGTGTGGGGCAAGCGCTACTTCCACCCGAGCTACGTCGCCGAGCCGACGGTGCTTCGAGAGCAGATCAAGTGGGGCCTCTACGGGACGCTCGGCAACGCGGTGCTCACCGTCCCCTTCCACTGGGGGATCGCGCACGGCCACTCGCGCATCTACTGGGACCCGATGGAGCGCGGGCTGCCGTACCTCCTCGGCTCGATCGTGCTCTACCTCGCGTTCACCGAGACGTGCGTCTACTGGGTGCACCGGGCCCTCCACAAAGGATGGCTCTTCAAGCACATCCACAAGCCGCACCACCAGTGGCGCGAGAGCACGAGCTTCGTCTCGATGGCGTTTCACCCCCTCGACTCCTTCGCGCAGGCGGTGCCGACCCACATCTTCGCGTTCTTCGTGCCTCTCAACGCATGGGTCTACCTGGTGGTGCTCGCGTTCATCATGACGTGGACCGTCATGATCCACGACCGCGTGAGCTTCGTGCGCGGCGGGATCATCAACCACTGCAACCACCACTCGCTGCATCACTGGTACTTCCGCGTGAACTACGGCCAGTTCTTCACCTTCTGGGATCGCCTGATGGGCACCTGGATGGACCCCGAGGCCGAGTACTACCGGGGCAAGGTCCCGGAAGACCTGATGCGCTGGGCCCCGCCGCTGCCGCCGCGCGGCGCACAGCGCGCGGCCGAACGGCAAGCGGCCGAGCCCACGGAGGCGGAGGTCGCGGCGGACACGCAGACGATCAAGGGCTGCTGAGCGAGGGCTCGACTCGCCGCGCGCCCATCAGCCGCGCCGGAGAAGCCGGAGGATGGCGCCGACCGGGAGCGAGATCCCGCGGCCCAGCCAATGCCAGAACCACACGACGGCCCAGCCCGAGATGGCGCTGACCGCGAAGAGGAAGAAGAGCCCGATCTTCACCCACTCCATGGGGTGCTCGTAGCCGTCGGGCACGACCACCGCGGCGGCGATGCTCATCGAGGCCGCGAAGACGGCGACGCCGATCCGGGTGGCCGAGTCGTGGAGGAGGCTCGGCAGGCGCTCGAGCTCGGGCATGCGCGGGCGCACCTGCACGTTGCCGGTCTCGAGGTCGTGGAGGATCTGGTCGAGGTGCGTCGGCAGCGTGCGCGCGAGCGACATCATGCCCGTCGCGCCGCCGAGCGCTTCGGTGATCGCCTTGGCGGGCTCGAAGCGGTCGGCGAAGACCCGCTCCACGTAGGGCCTCACGAGCGGGATGACGTCGAGCTCCGGGTGCAGCGCGCGGACCATGCCCTCGATGGTGCCGGCCGCCTTGGCGAGCACCGAGTACTCGGTCGCGAGACGCACCTTGTACTTGCGCGTCGCGTGCACGAGCTCCTCGATGAAGCGCTCGGTGTCCACATCCTCGAGGGCCGAGACCATCACGTACTGCGCACGCACGCGCGTGATGTCGGCCTTCAGCTCCCCGATGTCGATCCGCTCGGTGGGCGTGCCGATCTTGAGGAGGACGCGACAGACGGTCGACGCATCGTTCATGATCGTGCCGAGCACGAGCGTGACGAGGTCGTCGCGCTGCTCGGGCGAGAGCGTCCCGACGAGGCCGAGATCGAGGAAACAGAGGGTGCCGTCCGCGCCGACCAGGATGTTGCCGGCGTGCGGATCACCGTGGAAGAAGCCGTCGACGAACACGCCCTGGCACATCGTCTTCACGACGACCTCCATCGCGCGCTTGGCAGCCTCGCTTCGAGGCTCCAGCGATCGCACGGGCTTGCCCTCGAAGAATTCCATCGTGAGCACCGTGCGGCAGGACAGCTCCGCCACGGGCTTGGGCACGACGACCCTCTCCCCGACGTTTCGGACGAAGCGGTCCATCGCCACGAGGTTCGCGAGCTCCGCAGTGAAATTGAGCTCGCGCAGGAGGCTCTTCTCGAACTCCGCCACGATCGCCGACGGCATCACGAGCGCGAGCTCGTCGCTCGACGCCTCGAGCCCCTTGGCCGCGAGCCAGAGGAGGTCGAGATCACCGCGCATCACGGCGTCGATGCCCGGCCTCTGCACCTTGACGGCGACGTCGCGGCCGTCGCGGGTGCGGCCGCGGTGGGTCTGACCGATCGAGGCGGTCGCGAGCGGTACGGGATCGAGCTCCGCGAAGACCTCGCCCGTCGGCAGGCCGAGCCCCTTCTCGATCTGCGCGGACACCTCGTCGAAGCCGATCTCGGGGGCCTGGTCTTGGAGCTTGCTCAACGCCTCGATGTAGTCGCGCGGCAAGAGATCCGAGCGCATCGAGAGGACCTGGCCGAGCTTGATGTACGTCGGCCCGAGCTCACCGAGGAGGTGCGCGAAGCGCTCGGGGGGCGGGCCCTGGAAGCTCTCCTTCCGCGTGACGAGCTCGCGTCCGAGGAGCGCGGTCGCGAAGGGCATCCTGAGCACGAAGTCGCCGAAGCCATGCCTCACGACGAGCGCTGCCACCTCGCGCAGACGCGCGACGTCCCGCACCGCGACCCCGAAGATCGACGTGTCCTGGGGCGCAGCGCCTACGGCCCCGCGAGGCCGCTCGCTTCGAGGCGGCGGAGCCCGCAGGCCCGCGAGCCTGGGCGGAGGCGGGGTGCTCTTGTGCGCCGTGATCGGCGACGGCAACGCCCCCGACGAAGAAGCCGCGCGCGGCCCGGGCGCGGCATCCTTCGAATCGCTGCCCGTCGACGCCATGTGGAGAACGCTACCAGATCGAGCCGGGATCAGCGCCCCGAGCCGACACCGACGGCACTCACGCGCGGAGGATCCGCATGGGCTCGGGCCACGCGCCGTGCTCCGCGAGCGGCACGAAGCGCATCGTCGTGAACTCGTGGTGGAAGTCTCGGCGCGCCCGCTGCTGCATGGCGACCTTGTGCTCGGTGCCGTCGCGCTCGGCCTGCCGGCCCGAGACCATCCCGAGCATGTCCGCCTCGCTGCGCCACACGCTGAAGGTGGAGAACGTCCCGAAGGGTCGGAAGGCCACCGCCGCGCGCGTGAGGCCGGGGTGGTCGCGGACCTGCGCTTCGACGGGCTTGCCCCAGCGCGCGAAGCGCAGCGTCTCGGTGAGCTTGAGGCGCGCGACCGTGACCGCGACGGTCGGTCCATCGGGCTCGGCGACCCCTTCGTAGGGGGTGGCCTGGTCGAGGCCTGTGTACGTGCCCCAGCGCCGGTAGAAGCGCAGACGCACGTGCCAGTGCGCTCGCTCGAACAAGCGGTACGGCGGCGCCTCGAGGAAACGGTCGAGGTGCCTCTCGTCCTCCCAGAACGCGAAGAGAACGAGCGCTCCGAAGTGATAGCGCCCGGGCGAGAGGACGGCGTGGCCCAAGCGCATCGGCAGCAGGCGCTCCGCGTGGCGGAGCCCGGGCACGCGGCGCAGCGCGGAAGCACCCAAGAGCTGGGAGGCCACGCCGAGAAAGGGCGCCTGGATCACGTGGTAGCTGAAGAGCTCCTTCGACGCCGGCATGCTCGGCCGAGGATCGGCGAGAAGAGGGGCGGTGGGTAGCTCCTCCCGGCGAGTCACGAGCCTCCGCGCGGAAATGTGTCGCGCGCGCCTCAAGCCCGGGACGGCGGCGTCCGAGACTCGTCCCGTGGCAGTCACGCTCAGCTCGTCTCTTCGAATCGCGGTGTCCGGCCTCGGGGCCGGCGAACGGCGGCTCGAGGCGAGCGCGCGCAACGTGGCGAACGTCTCGACCCCGGGCTACGTCCCGGTCCGCACGGTCGAGACCGCCGAGCGACGGGGCGGCGTCTCCGGCCGCCTCGAGCGCGCGGAGGGCCCCGGCGGCCTCCCGAGCGGCGACGGGGCGGCGCCCGGCGACTTCCCGCTGCCGTCCGGAGTGGACATCGGGTTCGAGACCGTGCAGCAGAGCAGCGCCCTTCGGTCGTACGCGGCGAACCTGCGCGTGCTCGAGGCGGCGGACGAGATGCTCGGGACGCTGGTGCAGACCAAGCGCTGAGGTTCGGGCGAGCGCGGCGGCGCGCACTCCGCGCGGAGCGAGCCTCAGCTCAGGCGCCTCGACACGAAGGCCGGGTCGACGGCCGTCTCCGGATCGAGAGGTGAGCGAACACCGTCTCGAGCCGATCTTCCGCGACCAACGCGCCATGCGCGGCCCGAGCCGTGCCGTTGGGCGCGCCTTCCGGCCAGCGGCTCCGACGCCGCTCCCAGCCTATCCTCCGTCGATGAGCGAGCTCGATCTGCTGCGTCTCCTCCTGCTGACGAGCATGGCCCTCGCGCCGCTCGGGACGCATCGGTTCTTCTTCCCGAAGCCCTCGCGGCTCGAGGTGGGCACGTACCTCGGGGCGCTGGCGTGCGCCGCGGCCGGACTGTTCTCGCCCTTGCCACAGCTCTGCGCGGCCTGGCTGCTCTTCTGCGCCGCGAGCTTCGCTCGCTTCCTCTGGTCGCGCGGCCGCTCGCTCTGCACCTACCCCGCGCTCGCGGCGTGCGTCCCTTTTCTCTTCAGCAACGTCGCTGCCGTGTGGCTCGTCGCGGGCTCGAACGACCTCCGCCTCCTCGGCTACGAACAGCACTTCAGCTACTACGCGTCGCTGCATGGGAACGTGCTCGGCTGGACGCTGGTGGGCGCGGTCGCGATCCTCGCGAACCGCGAAGCGGGCAACGCGCAGCGCGTGCACCTGGCGGTGGTGCTGGTGTGCTTGGTCTCGTTCCTCGCGATCGCGCTCGGCATCGATCGGCTCCACGCCCTCAAGCCCTTCGGCGTGTTCGGTCTCTCCTTCGCGCTGCCCGCGTCGCAGTGGACATTCCTGCGCAGCGTGTGGGCCCGTGACCGCGCAGCCCTCGCGCTCGCGGGAGCGAGCCTCGGAGGTCTGATCCTCACGATGGTGCTTGCATGGGCCAACCACCTCTCGCTCTTTCCCCTACCACCGACGAGGGGAGTCCGCGCGATGGTCTCGCTCCACGGTGTGCTCAATGCGCTCGTCGTCGCGCCATGCTTTCTCTTCGCCGTGACGAGGAGCGCGCAGCCGCGCCCCACGTCGACGCAAGATCCGCCGCCCTCGGGGGTCGGCATGCCTGACGCTCTTTCGCGATGACGCGTCGCCTCGCGAGCGAGCGAAGCCCTCAGCGAATGGCGGTGAGCGTGATCTCGTCGCGGTCGTGGTAGAGCTGGCGGGTTCGTACGCGCGAGAAGCCTCCGCCGTGCACGATCGCGCTCAGCTCCTCCACGATCTTGGCCTTCTGCTTCATCGGGAGCTTCAGGTTGGCGACCACCAGGCGCGCCCAGCGCCGCCGGCCCCACTTCGCGAGCAGCTGCGCGGCCTCGAGCGGGCGCCACGCCATGTCGCAGAACAGCCAGTCGACCGGCTCGTCGGGCTCGAAGCCGAAGGCGCTCTTCTTCTCGTGGCGAAGTCCTCGATGGCGCGCGACGTCCGGCCGGAGCTCGGCCGGATCCACGGCGATGACGCGCGCGCGGCGCTCGAGGAGCGCCCATGACCAACCGCCCGGGGCGGCGCCGAGATCGACGCAGACCTCGCCAGGTCCGGGGGCGACACCGAGCCAGGCGAGCGCTTCCTCCACCTTGCGCGCCGCGCGCGAGGGGCGGTCGGCATCGACGCGCATGCGCGCGCGCCCGCCGGGAAAGCTCGAGACCGCGTCGCGCAAGGGCTGCGCGCCGAGCACGTGACCACCGCCCGCGAGGGAAACGATGTTGACGAGCGTCGCGTCGCCGATGACGCGCGTCTCGCCCGAGACGCGTCGGGCGGCGAGCGCAGGCTCCTCGAGCGCGAGGCGGCCGAGGAGCGCCTCCTCGAGCGCGGCGCAGCCCGGCATCCGGCGATTCCCAGCGTCGGTGTCGGGGGCCCAGACGTGGAGCACGAAGCCCGGCGCGCTGCGGAGCCGCTCGACGAGCGATGCGAAGAGACCCTGCGTGTCCCCAGGATCCGAGCGCGCTACCACCGGGACGCCTTGGCGCGCGAAGGTCACGTCGAGCGCGGAGTCTTCGAAGGTCGGCGCGCCGCGGCTCTCGAGCAGCCCCGGCTCGACGAGGCGCACGCGCGAAGCATCGAGCGAGAGGCGAAGCTCCTCGAGCAGGTCGCCGGTGGCGTCCTCGCGGCATGTCCAGAGCCACGTGCCCTCGCGCGGCACGCCACGGACGACGGGCAGCCGCGGGGAGGTGTGCGCGCCCTCGGGCGTCGTCGGTCGCGGGCCGGCTCCGTGATGCGGCGGGCCTTGCCGCGGCTCGCGCTCGCCTCCGTGGGGACCCCGCGGACCGTGGTCGGGGCTCCGCGAGGCCTTGCCGGGGCTCCGCGAGGCCTTGCCGGGGCCGTGCGAAGCCTTGCCAGGGCCGCGCGAAGGCTTGCCAGGGCCGTGCGAAGGCTTGGAGCCCTGCGAAGGCTTGGCCCCCTTGGAAGGACCGAGGCTCCGCGAGCCTTCCGAGCGCCCACGGGGAGCGCCGCGCGCCGGGCCTCGGCCTCCGTGTCCGGAGCGGTTCATCCGAGGAGGAGCGACGCGAGCGCCAGCGTCATGATCAGGTAGAGCGGCGAGACGACGATGAGCTCGGCCATGAGCTCGACGTTCCTGTTCTTGTCACTCGGCGGGCCGCCCGACGGACGCCCGAAGACCCAGCGGATCACCCAGTTCTTCAGGCCGTCGAAGAAGAGGAAGAAGACCGGTACGACCACCAGCGTGAGGAGCGTCGAGCTGATGACGCCGCCGATGACGCCCATGGCCATCGGCCCGCGGAACTCGGAGCCCGGTCCGTTCGAGAGCGCGGTCGGGAGCATGCCGAGCACCATCGCGGCGCTCGTCATGAGGATGGGGCGCAAGCGCGCGGGGCCCGCGTCGAGGATGGCCTGGTGCGGCGTGACGCCCTCCTCGCGCACCTTCGCGACGGCGTGGTCTACGAGCAGGATGCCGTTCTTGGTGACGAGCCCCATCAGGAGGATGATGCCGATCATCGCGCCCATCGACATCGAGCTGCCCTGGAGGAACAGCGCGACGATGGCGCCGACGACCGCGAGCGGAAGAGCCGTCATGATGGTCGCCGGGTGCATGAAGCTCTCGAACTGCGACGCGAGCACGAGGTAGATGAAGACGAAGCCGAGCAGGAGCGCGAGCGCCATGTTCGTGTTCGACTCGTTCATCATCTCGACCTGCCCGCGCCACACGTAGCTCACGCCCGGAGGCAGCGTCTCGCGCGCCATCGTGGCCTCGAACTCCGTGACGATGTCCGAGAGCGGGCGACCGTTGGGCGAGGCCGTCACCAGCACGACGCGCTGGCGCTGGTAGTGCTGGATCTCGGAGGGGCCCTCGGTGCGGGCGACCGAGGCGAGGTCGGACAAGGGAACGAAACCACCGGGCGTCGGGATGCGGAGGTTCGCGACGAGCGCGGCGCTGTTGCGGTCCTCCTCCTCGAGGCGCACGCGGATGTCGATCTCGTCGCCCGTCTCGCGGTCGCGGTAGAGGCCGGCGACCTCGCCCTCGATCGAGGCGCGCGCGGTCATCGCGACCATCGCGAGCGGGATGCCGAGCTGCGACGCGCGGTCGCGGTCGACCTGGATCGCGAGCTCGGGGCTGCCCGGCTGGTACTGGACGTCGACGTCCTGCGTGCCCGGCATGCGGCGCAGCACGTCCCCGAAGTGCTCGGCGACGCCGGCGATCTCCTCGAGGTTCTCGCCGGTGACGTTGATCTGGATCGGGTCGTCGCGCGCGCCCTCCACGATGCCCGGATCCGAGATCGAGATCTCGGCGAAGGGCATGTGTCGCAGGATGACCGCGCGGACCGCGGCCTTGAGGTCCCCCTGGGTGCGCGTGCGCTCCGTCTTGGGCACGGCCACGACGCGCCAGCCGAGCACGTTGCCGCGTCCCGACACGCCCGCGCGCGCGTAGAGCGTGACGAACTCCGGGTCCTCGAGCAGCTCGCGCTCGGCGGCGAGCGAGAGCCGCGCCGTCTCCTCGAGCCTCATGCCGGCGGGCAGCTCGATGTCGACGTTGAACTGTCCGCGATCCTCGGGCGCGACGAAGTTGTTGCCCATGAGCGGCGTGAGCGCGCACGAGCCGAAGAGCACCCCGAAGGCCATCACGCCCGCCAGGGCCATCCGCCAGCGCTTGGCGAGGATCGTGCGGAGGAAGGCGTAGTACAGGCCGTCGGTGAGCTCGTAGAAGCGCGTCATCGGCCGCGTGATGAAGCCGAAGATGCCGTGGCCGTCCTCGCCCGGCTTCTTCTGCACCGCGAGACGCGCCGAGAGCATCGGGTCGAGCGTGAAGGCGACCCACGCGGAGAAGATGGTCGCGCCCGCGACCGTGAGGCCGAACTCGCGGAAGAACTGGCCGACGATCCCACCCGTGAACGCGATGGGCACGAAGACGGCGCAGAGCGTGGCGGTCGTCGCGAGCACCGCGAGCGTGATCTCGCGGGTGCCCTTGCTCGCGGCCACGACGGGATCCTCGCCGCGCTCGAGGTGCTTCATGATGTTCTCGCGCACCACGATCGAGTCATCGATCAGGAGACCGATCGCGAGCGAGAGGCCGAGCAGCGTCATCATGTTCAGCGTGAAATCGAGCACGAACATGAGGAAGAACGCGCCGAGGACCGACGTGGGCAGCGCGAGGCTCGAGATGAACGTGCTGCGGAGGTCGAGGAGGAAGACCAGGATGATGAGGATCGCCATCGCGCCGCCGAAGAAGAGCGCGATCTCGACCTCGTGCGTGTTCTCGAGGATGAACTCCGCCTGGTCGAGGATGAGGTTGGCGGCGATGCCCTCGGGCATCCGGAGCTCGGCGAGACGCTCTCGCACCGCCTCGGAGACCGCGACGGTGTTGGCGCCCGAAGCCTTGAGCACCTCGAACACGACCGCCGGCTCGCCGTTGGCGCGCACGATGGTGTCGAGATCGACGTAGCCATCCTCGACGGCCGCGACGTCCCGCAGGCGCACGAGCGAGCCGTCGGGGCCGTTGCCGAGCGGCAGCTCGCGGAGCTCGTCGACCGAGCGCAGCTCGCCGAGCGTCCGCACGGAGATGCGGCGGGTGCCCTCGTCGAAGCCGCCGGCCGGCACGCTCAGGTTCGAGCTGCGGATGCGCTCGACGACCGCGAGCGGCGTGAGCCCGATGCCCTGGATGCGGTCGAGATCGAGGAGGACGTTCACCTGCCGCTCGCGACCTCCGAGCACGTTGATGGACGCGACGCCGTCGATCTGCTCGAGGTAGCTGCGGAGGTCCTCGGTGGCGTAGCGACGGACCCGCTGCACGTCGGTCGTGCCCGACAGCGTGTAGGTCATGATCGGCGCTGCCCCGACGTCGATGCGCGCGACCGTGGGCTCCTCGACCTCACGAGGCAGGAGGGCACGCGTCTGCGCGACGCGCTCACGGGCGAGCGTCGCGGCCTCCATGACGTCGACGTCGAGGTTGAACTCGACGACGAGCACCGAGACGGAGTCGCGCGAGAAGCTCTGGATCGCCTTGACACCGGGAAGCGAGACGATGGCGTCCTCGAGCTTCTCGGTGACCTGAGTCTCTACCTCGGACGGGCTCGCGCCGGGATAAATCGTGGTGACGGTCACCACCGGGAACTGCACGTCCGGGAAGAGGTTGACCCCCAGGCGCGAGAGGCCCATCAGACCGAGCACGACGATGCCCAGCGAGAGCATCGTGGTGAAGACAGGCCGCTTGATGGCGACGTCGGAGAGCGTCATCGGTTCCTCGCAGCCTGTGGCCGTTCAGCCGTGCTCGGTGGGCTGGCCAGGGACGCGCTCACCGTCGGACACGGCCGGAGCGGTCCCATCCCCGAGGCGCGGACGCACCGTCGCGCCCGCGCGCACGCTGGCCGCGCGCACGACGACCTGCTCATCCACGGCCAGACCGACGGGGACGAGCCAGGTTCCATCGAGGTCGGCTTGCGCCTCGACCCGGCGGCTCTCGACGAGCCCCGAGGCCGCCACGACGAGCACCGTGCCGTCGCTCCGGCGCGCGCTCGCGGGGATGCGGACCGCAGGGATCGCAGCGCCGGTGGCGACGCGCGCCCGGACGAGCGCGTGCGCGACGAGGCGCCCCTCGGGGTTGGGGATCACGACCTCGGCCGGAGCGCGGCGGCTCGCGGCGTCGAGCGAGCGCACGACGGACGTCACCGTGCCCGCCGCGCCCGAGCCCTCGAGCACCGCGGGCATGCCCTGCCGCAGCGCCTCGAGCTCCGTCTGGCTGACGGTCGTACGCAGGGTGAGCGTCGAGAGATCCTCGACGCGAAAGACGGGCATGCCCGGCGCCACGACCTGTCCGACGCCGTCGGGCACGCTCGTGATCACGCCGTCGAACGGCGCCCGCAGCGTGTGATCCGCGATGCTCGTCGAGACCGCGCGGGAGCCCGCCTGCGCCTGACGCACCTGCGCCTCGGCGATCGTGAGCTGCTGCGTCGCGGAGGTGAGATCGCGCTCGGGCGCGGCCCCGGAGGACACGAGCGTACGAAGGAGCTCGACGCGCTCGCGCAGCATCGCGACGTTGGCCTCGGCGACGCCGATCGCGGCCTCGCTCGCGCTCGCCTGCGCGCCGACCGAGGCGCGGTCGAGCGTCGCGAGGATCTCGCCGGCTCGGACGTGTTGGCCGAGCGAGACCTCGACACGGGCGATGCGACCGGGGACCTCGAAGCCGACGTCGGCCGACTGCGCCGGCTCGAGCGCTCCGCTCATCACGACGAGCGGCGTGAGCTGCGCGGCGGCGGGGTGCGCGACGTCGACCTCGGGAGCCTCGGAGGCTCGGGTCGCGGCCGCCTCGCGGTCCGCGGTCAGCTGGGCCTGCTCGCCCATCGCGCCCTGCATGCGCACGGCGATCGCCCCGCCGAGC
>JBKDQC010000507.1:0-55054 GCA_046342295.1 Deltaproteobacteria bacterium | reverse complement strand
GCGGTCCTGCGCTGGGCGGTCCTGCGCTGGGCGGTCCTGCGCTGGGCGGTCCTGCGCTGGGCGGGCCTGCGCTGGGCGGGCCTGCGCTGGGTGGGCCTGCGCTGGGCGGTCCTGCGCTGGGCGGGCCTGCGCTGGGTGGGCCTGCGCTGGGTGGGCCTGCGCTGGGTGGGCCTGCGCTGGGCGGTCCTGCGCTGGGCGGTCCTGCGCTGGGCGGTCCTGCGCTGGGCGGTCCTGCGCTGGGAGGTGGGCCCGCGCTCGGTGCTGCCCCCCGTGTGACCGCGCCTCCCGGTCGTGCTCCTGGGCCCCCCCCGCCGTTGCCTGCGCGACCGACGCCTTCGGAACCACCGCCACCCCTGCCGCCCGGAGCGGATCGATTCGCGATCGACGAAGATCCTGCGGACGAGACGATGGCGCCTTCGCCGCGTGTCATCGCTCGTTCCTCGGAGCCGCGCGCCGCCGAGCTGCCGCCCGCGATCTCCGGCAAGCCCGAGCCCGTCCGTGTGCCGGAGCCGGCGCGCGCAGCGGAGCCTGCTCCCGCGCGGGAGACCGCGCCGCCACGCGAGCCGCGGCCCGAGACGGCCAAGCTCGAGCCCCCTCGCCTGCTTTCGAGCGCCGAGCCGGCGCGCTCCGTCTCTCCGGCCTCGTCGGTCGCGGGCCCGCCGGGGCCAGCGCTCGTCGAGGTCGCCTCGCCGGACCCGGCGGCGCTCGGCCCGCTCGCGCCGCTGCTCGAAGAGCCCGGCGTGCTCGAGATCGTGGTCGAGGGATCGCGCGGCATCTTGCTCGACCGTGGCACGGGCCTCGTTTCGGCCCCGGGGCGCTTCGCCACACCGACCGCGGCCGTGCGCGCTGCGGCCCAGCTCTTCGCCCAGGCGGGCATCGCGTTCACAGGCGCTGCGATCCAGGAGGCGAGCTTGCCCGACGGCTCGCACGTCTGCGTCGTGCTGCCGCCCGTCGCGATCGGCGGGCCGCTCGTCGAGATCCGGCGCGTTGGCCGTCCTGCCATCGCTGGTGAGACGCTCGTGGCGCAGGGTCTCTTGTCGAACGACATGCTCACGACGCTGCGCGCCGCCATGGCCGTGCGCCGGAACATCGTCGTGGTCGGTCCCGACGACGCGGGCGTCGCGACCCTGCTCAGCGCGCTCGTCGCCGGTGAGGCAGGCGAGCGCCTCATCGCGATCGAGAGCTCGCCCGAGCTCACGCTCGGCGGGAGCAACTTCGTGCGCTTCACCGCGGGCGCGAGCCCGTTCGGGCCGCTCATCGCGCACGCCTCGCGCCTGCGCGGGGACCGCGTGGTGATCGATGGTGTTCGCGGCGCCGAGGCCCGCGATGCGCTCGTGTCTCTGGCCTCCCGCGGCGTCGCGACCCTGCTCGGCGTGCGTGCCGTCTCGCACTCCGCGGTTCTCGAGCATCTGGAGGCCCTCGCGAGCCTGGCCGGTGGCAAGGACGGTGTCGCAGCCCTCATCGGTGCGTCGGTGCACGTCGTGGTGCGCATGTCGCGCAGTGCGGACGGCACGCGCCGCGTGGACTCCATCGCGGAGCTCGGAACCGAGGGTCTCGTCGAGCTCTTCGAGCTCGGCGAGAATGGCTTCGCATCGACCGGCTATCGCCCGAGCTTCATGCAGGGCTGACGCCCAACGAAGCTCGTTCAGCGCCTCTCGAAGAGTCGCTCGAGCACATCGCGACGAAGCTTTCCATTGGGCTCGCGCGGAAGCGCGTCGAGCACCCGGATGCGTCGCGGAAGCACGGTCGGCTCGAGCCAACGCAGGAGCTCGCGGCGGATCGTTTCGAGCGTGAGGGGTCGCCCGTCTGCCGGCTCACCAGCGACGACGGCGCGGATCTCGTGGCCGCGAGCGCCGCCGACCTCCACCGCCCACACGAAGGCGTCCGTGACGCCGGAGATGGCGAGCAAGCGCGCCTCGAGCTCCTGCACCGACACCCGGGTGCCCCCGATCTTCACCACTCCGTCGGCGCGGCCGAGGTGCGCGAAGCGGCCGTCGTCGAGGGCGACGATGCGATCGGCTGACACGTGGGGCACGGGCGCGGCTGGATCGACGAAGGGGGAGAGCACCTCCATGCGTCCGCCCTCGCCCGCGCTCACGACGACCCCGGGCAGCGGCGTGAACGGCTCTGCGGGCTGCCCCAGCGCGACGACCGCGGTCCGGTGTCCGAGACCACCGGTCTCCGAGCTGCCGAGCACCTCCGTCACTCTCCAGGCGAATCGCTGCGAGAGCATCACCGACACCGCCTCCGGAAGCGCCGCGCCCGAGGAGAAGACGCACCGCGGTCGAGGTGAGAAGGCGTTCGGCTCGAGCACCTCGAGGCTGCGCAGGTGTGCGGGCACGCTGACAATCACATTTGCGCGCTCGCTGGTGTAGATCGCCGCGAGAGGCGCCGCGTGCAGCGCGGTCTGTCGCACGAACGACGCGCCGGAGACGAGCGGGACGAGGAGCCCGAACAGCAAGCCGTAGATGTGGTGCGGGGGCACCGTCGCGAAGACGTGGTCACCTGCGCCGAGCGTGAAGGTAGCGGCGAGCGTCTCGGCCTCACCGAGCAGCTGGCGAGCCGTCTTGGGACAGCGCACCGGTGTCCCCGTCGAGCCGGACGTGTAGACCACCACGATCTCCCGGTCTGCAGCGATCGGCGGCAGCGTCAGCGGCGCGCGCGGCGCTCGCGTCGCGAGGCACGCGCGGACGTCGAGCCCGGGGACGTCGTCCTCGTCGTGGAGCACGGTGCGGACGAGCGGCTCCTGACGCAGCGCGCGGACCGTCTCGGGCTGTGTGCTCGGGGGCAGGGCGACCACGAGGCCGCGCGCGAGCGCGGCGAGGAGCGCGCACGCGAAGTGGTAGCGGTCGTGGCAGAGCACGAGCACCTGCTCGCCGGGGCCGCGCGCCGTCGCGAGCTCTGCGGCCACCGACGCGGCGTCCTCGAGCAGCGTGGATGCATCCCGATCCCGCGTGACCGCGTCCCTGGCGCCGTGCCGCGCGAGGAGCGCGAACGGGCCGTTCAACGCCTCATCCTCCCCGACATGGCGGTGGTTACGAAGGTGTTGCGCGGCCAGTGGCGATACCACTCGCCGACGATGACGGGATCACCCGCAGCGTCCGACCCGCCCTGCGATCGTCCGTACACCCGCACGAGCGAGCCCTGCCACAGGCGCTCGACTCCCGCAGAGGCGTCTTCGGGGCGGATCGGGATCTCCGCGGTGAAGGTGCCGAGCTCCCGCTCCGAGACGGTCACGCGGCACGAGTCCGCGTACTCGCTCGCGCACAGGTGACGCTCCTGGTGCGCGCGCAGGCTCACCCGCACGCGCGCCGTGCCTCCGGAGATCTCGGGCGCGCCGAGCACCACACCGAACCACGACACGTAGGGCTGTTCCTCCCTTCGCGCGCGTCGCACTTCTTCGTAGCTCGCGTCGACGGATCGCTCGATGTAGGCTCGCTCGCCGTCGATCGGCTCGTAGGTGCGGGCGTAGCCGAAGCGCCCGCCGCCGCCGCAGCCCCCGAGGAGCGACGTCCAGAGGAGCGAGAGCGAGCCGAGCGTGTGGAGAGCGACCCTGGCACGGAGCGAGGACATGGCCGCGAGAATGCCGGAAGAGCGATGGTTTTCAAGGTGGGGGGTGTGCGCGGTCGCGCTCTCGGTGGGACTCGTGGCCTGCGGCGGTTTCGGCGTCGAGAGGTACCGAGAGGCCGCGCCCCACGGCACGCTGGAGCTCCGTCGCGTCGCCGCCGACGGTCGAGTCGCCGCCGAGGTTCTGCCCCGCCTCGACGGCAGCGGCGAGGTCCCCCTCGAGCCTGGGGCGATCCTCCGCGCCCCGCACGTCGCACACGTGCAGCTTCTCGAGGGCGCCGATGGCGAGCGCCTGCTCGTGCTCCAGCTCCGCGACGAAGGTCGCCTGCGCATTGGCGAGGCCACCGCGGGTGGCGCCGTCACGCTCGCGCTCGTGTCTCAGGGGCGTGTCCTCTCCACCCCCAGCGTGCGAGGAGCGCTCGATCAGAGCGAGATCGCCGTGCGCGTCGCGCCCGAGCAGATCGATGCCGCCTACGCGGTGCTCCGCGAATGAGGCTCCGCGCTCGTGGTCCGCTTGCCTCGGGCCTCGGATTCTTTCTCGAACCGCGGGCTCCTCGACGATACTCGGACGCATGACCGAACGTCCGTTTCGTGTGCTCGGAGTGCAGCAGATCGCGATCGGAGGGCTCGAGCGCGAGCCCCTGCGTGCGCTCTGGGTCGACCTGCTCGGTCTCGCGCAGATCGGCTCGTACCGAAGCGAGCGCGAGAACGTCGATGAGCTCATTCTCACCATGGGCCTAGGAGCGCGCGCGGTCGAAGTCGACTTGATGCAGCCCATCGATCCGCAAGGGCGCCCCCGGGTCCACGAGCCCGCGCTCAACCACGGGGGGCTCTGGGTCGACGACCTGCCGGCTGCCGTGCTCTGGCTCGAGCAGCAGGGCGTGCGATTCGCGCCCGGAGGAATTCGCCGCGGCGCCGCTGGTCACGACGTGTGCTTCATCCACCCCCGCGGCGACGGCGCGCACCCACGAAGCGGCGAGGGGGTGCTCCTCGAGCTCGTGCAGGCACCCTCCGACGTGATCGCTGCGCTCGTCTGAAGCTCGGGCCCGAGCGGAAACGCCGAGCGGAAACGCCGAGCGGAAACGCGGAGCGGAAACGCCGCCCTTGGTCAGGCGAGCAGGCTGGCTGCGATCTGGCTCGCCAGCTTCGGATCCGCTGTCGGATGCTTGGCCTTGAGGGCCTTGATCAGCGTGCCCAGATCCTTTTTGGTGGAGAGGCCCAGCTCGGCCTTCAAGGCCTCGACAGCGGCGCGCGTGTCGGCCTCGGACAGGGCCTCTGGCAGGTAGGCAGTGACGACGGCGAGCTGCTTCTCCTCGGCCTCGACGAGGTCTGCGCGGCCTCCGCTCCGGAAGCTGTCGATCGCGTCTTTGCGCTGCTTGACGCTCTTCTGGAGCACGGCCGTCGCCTCGGCATCCTCGATCGGGCGGCCGAGCTCCACCTCGCGCAGCAAGAGCTCGCTCTTGATGCCCCGCAGCGCGTCCCGTGCCGTCTCGTTCTTGTCCAGCATCGCGCGCTTGAGGTCCTGATCGATCCGTTCGCGGAGACTCATGCGGCGCATCGTAGCCTGCCCGCGGAATGCGCGCTGGCCTCGGCTCGGACCGCGCTATCTTCGAGCCCGATGAGCTCCGCGACGAGCGACGTGAGAGAGCGGGAGCGCCTCGCTGTCATCCTCGCCGGCCTCGGCGGTGTAAGGGGAAACGGCGCGCGGCTCCTCGAGCTTGCCGCGCCGTATCTCGGCACGGTGGACACCGAGGTCTGCGTGCTCGCGAGTCGTCCCGGATTTGCGCCGCACGAAGCCGCGCTTGCGCGCGCGGCGGGCTTCTTGTTCATCACGGGCACCTACTGGGACGGCTGGTCGAGCCACCTCCAGCGCTTTCTCGAGGAGGCCACGCCGACGGAGGCGAGCTCGCTCTGGCTCGGCAAGCCGGCGGCGGTCTGGGTCACTGCGCACTCCGTCGGTGCCAAGGGGGTCTTGTCGCGTTTGACCGGAGTGCTCTCGAGCTTCGGCTGCGCGATCGCTCCGATGACCGGGCTCGCCATCACCCACGCGAACGAGCTCGCGCGCGCGTGCGACCCGGAGGCCGCACGTGACTTCTACGGGCCCGCCGATCTCGAGGTGTCGGTCCACAACCTCCTCGAGACCGTCCGCGGGACGCGGGCCTACCGGGCTTGGGACGTCGAGCGCGGCGACCCTTCACGCCGCTGGCTCGGCTGATGGACGCCACCGCGGGCCGTGCTCTCGCGGGCTCGCCTTGGCCACGCTGCCTGGTACGCTGCTCTCGCGATGCGCAGTTCCCCGCCGAGCGACCTGCAGGGCCAGATCGATCCCGCGCGTCCCATCCAGTCGCACCCGGCGCGCGTGCTCCTCGCGCTGGCTCGCGCCAAGCGCACCGGGACCCTGCAGCTCACGGCGAGCGCAGCTCACCCCGTCGTCACGCGGCTCGTGCTCGTCGAGGGCCAGATCGTCTTCGCCGAGTCCGAGGAGGACTCCAAGCGTCTGATCGAGCGCCTGATCGCCGAGGGCGCGCAGGTCTCGCCCGATGCCCTCGAGCTCGAGCTCGAGCTCGAGGGGCGCGTCGGGTGGAGCCGCCTCGTACGCGCCAACGAGCTCGCCGTCGTCCACGGCGCGGTGCCGCCCTTCACGGCACAGACGACCCTCGCCGAGGTGATCCGGGACCGCGCCTCCTCCTCGTTCCGCATGGTCGAGGGCGCTTGGACCTTCGCCGACGACCCGAGCGTCGCGGCGGTCCCGCGCTACCCCGTGCCCTTCGAGCGCTTGGTGATCGACGCGCTCGAGCACCCCGACGTCGCGCCGGTCTTCGAGCGCGCCCTGGCTCGCTACGCGCGTCACTACCCGCGCCTCGAGGGCGACAGCCAGCAGAACACCACCCTGTTCGGCATGACCCCCAAGCGCTTTCGCACGGTCAGGCTGCTCGATGGCACCCAGACCTTCGGCGAGGTGCTCGAGAAGAGCCCGATGGGTCCGACGGCCGCCTCTGCGCTCGTGGGTGCCCTGACGATCTTCGAGCGCATCTGGTGGAATGCCGAGCCCACGATCAAGGCGCCATCGGGTCAGACGCCCGCGCAGGCGGCGAGCGCGCGGTCCGTCGCCGTCGAGCCCGCGTCGCCGTCGAGGCCGCCCGCGGCCGAGCCGTCCAGGTCGTACCGGGTCGCCGCCGAGCCGTCCGGGTCGCACCGGGTCGCCGCTCCGATGCCGCTTGCGCCCGAGCCGTCCGGGTCGCACCGAGCCTCGGTCGCGCCGACGCAGGCCGCATCCGAGCCGAGGTCGGCGGCGGGCAATCCGCTCCTGGCCGAGCTGCTCCGGAGAAACCCGGGCGCTCCCACGGGGGGCGCTCCGGCCTCCGCCCCGAGCGAAGCGCTGAGCCCACAGGCGCGTTTCGAGCGCGGCAAATCGGATCTCGCGGCCGGGCGCCTCCGCCGCGCCGTCGTCGAGCTCGGCCACGCCCTCGCGGCCGAGCCCGGCAACACGAGCTACGCGCTCTACGAGCACTTCGCGCGCTACCTCGAGGCCACGACGGCCGAAGACCGCAGCGCGCTCGCCAAAGAATCGGTCGCCGCGGCGGGTCGCCGGCTGCGGGAGGTCGACAACGACGCCTTCGCCCACCACGTCCTCGGGCGCGTCGCGTTCGACCAGGGCGACGACGAGCGCGCCCTCCGGGCGTTCAAGTCCGCCGAGCGTCTCAACCCCAAGGACGTCGAGACGATCCGCTACCAGCGCTTGCTGCTCGCCCGCCAGAAGAAGTGATTCAACCTCGGAGGCTCGCGAGGTCCTCGGGGAGCGCGCTCGCGACACACACCGGCCGGCGCGCGCTTGGATGCGTGAAGCGCACGGCCGAGGCGTGGAGCGCGTGTCGCGCCAGACCGGGCACGAACGGGCCTCCGTAGAGCGCATCGCCGAGCAGGGGCGCCCCGGCGTGCGCGAGGTGCGCGCGCACCTGGTGCCGGAACGCATGCGGAGCGCGCAGCTCCAGCTCGAGCGCGCGCGTGTGCCGCGCGAGGGAGACGATCTCGGTGCGCCGAGGGCGCGCTCGGTCGCCGAGCTCGTCCGCGACGACCCGGCGCGGGTCATGCGGGTCGTTGGCGAGCGGTACGTCGAACACCTGACCCTGGTGGACCGAGCTGACCGGGTCCACGAACGCGACGTAGCGCTTGTCGATCCGCTCTGCCTCGAGGTCCTCGCGCAGCGCCTCGAAGCTCGCGGCCGCACGCGCGACGATCAGGACGCCGCTCGTGCCCGTGTCGAGCCGGTGCACGATGCCCGGCTCGCGGGCTCGGTAGCCCACGAAACAGGTCTCGGGCCAGCGCGCGACCACGAAGCTCGCGGCCGTGCCGATCTCGTCGGGTCGCAGGGGATGGCTCGGCACACCCGCGGGCTTGTCGATCACGGCGAGCTGCTCGTCCTCGTAGAGGACGCGGACCGGTACGCTCGCGTCCGGCAGCGCCGGGAAGTCGCTCGGCGCGGGGGCCTGCGACAGCGTGATGCGGTCGCCTGTGCCAAGCCGGTCGCCCTTGCGCGCGCGTCGGCCGTTGAGCCGGATGCTCCCGCTCTCGAGCATCTCTTGCGCACGGCGCCTCGAGAGCCCGGGCACGCGCCGCGCGAGCACCACGTCGAGGCGCGTCCCCGCGTCCTCGCGCAGCGCCTCGAGCTCCAGGTACGGAGCCTCGCGGATCAACCGTCGACCTCGTGCGTGCTCGCCTGCGGCGCGGCGGTCACTCGAAGAGCCCACGCAGCTTCTCGAAGAAGCTCTTCTGCTGCGGGTGCACCTCCTCGCCGAACTCCGCGGCGAGCTCCTCGATCAGCTTGCGCTGCCTCTTGGTGATCTCCTGCGGCACCTCGACTAGAATCGTGACCAATTCGTCACCTTTCCCCGCGCCGCCGAGGACCTCGATGCCCTTGCCTCGGAGGCGGAAGATCTTGCCCGACTGCGTCCCGGGCGGGACCTTCATCTTGACCTTTCCCTCGAGGGTCGGGACGTCGATCTGCGTGCCGAGCACGGCCTCGGGGAAGCTGATGGGCACGGTGACCTTCACGTCCGCGCCCTCGCGCGCGAAGAGCGGATGCTCCTTCACGAGGATCCGCACGTGCAGGTCGCCGGGCGGGCCTCCGTTGCGCCCGAGCTCGCCGCCCCCACGCAGCGAGCGCACCGCTCCGTGCTCGACGCCGGGAGGGATGCGCACGAGGACCTCATCCGCCACCGGGACGACCGTGCGGCCCTTGCACGTGAGGCACGGCGCCTCGACTTTCTTGCCCGAGCCGCCGCACGAGGAGCACGGCCGGGACGCCGAGAAGAAGCCGCGCTGGAAGCGGACTTCGCCAGTGCCTGCGCAGGCCGCGCAGCGCTCGACGCGGGTTCCGGCCGCGGCCCCGGTGCCGCTGCACGCGGTGCACTCGCGCTGCCGCTCCACCGCGAGCGTCTTTTCGGCGCCGAGCGCGGCCTCCTCGAAGCTGACCGCCAGCTCGACCTCGATGTCCTGACCTTGCCGCGCCCGCCGCGTCGCGCCCTGGCCGAAGACCTCGCCCACGAGGCCCTCGAGCATCTCGCTCACGCCCCGGAAGTCGATGCGCTCGAAGCCCGGATCGGCGCCGCTGCCGAAGCCCGCATGACCGAAGCGGTCGTAGCGTTTCCGCTTCTCCACGTCGAAGAGCACCGCGTACGCCTCCGAGGCCTCCTTGAAGCGATCTTCGGCCTGCGGGTCGTCGGGGTTCTTGTCCGGGTGGAGCTGCTTGGCGAGGGTGCGGTATGCCTGTTTGACCTCGTCCTGCGTCGCGGAGCGGGTCACGCCGAGGACGTCGTAGTAGTCGCGCTTCTGAGCCATTCGCCTTCTCCCCGCAGCATAGCGGCCCGAGCGCTCCGGAGAAACGGGAACGCGGCCGAGGCCACCCTGGCAGCTCGGCGGGGCCCGAGGACCTACCGCACTCTCGGGGGTCCGTTCATCCTCCGGGCCCATGGCCCACGAACGCTTCGAGCTGCTCTCCTCCATGACGCCCAAGGGTGACCAGCCCAGGGCGATCGAGGCGCTCGTCCGCGGCGTCGAGGCCGGCGAGAGCCGACAGGTGCTGCTCGGGATCACGGGCTCGGGCGAGACCTTCACGATCGCGAACGTGATCGCGAGGACCCAGCGCCCCGCGCTCCTCATCGCGCCCAACAAGACGCTCGCGGCGCAGCTCTACGGCGAGATGAAGGAGCTCTTCCCGAACAACGCCGTCGAGTACTTCGTCTCCTACTACGACTACTACCAGCCCGAGGCCTACGTCCCGACGAGCGACACCTACATCGAGAAGGACGCGATCATCAACGACAAGATCGACCGCATGCGCCATGCGGCGACGGCGGCGCTGCTCTCGCGCGAGGACGTCATCATCGTCGCGTCCGTCAGCTGCATCTACGGCATCGGCTCGCGCGACGCCTACGTCGAGATGCTCGTGACCCTCGAGAGAGGGATGACCATCTCGCGCGACGTCTTGCTCCGCAAGCTCGTCGACGTGCAGTACGAGCGGAACGACTACGACTTCTCCCGCGGCACCTTCCGGGTGCGCGGCGACGTCGTCGAGGTCTTCCCCGCGAGCGAGGAGTCCAAGGCGATCCGGATCGAGATGTGGGGCGACGAGATCGAGCGCATCGCGGAGATCGACCCCCTCCGTGGCAAAGTCCTGCGCGAGCTGCCCAAGTACGCGATCTTCCCCGCGTCCCATTACGTCACGCCGGAGCAAGAGCGCCGCCGTGCGGTCGAGACCATCAAGGTGGAGCTGCAAGAGCGACTGAGCCAGCTCTCGAACGAGATGAAGCTCGTCGAGAAGCAGCGGCTCGAGCAGCGCACGCTCTACGACCTCGAGATGCTCGAGCAGACCGGCTTCTGCCACGGCATCGAGAACTACTCGCGCCACTTCTCGGGCCGCAAGGCCGGCGAGCCCCCGCCCGTCCTCGTCGACTACTTCCCGCGCAATTTCCTGCTGATCCTCGACGAGTCGCACCAGACCGTCCCCCAGATCGCAGCGATGTTCCGCGGCGACCGCAACCGCAAGGAGGTGCTCGTAGAGCACGGCTTCCGGCTCCCGTCGGCGATGGACAACCGCCCGCTCAAATTCGAGGAATTCTGGGAGCGCGCGGGGCAGACGATCTTCGTCTCGGCCACGCCCGGCGAGTGGGAGCTCGACGAGACCCAGGGAGAGTTCGTCGAGCAGGTCATCCGCCCGACGGGCCTCATGGATCCGGTGATCCACGTACGCCCCGTGGGCTCGCAGGTCGACGACCTCCTCGGTGAGATCCGCGAGCGCGTGAAGAAGAACGAGCGCGTGCTCGTGACCACGCTGACCAAGCGCATGGCCGAGGATCTCACCGAGTACTACGCCGAGCTCGGTGTGAAGGTCCGCTACCTGCACTCGGACATCGACACGCTCGAGCGCATCGAGATCCTGCGCGACCTCCGCCGGGGCCTCTTCGACGTGCTGGTCGGCATCAACCTCCTGCGCGAGGGCCTCGACCTCCCCGAGGTCTCGCTCGTGGGCATCCTCGATGCCGACAAGGAAGGCTTTCTCCGCAGCCCGCGCTCGCTCATCCAGACGATCGGCCGCGCCGCGCGCAACGTCAACGGCCAGGTGATCATGTATGGCGACAGGGTCACCGACGCGATGAGGCGCGCGATCGAGGAGACCGATCGGCGCCGGAAAATCCAGGCGGACTACAACACGCTGCACGGCATCACGCCGGAGACGACCAAGCGCGCCGTGCTCGACATGGGCGATCTGTCGAGCGGCACGAGCGACTGGATGCCCGCGCCCAGCGCGGTCGGTGCGCTCGAGGGCAAGGCGATCGACGCGGGCAAGCTCTCGGGCGAGGCCTTGGCCGACCACGTCGAGGAGCTGCGGAGTGAGATGATCGCGCTGGCCGAGGCCCTCGAGTTCGAGCGGGCGGCCAAGCTGCGAGACCGCATCGTGGAGCTCGAGCAACGGCTCGACGCGATGCCGCGCTCCGCCAACGGTCGTCCGGAGCGCGCGCTCGCGGCCGAGGCATCGCCCGGCAAAGGCCCCTCGCCGCGTCCGAAGAAGGCGCGCGCGAAACGCTGAACGTGGGGTCCGCGAACAGATCGCACGCATGGGGTACGATGTCGGCGTGTCACGGCTTACCAGCGGTACCCGTCGCGTCGAGCCCAAGAGCGTCTCGAGGTTCCTCGACACGGCGGTCCTCGAGGTGATCTCGGGGCCGGGCGCTGGAGCCCGCGTCGAAGTCGGATCCGCTCCGGTCCTCGTCGGGCGCGATGGCGGCTGCCAGATCGTCCTCGCCGACGCGCGCGTCTCGGCCACACACCTCGAGCTCCGCGCCACGCCCGAGGGAGTGCGGCTCCGCGACCTCGAGACGACCAACGGCACCTTCGTGGGCTCGCTCCGCGTGCGCGAAGCCCTCGCGCTGGACGGGACCGAGATCCGCATCGGAGACAGCGTCCTCCGGCTCGCCTACGACGACACGCCCTCGAAGGTCAGCGAGGCCCGGGCCGGCAAGCTGCATGGTCTGGTCGGACGCAGCGCCGCGATGCGTGAGCTCTACGCCAGCATCGATCGCATCGCGACCACACATCTCAGCGTGCTAGTCGAAGCCGAGACGGGCTCCGGCAAAGAGGAGGTCGCCCGGGCGATGCACGCGAGCTCTCCGCGCGCGGACGGCCCCTTCGTCATCGTCGACTGTGGCGCGATCGCTCCGAGTCTTCTCGAGTCGACCCTGTTCGGGCACGAGAAGGGCTCGTTCAGCGGAGCCACCGACCGCCGTGTCGGCCTCGTCGAGGCGGCCGACGGAGGGACCTTGTTCCTAGACGAGCTCGGCGAGCTCCCGCTCGAAGCCCAGACGCGCCTCCTCCGCTTGATCGAGGCGCGAACGTTCCGCCGGATCGGATCGACGAAGGACCTCAAGGCCAACGTGCGCTTCGTGTCGGCGACGCACCGCGACCTGCCTGCCATGGTCAGCAAGGGCAGCTTCCGCGCGGATCTCTTCTTTCGGCTCGCGACCGCCCGTGTGCGGATCCCGCCGCTCCGCGAGCGCATCGATGACCTCCCTGAGCTCGTCGTCGCGCTCGCCAAGCGCATGGAGCTCGCTCCGCCGAAGCTCGACGAGACCACGCTCGCCCTGCTCTCGAAGCGGCCGTGGCCCGGCAACGTGCGCGAGCTCCGGAACCTCGTCGAGTTGCTCGGAGCGACCGTACCGGATGGGCGGGTGACGCGCGCGCACCTCGACGCCCTCCCGCCGACCTCGTTCGCCGCTCCCCCTCCGGCCCCTGCGCCGGTCCGCGAGGAGATCCGGCAACCGTCGCAGGCGGAGGGCGTCCCGGCGCTGTTCCGGGACGAGAAAGAGCGCGCCAACGAGGCGTTCGAGCGAGCCTACCTCGCGCGGGTGCTCGCGCTTCATCCGGGCAACGTTTCGCATCAAGCGGCGCACGCGGGATTGGTCCGGCATCACTGGCGGGCGCTGGTCCGCAAGCACGGGCTGGACACCAAGGACTGACAGCTCACGGCGTGACGCTTCGCACGCCCAGCTTGATTGTTCTCGAGGCTTCCTTCTACTATTCTCCCGTGTTTCTCAGGGTGTGGCTGGTCTTGTCGTTCTCGCTCTTTGCCGCCGTCGCGGAAGCCCAGAGCGCGCGTGCACCTGCTGATGTCGCCCAAGCACGCGAGCTCTTTGCCGGTGGGGTCGTCGCGCTCCAGGCGGAGCGGTGGGCGGAGGCGTGCGAGGCGCTGACGCAGAGCGTCGCGCTCGTCGAGACGGCGCAGACGTACTTCAATCTCGCGCTCTGCTCGGAGCACCTCGGCCGCCTGCTCGAGCAGAGCGAGCACTTGCGAGCCTTCGTCCGACTCGCAGGCCCGGAGGTGGAGCCGCAGAGAGTCGAGACTGCCCGACGAACGATCGCCTCTCTCGAGCATCGTCTGCCGCGCGTGGTCTTGAGGGTGAGCGGCGTGACCGCCGGCGCGAGCGTCGAGCTCAACGGCCGCGTCGTGCCACCGGCGGCGTGGGCGGCACCGCGGCCTCTCTCTCCAGGACGCGTCACGGTGCGCGCGACGGCTCCTGGAGCCCAGCCCTTCGAATGGGAGCTGACCGTCGGCGAGAACGAGACCCGTGACATCGAAATTCTCCTCGTGCGTGCCGCCTCGGGTGTCGTCGACTGGGACGGGCGCGTGGTCGAGGGCTCTGCCGAGCAGACGCGCCAGGCGCTCGCCGCCGCCGCTCCGAACGACGACACGGGGCTCGCGTGGGGCCTGGGGCTGTCGCTCACCGCGCTGGTCGGGGTCGGGGTCGGCGTGCTCGTCTGGTGGTTCGGCTTCGAATCGCGCCCTCTTCGAGCGTACCCGTTCGAGCAGGAGGTCCTGGGCGGGGGATTTCGCGTCGAGACCTTGCAGGTCGCTGAGTGGTGAGGCGGCGCACAGCCCCAGGGACTGCTCCGGGCTTGGCGTTCGCGGTCGCGACGCTCGTTTGTCTCTCGTGTTTCGGCTCCTCTGGCTGCGAGCAGGGCGAGACCGGCGCGGTGCTGGATGTCTATCTGGACGAGGGGCTCGACCGGAGCGCCATCGCCCTCTGCTGGCGCGTCCTCAGTCGCCCGGGCACGACCTTCGAGCAAGTCGACGACAACCGCGTTCGTCTGCTCCTCCAGCCCACGACGACGAGCCTCGACTATCGGCTCGAGCTGGTCGCGTCGCGACGCGGCGACGGCTGTGTCGACCGAGAGGCCTGGCTCGTGCGGCGCGTCGTCGCGAGGAGGTACGTGCGAAACCGCGTCACGCGCTCTTTGCCCGACATCGTCTTGGTCGACCCCTGTCGCGACCGATGTGCGGACCCCTTCACCTGCGTTCCTTGCTTCGAGTGGACGCGTGTCTCGCGGGAACCGCCGCGCGCCTGCAGCGAGAGCAGCGAGGTGTGCGTGCTCCCGGAGAACGCACCCACCTTCGAGGTCCCCTTCGACACGGACACGGGGAGCTCGGAGCAGGACGTGAGATTGCTCGATGCTGGAGCGATCGACGTTCCGGACGCGGACTCCGGGGATCCGGCCACGCCGTTCGACTCGGGTCATCCGGACGCGCAGGTCTCGGGGGATGCGTACGTGTCGCCCGACGCTGGTTTCGAGTGCGAGAGAACGACGTGTCTCGGTGGACGCTGCATGACCGAAGCCTTGGCCGATGGGACCGACTGTTTCCCCGGGACGACCACCCTACGAACCTGTTTGTTGGGAATATGCACCGATGGTTGCCACGGGTGCACGGACGCCACGAGCAGCCGTTTCGACTTCGGCTGCCTGCCCGAGGGAGAGCGCTCCGGGGACTCGTGTGCCCTATGCCGACCTGGTGGTGGGCTCGTCCCGCTCGTCGGAGGTACGATCTGCCGGACCTTGCTGGGCGTACCGAGCACGTGTGACGGCGTCTCCTTCGTCTGTCCGCCGCCGTCCGCATCCTAGGAGTGCGTCCATGAGCTCTCCCGATCCCCTCGCGTCCATGCTGCCTGTCACTCGCATCGGTCGTTTCGAAGTCGTCGACCGACTCGGGTCCGGAGGCATGGCAGAGGTCCTCCTCGCGGTGCGCCGCTCCGAAGGCTTCGTGCGCGCGGTGGCGCTCAAGCGTGCGCTTCCCGCGCTCGCCGCCCAGGCTCGCTTTCGGGCCATGATGCGGCGCGAAGCCCAGCTCGCGGCGCTGATCCACCATCCCAACTGCGCGGAGGTCCACGACTTCGAGGAAGAGGGGGCCGAGTGTGCCGTGGTCATGGAGCTCCTGCATGGGCTCGACGCCGCCGAGCTCCTGCGCACGCTCGTCGGGCGAGGTGAGCGCCTGTCGCCGCACGCCGCGGTCCGCATCCTCTGCGACGCGGCCAAGGGCCTGCATCACGTGCACGGCCTTCAGGACGCCGATGGGCATCCGCTCGGCATCGTCCACCGCGACATCTCGCCCCACAACCTCTTCGTCACGGACACCGGATTGACCAAGATCCTCGACTTCGGCATCGCGAAGGCAGCGCTCGCGACCGACGAGATCACGCGGACCGGTGTCCTCAAGGGAAAGTTCCGCTACATGGCCCCGGAGCAGCTCGCGGGGAGTACCGTCGATGCTCGGACGGATGTCTTCTCGCTCGCCGTGTCGGCGTGGGAGCTCCTCACGGGGACGGCGTTGTTCGAGGGTGGCGCGGTCCAGGCGGTCGATCGGATGAAGACGCCTGTCGCACTGCGGCTCGCCGAACGCCCCGCGGCTCAGGGGCTACCGCCCGCGCTGCTGTCCGTGCTTGAGCACGCGCTCGCGCACGCGCCTCATCTCCGGACGCCTGACATGGCGCGCTTCCACGACGAGCTTTCGGATGCATGCCAGCCGTGCACCCACGAGGACGTTGCGCGCTGGGTCGATCACGCGGGCGGCGACCGGGTGCGCGAGAGGCGAGCGCAGGTGAGGCGGGTGTCGCGACTGCGTGTCTCCGGCGAGCTCACGCTGCGCAGCGGCGAGACCTCCCCCGAGGACACACCGGTTCCGGCCCACCGAAGGACGAAGGATACGGCGCGAATCAAGGATACGATCCGGCTCGAGCACGAGGCGACCCGCGAGGTCGGCTCGCCCGCCGCGTCACCACGCGAGCTGCCGCTTCCTTCGTCGGAGCGGCTCACCGTGGAGGCGAGGGTTCGGCAGGGCGCCCAGGGCGAGACGGCGCCGGGAGCCGCCTCCATCCCGTCGACCCCACGCGCGCCGGCCCTGGCGCTCGCGCCGACGCAGCCAGGCCTCGCCTCGTTCCCTTCGCTCGGTGGCTCCGTCTCGACCCAGGCCATGGTCTCGAGCATCGACTCTCGTGGCTCGAGCCTCGCCTTGCCGCGGGACACGCTCCCCGAGCGTCCGCCTGAGCCACGGCGAACACGCACCGCGGCCGCGACAACGACGCCCGCGCCCTCGGCTTCCACGCCACGCCCCTCCGGCCGCGAGGTCGGGGCTGGACGCGCGGTCGCCGTGGACGCGCTCGTGTTCTTCGTCGCGCTGGTCGCGGGAGCGAGCGCGGCCTACTGGCTTCCCTGATGCAGCGCTTCGGCCCGTACCGCGTCGTCCGGACTCTGGGCCAGGGCGCTTCGGCCCTGGTGCTCGAGGGTGAGCATGAAGAAACGCTGGAGCGAGTCGCGCTTCGCGTGCCCCTGCTCGAGACCGACACCCGCCCCGAACGATGGCTGGAGATCTCGCGCGTGATCGACTGCCCGCACGTCGTCCGCTGGCACGGTGTGGTGTGGGAGGGATACCGATGGGCTTTTGTGTGTGATCTCGTCGGAGGGGTCGAGCTCGAACGTCTCCGCGTGAGCACGGTCTCCTCGGCGTGGCGGCGCGGCCTCGCGCTCGTGGCACTCCACGACATCGGAGTCGCGCTCACCGCGATGCACGAGGCAGCGCTCGAGGGGCGAAGTCTCGCCCTCGTGCATGGAGATCTCTCGCCTTCCAACGTGAGACTCCGCCCCAACGGCACGTGTGTCCTCATGGATCTCGGCGAGACCCGGCGCACTGCGCTGAGCCACTACACGGGTCATACCGTGGTCGGGACTCCCGGCTACATCGCGCCCGAGCTCATCCGCGGCGCCGCCCCGACCTTCGCCAGCGATCTCTTCGCGCTCGGTGCGCTCGGCTACGCTGCGTGGTTCGGACGTGATGCGTTCTCGGGCGAAACCGAGCAAGAGGTGCTCGAGGCCACGATCGGGACGCAGCCGGATCTCCCCGGCGCAGACGCGCTCGCCGACCTCTTGCGGGCCTGTCTCCAGAAGCGTCCGGAGCGACGCCCCACGTCGGCCCGCCGGGTGGCCGAGCAGGTCGCGTCGCTGGTGCAACACGAAGCGCTCGATGTGACCGCGCTGCGCCGGGCGACCGCCCTCACCGCGCTCGCGCTGACCGGCGACGGCGGGTGACCGGCGCGTCGTCGACGTGGGTTGAGCTGCACCGGTGGGCCGAGGGATACTCGTCGCGCGTGCAACGTTACGAGATCCTCGGCGACATCGCCTCGGGCGGCATGGGTGTCGTGTGCGTCGCGCGGCTCCGCGGCGAGCGAGGCTTCTCCAAGCTCGTGGCGGTCAAGCGCATCCACCCCCACCTCGGTGCGAGCGCACAGTTCCAAGAGCTGCTCGCCCGGGAAGCCCGGCTCGCCTCGCTCGTTCGCCACCCCGCGGTGGTCCAGGTCCACGAGCTCACGAGCCAGGATGGCGAGCTGATGCTCGTCATGGACTACGTCGAGGGCACCTCCCTCCGCCGTCTGCTCGATGGGCTCGAGGAGCGCCAGACCGCGTTGCCGCGCGAGGTCTCGGTTCGGATCGGGATCGAGGTCGCGCGCGCGCTCGAGGCGATGCACCAGGCACGTGATGAAGCGGGGTTGCTCCTCGGCATCGCGCACCGCGACGTCTCGCCGCAGAACATCCTCGTCTCGTTTCGGGGCGAAGTGAAGCTCATGGACTTCGGCATCGCGACGTCGCTCGAGGTCGATCACGGCACGACCTCCACCATCCGAGGCAAGCCGGCCTACCTCGCGCCCGAGCAGCTCCGTGGCGAGCGCGCGGACGAGCGTGCCGATCTCTGGGCGCTCGGTGTGATTCTCTGGGAGATGCTCGCGGGTCAGCGACTCTTCCGCGGGAGCAACGACTTCGAGACCGTTCAACGGGTACAAGACGGTCCGCTCCTGCGCCTCGACGAGCTCGACGAGCAGCAGTTTTCGAGCGCGCTGGCCGACGCGGTCGCCGCCGCGCTCACGCGTCCCAAGGACGTTCGCGTGGCGAGCGCAGGCGAGCTCGCGGGGCTTCTCGAGTCGGCATGTCCCGCCGCGCGCTCCATCTCCGCCGCGGAGCTCGCCTCGTGGGCACGCCGCGCGGCGCCGCTGGAGGAAGCGAGGCTCCAGGCTCTGACACGCGGCTCCTCGGCGACGTACCCGACGGTCTCCTCGCCGGTCGCACGGACGCGTGCGCGCCGCGCGGGGCTCGCGCTCGTGGGCGCCTTCCTCGGCGTCGCCGTCGTGCGCGGGTCGGGTCTCCACGCTCCGCACGCTACGGGCGAGGGGACGTACCCCGCGAGGCCTCCATCACTTCCCACCGCGCCGATCGAGCCGGTCCCGGCTCCCGCCGAGGAACCGAGCGTCCCCGTCGAGGCTCCCCTCGAGCCAGCTTCCTCCGCCGAGGAGCCCGCAACGACCCCTGCGCCGCCCCCCTCGAGACCCGGGCGTCATCACTCTCGCACTGCGCCCGACACGCATCCCGCGTCGCCGAGAAACGAAGAGCCCCCGCGGCCAGACCGCGAGGGCTCTTCGGGCACGACTTCGACGGTGGCGCCCGCGCTCGATCCTCAGGCGCCGATCACCGAGTTCCCACTCTGACCCGCAGGTGCATGCGATCAGAGCGAAGCCTGCCCGGGTCCCGGACCACAACCAGGCACGCAACCGCTGTCGCAAGCATCCTGAATCTTCTCGTATGCGCTGTTGCAGATGTCCACTGTCGCGCCGCCGGCGGCGATGACACAGGCGATGCATCCAAGTCCGAGCGTGCCGACGCAAACGTCGCCGCAGGCGATTACCGCTGCAGGAACCGCTGCCAAGCAGCCAGCCAGCACGGCCTGCGCGAGGATGACCTTCCGGACGCAACACCAGTATCCGCACCCACACCCGGCCTGTTCGAAAGATGCCGTGGCCTCGACCTGCGCAGCGACGCAAAGCTGTTCGGAAGGACTACGTCGCCGCATCGCGTCACGGAAGTTCGGATCGCCGTCGAGCGCTGCGAGCACGGCCATGTGGTTCTCGATCTGGAGGACGGCCTCGCCGTCCGTCATCGTGACCTCGTCCGACTCCGACCGGAGGATCTCACGCCCATCCAGCTGGACGGTGAACCCCTGTCCCCCGAGCTGGAAGATCTCCACCAACCCTTCGTGACCCTCGAGCTCGACCCAGGTGTGTGAGCTTCCCTCTTCCTGGCGAAAGGTCACGGTGGCGTACAGATCCTCGGGAGCTGTGACCAGACGAACCTCGGTGCCCAGCTCGAGAGACCGCAACTCGTAGAAGTCGACGCCAAGCGCCCGTCCCGACTCCGACGCGTCCACGATCTCCAGGTTGGACTGTGCATCCTCGGAATGCTGCGGAGCACAACCGGCAGACGTGGCCAGAGCCGAGAGACCGAGAGCGAACCAGATAGACGACTTGCGATTCATGACGTTCTCCTCTTCGTTGGGAACCTGACCGGTGCATTGCAGCGCTCATGCCACTCAAATTCGGCGGCATTTCCTGACTCCGACGTAGGCTGGTCACTCCTCTGTTCAGCCATGGTGTTCGCCGTGGATGTATCCAGCCCCGCGGTGCCGCGTGGGAGCCAAAACGCGGAAACGCCCGGTGGCGGTGGCCACCGGGCGTTGGGGAAGGGCTTTCGTTTGCTCGGGTGTTCGGTCAGATTCCGTCTTGGCGATCGCCAGGAATCGACACGTAGTTCGTCGTCTCCGGCGCCGGGATCGCGTCTGCGGGGATGGGCGCGAGGGAGTAGTCGGACAGCCCGAGCAGAAACCATTGTCTCGCGCCACCGTCGAACGCGACGACCACTCTGCCCGCGCTCGCGCACGAGGCGCCGACGATGACGGGATCGAGCTCGGCTCGCAGCGCGGCGGCGATTTGCGTCTTGGTCGAGGGTTCCCAAGCTGCGCAGGGCGGAGGGGCGTTCGGCACCGGCAACGAGGTCGCGCTCTGCTCGAACGCGGGTTCTTCCCTACCATCGCAGACCACGGCGCCGTCCCCCTCGAAGGGGCCCCGACGCACCTGGCTCGGACAGGCCGCGGCCGTCTGCTCTCGCGGCTCACTCTCGCCGCCGCAGCCGCTCTGTGTCGCGGCGGCGGGTCCGAGGCCGAGGAGCAGCAACGCGCGGAGAAGTTGATTCTGGGTACGCATGGGTTCCTCTCGTCTAGGCCATCCACGGGCCAGCGGAACCGACTCAGCAACGGCGGTGCCAGCCCGAGCGCGCTCCATTCACGACCGGCGCGACGAGGTGGTCATCCGTGTGACCACATCGGGTGACCAGACTTCGTGACCGCACCGACGACGCGTCACCCGGGGGAGCTCGAACGTCAGGGTGCATGCCGTGCGTTCGCGGGCCGGTCCGCGCAAGTCGTCGGTGGCATGACGCTCGCTATCGACGGTCGGCGCCCACGCCGCGGTCCGACGCACCGCAAGGAGTCTCCGATGCTTCGACCCTGCTTGATCGGAATCACGTTGCTTTCACCGGCGTGTGGGCAAGCCCTCCTCGAGAGCGCCGATGTTCCGTGTGTCCCGTCCGAGACGCGATGTGCCTCTCTCGGCGTTCAGGTGACGTGTGCGCCCGATGGATTGTCCTGGTTGCCGAGCCCTTGCGGAGAGCAGGGCATCTGCGCGTCCCGAGAGATCGGCGGACGATGCCACGACCGGGGCAATGCGGTGCGAACGCTCGAGCAGAACCTCGAGGCCACGCTGCGCTTCGAGACGGTCGAGGGTGGGGTCTGCACGGCCTTTCTCGTGAACGCGAGTACCGTGCTCACCAACGCACATTGCTGTCGTTACCGAGATGAAGGCTGCACCGGTGGTTCGATCACCTTCGCCTACCGCAACGTGGAGACTCGGTACGAGAGATATCCGGTCATCCGAACTCTCTTCGTGAATGGGGATCACGACGTGAGCGCGCTCGAGGTCGCGGGGCTTCCCGCCGAGCTGCCCCGCCCCGTCGAGATCGCCAGACGCCGGGGCACTCGACTCCTCGAGGAACAGATCTACCTCATCGGTCACCCGTCGGGACGTCCGCAAGAGTCGACCCTCGGGATCGTGTGGGGTTTCGCACCCGAAGTCACGTACGCCTACGGCAACGGTGATCGTACGAAGCATGAGCAGATCGCCTATTGGTCGCGGGCCGAAGGGGGCAACAGCGGTTCTCCGATCTTCGCCCTGCATGGGCACGTGCTCGTCGGGATCCATCACACCGGTGGCGTCAAGCCCGACCTCTTCGGGCTCACCACGACAGACACCGATGGATTCGCCAACTTGCTCGCGGGCACCGATGGCGCGGCGATTGCTGACCTGCTCGACGAGCACGGCATCGAGTTCGACGAGCTCGAGGAGGAGTGAAGTCATGGAGGACGAAAGCACCATTCCCATGCAGAGGCCGATCTCCGATCTCGAGGCGACCGTCCGTGTCGCCTCCCAGGCTTCGCAGAGAGTGCGCGACGACGCGGTCGCTCCGTGGCGCCCAGTCGAGATCGCGGGCTGGCCGGGTCTTGTCGGGGCGCCCGAGTCGACACCCACGTACCGGATCCGGATCGCCTCGGAGGGGGCGCGCTTCGTCGCGGGCGCCGCGGTCGTCTTGCTCTTGGTCTGGCTCGGAGTCGGATGGCTCCGGGCGACGAGGAGTCAGACGGTCCCGACCTCGCGCGCCGCCACGGGCGTTGAGCCCGCTTCCGCTCCCGCGTTCGCTCTGCCGGCGGTCGCCCCCGACCCGCCCGTCGTGGATGCGGCGCCGGTCCTCACGCCGACGGAGCCCGAGCCCTCGCGCGACGCCGTGCCCGCGGCGCCCCCGGACCGCGCCGGTCGGCGTGCGCGTCGGCTCGCCGACGCGTCGGCTCGAGCCAGGATGGCCCGGGGGAGGATGGTCCTCGCGGGGATAGAGAGTGAAGCAGCCATGATGGACAGGACGGTCGAGCCGTTGCCGGGTCGCTCGAACGAGCGCATCGGGGAGACGATACGGGCCGTCCAGGCGGGCGCGCCCCTCGAAGCCGACGTGGGGCGCCCGTCGGGGCTCGTGGTCACTCCCGATTTCTGACGGCGCCCGCCATGGATACAGATGATCTCCTCTTGCCCCGCCGCTGGCGTGGCTTCGCCGGAGGCTCTCATGCATCGCCGAATGGTCCTGTTCGCGCCCGCGCTCCTCTTCGCAGGCTGCGGGTCAGTCTCGCGTGTCCGGGTCCAGCTCGGGGCGACGCCGGGGCTCGCCGCGCGCATACGCGTGCTCAGCGCTGCGTGGGTCCCGATGGGCGCCGAACGCCCCTCGGCGGTCGACCGGCTGCTCGTCCCTGGCGACCTCGCGCTCCCTGGCCGGCTCGAGCGCGACCTCGGGGACTCGTCGCCGCAATGGCTCGTGGTGAGGGCTTATGGAGCCCTCGAGGACCGGGCGGTCCCGATCGCAGAGGCGCTCCTTCTCCTGCCGGCGCGCCGCAACCCTCGCCACGTGTACGAAGCCCAGCTCAACCCCGTCACGGAGAATGACCATGACTCGAATTCGATGGTGGTTGGTATTTGAGCTCTTACTCGTGTCGAGACTCTGGGGTGCGTCGTCCTCGGTGCTGGCCCAGGAGGCCGCAGCCGACTCCCGCGAAGAGGCGCGTTCGTACTTCCGCGCAGGGATCGAGGCGTTCGCAGCCGGGCGGCTCGAGCAAGCCTGCCCGGCGCTCCAGCGGGCCCGTGACCTCGTCACCACGCCCGTCACGGCCTGGAACGCCTCGCTCTGTTGGGAGCGGGCTGGAGAGCTCTCCCTCGCACGCGCCGCGCTCGACGGGCTGACGACGGCGCCGCCCGGAGAGGATCTCGTCCGCCGATTCGGAGCGCTCGAGGCGGCGCGCGCGAGCACCCCTGCGGCCGCGCCATCGCATGCTGCGCGCGAGCCTGAGGTCCTGCCGCCCGATCGAGCCCAGCCTGGGCATGCGCAGCCCACGCGCGTCGACGGTCGCTCGACCGTCTCGCTGTCCGAGCGCGTCGCGTCTCCGGACTCCAGCGCCTCTGCGGCGACGCCAGCCGACGAGTCGATGGCCCGGGACGACACTGCGATTCACTGGCTCCTGGCCGCTGCGATCACGTTGGCCGGCGGGGCGCTCGCGGTCACGCTCGTGTCGAGTACGGCGCCTCCCATGGAGCCCGCGAGCCTGAGAATCGCGACGCTGACGTTCTGAGAGAACGTGGCACTCGGATGGATCGATGCGGGTGCCACGGGCTCGAATCGGCGGGAGGGAGGCTCTCGCCGATTCACTCGGCGAGAGGGAGAGTCTGCGGCCAGACCCTCCGGCGAGAAACGTCAGAGCCTGAGTCAATCCAAGTGGCTCATGCTCTGAGCGCGCTCGGCCCGCGGTCCGACGCCCGACGGCGTCGGCGCAACGACGATCCAAGCGCCACCTTTCTCGCCCCGCCCCACTCCGCGCTGCGCGACCGAGTCGCCTCGACGCGGATCAACGGGTCACACGGAGATTCAGTCGAGCCAACGCGCCGATGGCGCGAGGAGTGTGTCATGACGCGGCATTCGTGGATGATCTTCGCCTGCGCGCTCGGCGTCGGCGCGTGTGCGCCGCGGCGCACCATCGTCGTGATCGACGCCGAAGAGTCCGTGCGCTCGAGCACCGTCTCACTCGAGGCGGTCGTACGCACCCAGCCCGACGGCGAGGCGCGCTTCCGACAAGTCTTCGAGGGAGAGGGGCTCGAGCTGCCGCTGGTCCTCGAGCTCGAGGAGGACAGGAGCGCGAGGTTCTCCGTGGAGGTGCGCGCGTACGGCGCGCCGGGCGCCCGGGGCGAGCTCGTGTCGTCTCGTCTCGCTGCGGTGCGCCATGGACCGCCGCGCGCCGTAGAGCTCACGCTGGAGGGCGCATGTCGCGAAGTCCGTGCGTGCCGGATGGACCGCCTCGAGGGCTGCGTCGGAGGGCAATGTGTTCCGGTGACACCCCAGGATTGGTGAAGACACGCAACCTCGTGGTGCCCGTGCCGACAACAGGGCTTTCGCGGCCACGTGCCGCACAGGAGAAGGCCCATGAACGTCGGTTCCGTTTCGCGATCCAGAGCACCCGAGAGCACCCAGGTTCCCCCGCCGGTCGCGCCCGAGGCCGCGCCGATCGACACCAGCCGCGACATCGTCGAAACCGGTCTGTCGTCGACGATGCGCGGCCCCGACAGCGCGGCCGCGATCGCGACCCCGCCTGCGTCGCGACCCTTCGTCGATCCACAGATCCGCCGCGCGGCCGAGGCCTTCGTGCGCGGCGGACTCGGCGGGATCGACTCGTTCCTCCAGGCGAACCGGGCCGATGCGCGCTGGCTGCTGTCGATCCCGCGAAGCGAGCTCACGGCGGGCCTGCGCAACGAGCTGGCGACGCGACCGGGCTATGGGCACTACCTGGGAGCGGTCGAGGCCTATCGAGACGCCGCGGCGATCGACCAGCACCTCGCCGAGGTCGCGCAGCCGCAGATCCGAGAAGCGGTGCGGCAGACCGCCGTGGGTCGGATCGATGCGATGGTCCACTCGCTCGAGTCGATGTCCATCGATCGCGCGCTCGAGGCGTTTCGCCAGGCGCCGGCCGGCTCGCCCCTGGCCGAGCTGCGCGACGCGTTCGGGATCGATGGCAGCCCGAGGGACGGCGCGCGTCTCGCGGAGCTCACGCGGGTCTCGCTCCACGAGCTCCGGGAGCTCCGCGGGACCCTGATGGGCCAGACCTGGATGCCCGAGGAATTCCCCGGCTCGATGGCCGCCGTGCAGCGTGCGATGGGGCTCGAGCGCGTCACGCCGAGCTCGATCGGTGGGCAGGTGCTCTTCCGCGGCTCCCACGATGCTGACGCACGGGCGCACGCGGTCGAGACCGCGCTCGACACCGCGCACGTCGTCGTCGAGGGCTCGGAGGTCTTGCTGCACGCGTCGCACGTCGTGGTCCAAGGCGGCTTCGCGGCGCTCGCCACCGACGCCGCCCTCCTCGCGTCCCTCGGAGGGACCGGTTTCGGCATTGCCGGCCTGGTGTTCGGATATGCGCTGCATCGCCAGATCGAGCACAACCGCGCCGAGCGCACCGAGACCGCCGCAGCGCTCGGTCTGTGAGCCCATGTCTCTTGCCGACCGTTCCGGGGAAGGGAATCGCCTCGACGACGATGATCCGCTGTCTCGGCGATTCTGTTGAGTCATCCTCGCGCCTAGGACCTCCATGCTTCGAGCCCGTCCAGAACGATGCCCCCTGTGTGGTCACGACGTCCGGGGCGTGCTGCGCTGCGAGGGCTGCGGCGAGCGCTTGCTCGTCGCGGGGGAGCCGGCCCCGGCGCCCGCGCCCGTGCAGCGCGCGTTCGGCGCTGCCGGCTCGGCGCTCGCGGGCGCGTCGCTCGGGGTGGGCATCGCGGTCGCCGCCGTCCTCCATCCCCTGCTCGGTCTCGGGATCGCGGCGGCCGTGCCTCTCGGCGCTGGAACCGCGCGCTACGTCTCGGTCGCCTGGCGTCGTCGTCGGTTGCGGTCCTGGCGCATGCGCGAGCGTGCGGCGGCGCCGCCTGGCGAATCCATGGCCGAGGCGCGGCAAGCGCTCGTCGCGGACCCACGCGCGATCGTGCGGGTACGCGGCCGCGTGCACCTCGAGATCCCGGCGATCGAGGGCACAGAGCACGCCGTCTCCCGGGGCGTCGTGGGACGCTTCGCGGTGTACACCGGCGACGGCGAGGCCCTGGTCGACGACGACTGCGTCGAGGTCCCGCCCGGGTTGCTCGTGAACGACGGGGACCTCGTCGAGGTCGTCGGCCCGGCGCGGCTGCTCGCCGACGACACGCTCGGCGACTACCGGGCGGCGCGAGCGCGGATCGTGTTCGCGGGCACCGAGGCCACGCCGCTCCGCCTCCGAGCCCCGTCGGCCGAGCGATGATCGACGGCGCGCTCGCCCACGGCCCTGCCCGCTCGCGCGGTTGATCCTCGGCGCACGGGGATTACCTCAAGCCCTCATGATCCTCGCCTGCTCGAGCTGCGGCGCCACGAACCGCGTGCCCACCTCTCGCCTCGGAGACCGGCCTCGCTGCGGGCGCTGCAAAGCGGCGCTCGCCCCGAATGCGCCGGTGAGCGTCGCGTCGGCGGAGGAATTCGACGATCTCGTGCGCGAGAGCCCCCTGCCGGTGCTCGTGGATTTCTGGGCCCCGTGGTGCGGCCCGTGTCGCGTGGTCGCGCCCGAGCTCGAGAAGCTCGCCCGCAAGCGCAGCGGTGAGGTGCTCGTGCTCAAGGTCGACACCCAAGCGCTGCCCGCGCTCGGCGCGCGGCACGCCGTGCAGAGCATCCCGACGTTCGTGCGCTTCGAGCGCGGTCGAGAGATCACGCGCGCGAGCGGCGCGATGCCCGCCGCGCAGCTCGAGCGCGCGCTCGGTCTCTGACGCGCCGTGCACGTGCGGTCTCCCCTGCTACACCGGGGTCCCCGGCTTCTCGGGCCGGGGCCTCCGACCCTGCTTCGCGACATGGAATCGCCGCGAGGTGGAGCCACTGCACCCTTGGCGATTCCGTTCGGTGGGCGCGCGATGAGCCAGCTCAGCAAGGACAACGGCGCCTCCGCGCGCAGCCCAGGCGAGGCGATCGCCGCTCGCGCGCTCGAGCCCGTCGTGCGCGGCGGGCAGATCCACACGCTCTCTCCGGTCGATCTCGAGCCGCTCGCGCCGCTGCCGGTCGCGAGCGAGGACGACGTCAAGAAGGCCGTCGAGCGCGCGCGCCTCGCGCAGGGGGGCTGGAGCCGGCGCCCGCGCGAGTCGCGCGTGAAGGACCTCACGCGCGCGGCCCACACGATCCTCGAGCGCCGCCACGAGGTGCTCGCGCTGATGCGGGACGAGGTCGGCAAGCTC
Source organism: Deltaproteobacteria bacterium (assembly GCA_046342295.1). Lineage (GTDB taxonomy): Bacteria > Myxococcota_A > Polyangia > Polyangiales > Sandaracinaceae > JAFLCL01. The sequence goes on along the minus strand of JBKDQC010000507.1, from coordinate 27,911 downwards.
GAGGTCGACGCGCTCATGAGCGAGGTCATCGGCCCGCTCGACCAGGTCCATGGGTGGGCGGCCGTCGTCCGCGAGGGAATGCGCCGCGAGAAAGCGTCGCTCAATCCGATCGCCTTCCCGCGGAAGCGCGCGTACATCGACCACGTGCCGCGCGGCGTCGTGGGCATCATCGCGCCGTGGAATTACCCGGTTGCGACGCTCTTCCGCTCGGTGTTTCCCGCGTTGCTCACGGGCAACGCAGTCGTCCTCAAGCCGAGCGAGCACGCGAGCCGCGTCGAGACCTGGATGGTCGCCCGCCTCGCGGAGGTGCTCCCGCCCGACCTGCTCACGGCCGTGCTCGGCGGTCGCGAGACGGGCGTGGCGCTCATCGAGGCCGGCATCGACGCCTGCATCTTCACGGGCTCGGTGAGCGCCGGCAAAGACGTCGGGGCCCGCTGCGCGGCGCGGCTCATCCCGTTCTCCGCGGAGCTCGGCGGCAAGGACGCGGCGCTGGTCCTCGACGACTGTGATCTCGACCGCACCGTGGCGGGCCTGACGCACTGGGCGCTCCACAACGTCGGTCAGGCGTGCGGTGCGATCGAGGTGGCGTACGTCGATCGACGGATCGCCGACTCGGTCGTCTCGCGCCTCGCGGACGCGTGGCGCCGCCTCCAGGTCGGCCCCGGCGCGCCGGGCCACGTCGACGTCTCGCCGATGTGCAACGGCCGCCAGCTCGCGCTCGTGATGGACCACGTCGCGGACGCGACCAAGAGGGGCGCGACGCTCGTCACCGGCGGAAAGCGCCTGCTCGGCAAGGACGGCGCGCCGGTCGGGCTCTTCTACGAGCCCACGCTGCTCGATCACTGCACCGCCGACATGGATGTCGTGCGCGACGAGACCTTCGGCCCCGTGCTCGCGATCGTCCGCGTGGACGGCGCCGCCGAGGCGATCCGCCAGATCAACGCGGGCCGCTACGGCCTCACGGCCTCGATCTGGAGCCGAGACGTCGCGCGGGCCGAGCGCCTCGCGGCCGACCTCTCGGTCGGCGTCGTGACCATCAACAACCACGCGCTCACCGGCGGCATGCCGTCCCTGCCGTGGAGCGGCACGCGTGAGACCGGCACCGGCATCGCGAACGGCGTGGCCTCGCTCCACACGCTGACGCGCCCGCGCACGGTGCTGATCGACTCCAACGACGCCCCCGAGCTCTACTGGATGCCCTACGACGAGAAGCTCTGGGAGCTCGGGCACCTGCTCGCCGACGTGCAGCGCATGAAGGGCCTGACCTCCGCCTGGCGCATCCCGCTGCTCATCCGGTCCCGCCTCGAGACGATCCAGCGCTTCTTCGCGCGGTGAAGAGCCTCGCGGGCCTGGTTGGTGTCGCGGGGAAGCGAGCGGGGATCCTGCGGTGTTGTGCGTCGGTTTCTGGACGACGCTATCCTCCCCACGCTATCCGGACGAACTCGATGTCTCGTGTGTCTCGCACGACTGCGGCCGTGATCCTCGCGATCGCGGTGGGGCTGCCGCTCGCCTCGCCGAGCGCGCGGGCAGACATCTTCACGTACACCGACGAGTCGGGCGTCGTGCATTTCACGAACATCCCGCCGCGTCGAGGGCAGCGAGGGGTGTCCGTCGTCATGCGCGCGCGTCCTGCGCGCCCGACCGATGCGCCGCGTGCGACCGGTGGCCCGCGCGACACCTCGACCGAGCGCTACACGCGCTACGACCCGCACATCCGCGAAGCGGCGGCGCTCTACCGCTTGCCGGAGGCCTTCATCCGCGCGGTGATCCGCGTGGAGAGCGACTACCACCTGGGTGCGACCTCGCGGGTCGGCGCGCAGGGTCTCATGCAGCTCATGCCCGGCACCGCGGCGCGCATGGGGGTGCGAGACGCGTTCGATCCGCGGCAGAACATCCTCGGCGGCTCGCGCTACTTGCGCATCCTCGCGAACGACTTCCGCGGCGACCTCATCCTCACGATCGCGGCGTACAACGCGGGCGAGGGCGCCGTCGTGCGCCACCGCGGTGTACCCCCATACGAAGAGACGCAGCGCTACGTGCAGCGCGTGCTCGGCTGGTATTACCACTACGTCCAGGTGGAGCAGGGCCGCGCCGCGCCCGCGCCCGCAGGACGGGCCTGGGCCCCTGCTCCGACGCAGTGATCTGCACCCCCGCCCGAGGCGTCCATCACTCCGCGGTGGGGGCCTCGTCCTTCACGCGGAGCTGAACCAGCCTGTCCTTCTGGATCCGCTGCGCCGTCTCGGGCTCGACGAAGTCGGAGTGGCACAAGCCCTTGCCGACCTCGGCGTCGACGGCCTTCTTCGTCTTGTTGGCGAGCTTGTGGATCTCGCTCGGGGCGAGGTTGCCGCGCTGCTCGAGGATGCGGCGCTGCTCGTCGGTCAGCGCCGGGCTCTTCACGACCTTCTCGCGCTCGAAGCCCTCGGCCTTGCCGCTCGCGAAGGCCACGATCTCCTTGCTGATGCGCACGCTGCACCAATCGTGGCCACACATCGCGCAGAAGTCCGTGTCGACGTCGAGGTCCTCGTCGTGGAGCGCACGCGCGTACTCGCCGTCGAAGGCGAGCTCGAAGTGCCTGTCCCAGTGGAGCGCAGCGCGGGCGCGCGTCAGATCGTCGTCCCAGTCGCGGCTCCTCGGGATGCCGAGCGCCACGTCGGCCGCGTGCGCGGCGATCTTGTAGGCGACGCAGCCCTGTTTCACGTCGTCTTTCTTCGGGAGGCCCACGTGCTCCTTGGGCGTGACGTAACAGAGCATGCTCGCGCCGTGGTACGCGGCGGCCGTGGCGCCGATGGAGCTCGTGATGTGGTCGTAGCCGGGGAAGACGTCGGTCACGAGCGGTCCGAGCACGTAGAAGGGCGCGCCGTGGCAGAGCGTGCGCTGCATCTTCATGTTCCACTCGATCTGATCGAAGGGGACGTGGCCCGGGCCCTCGACCATCACCTGGCAGCCCTTCTTCCACGCGCGCTCGGTGAGCTCGCCGAGCGTCTCGAGCTCCGCGAGCTGAGCGGCGTCCGTCGCGTCGGCGAGGCCCCCGGGACGCAGTCCGTCGCCGAGCGAGAAGCTCACGTCGTACTCGCGCATGACGTCGCAGATCGCGTCGAAGTGCTCGTACATCGGGCTCTCTCTGCCGTGCACGATCATCCACTTCGCCAGGAGAGAGCCGCCGCGCGAGACGATGCCGATGAGCCGCTTCTCGACGAGCGCGAGATGGGCGCGGCGCACGCCCGCGTGGATCGTGAAATAGTCCACACCCTGCTCGGCCTGCTTGCGCAGGCTCTCGAGGATCACCTCGATCGTGAGGTCTTCGATCCTTCGGCCGAGGATCATCGAGTAGATCGGCACCGTCCCGATGGGCACGCGCGAGGCCTTCACGATCGCCTCACGGCATGCGTCGAGGTCGCCGCCCGTCGAGAGGTCCATGACGGTGTCGGCGCCCCAGCGCACCGCCCACTCCAGCTTCTGGACCTCTTCGTGTGTCCCGCTCGAGACGGGGCTCGCGCCGAGGTTCGCGTTCACCTTCGTCTTGCTCGCGCGGCCGATGACCATCGGCACGAGCTTCATCGCGCGGTGCTTCACGTTCGAGGGCAGGATCATCCGGCCGGCGGCGATCTCGTCGCGGATCTGCTCGCCCGTGAGGTGCGTCTCGGAGCTCTCGGCGACGAGCTGCATCTCCTTGGTCACGATCCCGAGGCGGGCGTGCTCGAGCTGCGTGACGGGCACGAAGCCCGCCGGCGCGATCGCGAAGCCGGTGCTCGCGTCGCGCGCCCAGCCGTCCGGCAGGAAGTCCCATGCGGTCTTGTCGCTCGGAGCAGGCATGCCCGGCGTGTCGGGCGAGCTGAAGGAGCGCGGTCCACCGACGTCGGCACGGTTCGCGAAGCTCCCCGGGCTCGTACCGGCGCGGGTGGACGACGGGTGGTGCGCGCCTCGCAGCGGCAGCGTGTGGATCGGCATGGACGACTCCTCCGTGTGCGTCGCGTTCCCTACGCCGGTGCGAACCGGATCAGGTTCCCGGGTGCTTCTCAGCCCCTCCGACCATCCGGCGGGGCGCCCCGAGCGACGTCATGACGGCCCGACCATAGCAGGACGCCTGCGGAGCGCTTCCAGGCCCGCTCCCCTCCGAGCCCTCTCGATCGCGCCCTCAGCCCAGCGGATCGCTCACCTCGTCCAGGGTCGCAGCCTCGGTGGCGGCCTCTTGCGGTCGCTCCTTGACCTGCTGCGCGCGCACGTAATCGACCATCACGTCGACGTACTGCTCGAAGGCCGGGCAGCGGATCCCCGTGCCCGCGAGGAGCTCCCGCGTGTTGCGGTCGTCGTAGGCGACCTCGACCGCGAGCTGCTCGAGGAAGGCTCGCGGGACGTGCGCGAGCCTCTCGAGGCCGGGTGTTCGCAGCACCGCCGTCGCGAGCTGCGTCGGCAGCGAGCCGCGCGGGGCAGGGCGGCCGAGCGCGCGCGCGATCCGCTCGAAGACGGCGCGCGCCGTCGCCGGCCTCGGGTCGACGAGGTGAAACGTACGCCCGACCGAGCGCGCATCGGCGGCGATCGCGCAGCCTGCGTCGACGACGTAGTCGATCGGCACGAGGTTCAGCGGCACATCGCCGCGCCCCGGGAGCGGCACGCGCAGGTCGATGGGCGTCGAGAGCATGAGGAGGATCAGGAGATAGGGACCCTCGAGGCGGTCGATCTCGCCGGTCTTCGAGTCCCCGACGAGGATCGACGGACGCAGCACCGTGACGGGGAGGCCCCGCTTCATCGCCCGCCGCACGAGCTCCTCGCCGACGTGACGGGTCTCTTCGACGGCGTTGCGGAAGCCCGAGCGCACGAGCTCGTCCTCGCGCACGATGCCGCGCCGCGAAACGGCCACGAGCGCGCTCGACCAGTGCACGAGCCGGTCGATGCGCGTCTGGCCCGAGGCGCGGTGGTGCGCGTCGTCCGCGAGCTCGAGCAGCTCACGAGCGCCGCCGACGTTGAGCCGCTCGGCCGCTGCGCGATCGACACCGAGGTAGGTCGCCGCGGCGCAGTGATGGATGCGCGTGACCTCGCGTGCGAGCGCGGTGTACTCCGCGCCCGAGAGGCCCATGTCGAGCGCCGTCACGTCGCCTTCGAGCACCGTGAGCCGAGGGCGCGCGTCGGGCGCGAGGCTCGCCCGCACCTGCTCGGCGCGTTCGAGGAAGCGCGAGGGCACCACGCAGCGCACCTCGAGGTCGGGGTCCTCGGCCAGCAGCTTCCTCACCACGCGTGTCGCGAGGAAGCTCGTGGGGAAGCCGGTGACGAGGACGACCATGGCGGGCGCATCATAGCCGCGTTCACGCCCGCGTCGCCCGCCGCCGCGCGACTGCGACGCGGGCGCCATGTCGAGTCGAGAAGCCTTCAGGCGGCCGTCATCGAGGCGAGGTCCCGCGGCGGCTGCGGGACCTCGCGCGTGCTCATCTCGCGGAAGAAGCGTGCGAGGGCCTCGAAGGTCCGTGCGAGGGCGCGTGTGATCATGCGTGCGCGCTCCACGCGTGCGGCCTCGAAGGCCTCCTCGGCGCGTCGTCGATCCAGTGGGGGCATGGTGTGCTCCGTGAAGAGAGAGATCCGTGAAGAGCGGTGTCGCGGGCGCAGGGTCGCGAGGCGAAGTCAGCGCCCCGCGTCGCTCGCGGTCGAGTCCGCCTCGGCGCGTGCGCGGATGGAACGATCGACCTCGCCGAGCGCGCCCGCGAGCTTGCCCATCGTGTGTGCGTGCGTCTCGAGCGCGAGCTTGCCGACGCGCAGTCCGTACGCAGCCCAGGCCCGTCCGATGTCGACGGCAGCCTCCACGATGCGGCCCGCCGCCTCGACCGTCCGCTCGACGCGTGGCTCGCCCTGCTCCCGCGGGCTCGCGCCGCACGCGCGCGGCAGGCTGGCCTCCGACATGTCGCGTGGCTGCTCGCCCGTGGGCTCGTCGTACTTGCTCGTCTCGCTCGCGCCCGACTTGCTCGTCTCACCCGGGTTCTCGCTCAGGTTCGTTTCGTTCATGGCGTTTTTCTCCTGTTGGAATGGGTCGTTCGGACGTGGCTCGGCCCTTCGCGTCAGCGGGGCTGCGCGTGGGCGGAGAGCTGGGCCGGGGTCGCGCTCCGCGGAGCGCTCACCCGGTCGTCGGCAGCAGCGCGCAGCCCGGCCCGAGCAGGACGCGGGGCCCGCCGTCGTCGCGTACGCCGCGGCACGCCTCGCTGCCGCCGGGGAGGACCCGCCCGCACACCGAGCAGGCAGAGTCGGTCCGCAGGGTCAAGCGCTGGAAGCCGATCACGTCCTCGAGCGACGCATGCGTCGCGGGGCATGCGGGTGCGCGCGTCGCTGGCTGGGCGGTGGTCGGCTGGGCGGTCGCCTCGGTGCTCGCCGCCTGGGCTGCACGCTCGTCGGTCTCTCTCGCGCGCTCGGCGCCGTGTCTCCTGCCCGCATGGCTGGCCCCCTGGCGCAAGGCCTCGCGCTGCTCCGAGAGGCGTGTGACGAAGCCCTTGAGCTCGTCCTCGGCGCGAACGCCGACGACCTCGACGGCCTCGATCGCGTCCTCGAGGATCGCGCGGACAACGTTCGACACCGGCATCTTCAGGTTCGTGGCGAGCCGCTTGAGCTCGTCCTCGAGCACCGCAGGCACGCGCGTGTGGAGCACGCGCTCCTTGCGTGCGTCTCGCTCGTCCGCTCCGCGCTCCGACCGCCCGCTGTCTTTCGTGTCGTCGTCAGCCATGGGTGCCCTTGTAACACGGCGTGTGACGCGCGCCACAGGTTATTGTGTCACGTCGTGTGACGCATGAGAGCCGCTCGCCTCCCGGATGATGTGTCACTTCGTGAGACGCCTCATGTGGACGCGCGCGCGTGGAGCCTGGCACCCTTGGTGGGTGAAGGAAGCCCTGGAGTCTCGGAGTGCGGAGGCTGTGGGACCGGTCGCCTGGGTCGTCCGTCGCCTGACCCGCGTGACCTCCGGCGGGCCGTACATCCCGGCGCTCGACGGCTTGCGCTGGCTCGCGATGGCGCTGGTCTTCCTCCAGCATTTTCAGCTCGCGATCGTCTCGACGACGCTCGACCGCTCGGTCAGCCCCGACCCCGGCTTGCGGACGCTCTACGACCTGCGCGTCGGGGTCGAGCTCTTCTTCGTGATCAGTGGCTTCATCCTCGGCGTGCCCTTCGTGAACGAGCGGGTGCTCGGGAAGGAGCGCGTCGAGCTGCGCGCATACTTCCTCCGCCGGCTCACGCGCATCGAGCCGCCCTACGCGATCGCCCTCGCGCTGTTCACCGTGGGCTGGCTCCTCGTCGGACGCGAGCCCGAGATCACGCTGCGGCACGCGCTCGCGAGCCTCTTCTACGTGCACAACCTCGTCTACGGAGCGTTCCACCCGCAGGCCATCAACATGGTGACGTGGTCGCTCGAGATCGAGGTCCAGTTCTACGTGCTCGCGCCCGTCCTCGCGCGCGTGTTCCTCGTCCCGAGCGCGCGCGCGCGTCGCCTCGCGCTCGGCGGCGCGATCGTGCTCTCGGCCGTGCTCGTCGAGCTCGCGCGCCGCGCAGGGAACGAACCGCCCCTCTCGATCCTCACGCAGATCCCGTACTTCGCCGCAGGGTTTCTGCTCGCGGATCTCTACGTCGTCGACTGGAGCGCGGCGCCGAGCACCTCGTGGCGCTGGGACCTCGTCGCGATCCTGGCGTGGTGCGCCTTGCCCGCGATCGCCACGGCGCCGATTCCACTCAAGGATCTCGCGATCGCGACGACCCTCTTCGTCGCGTTCGTCGGCTCCTTCCGCTCCGTCGGAACCCGCGCCTTCCTCGGCTGGACGCCCGTGCGACTGCTCGGCGGCATGTGTTACTCGATCTACCTGCTGCACTACATCCCCACGATGTTCGGCTGGCGCCTGGTCGTCGCCACCGATCTCCTGGGCGCCTCGAGCGCCCACGGTGCGCGCTGGCTCGACACGCTCGCCCACGGTGCGCTGATGTTCGTGCTGCTCTTTCCGGCGTTTCTCGCCTACTACCTCGCGGTCGAGCATCCCTTCATGAGCAACCGCTGGTGGAAGCGGGGCGGCGTCCCGGGCCCCGCGGCTCGGTGACGCCGATCGAAATCCCGGCCGGCGCGTGCAGGCGCAGGCTCGACGAGCCCGCTCCGCGGGAGCATCGTCGCTCCGGTGAATCGCGCTCGCTTCCTCCGCGTCGTTGCGCCCATGCCTCGCGTCGCGGGCCTCGCTGCCGTCCTCCTCCTCGGCCTTCCTCTCCGCCCCCCCACGGGCTTGCTCGTGCCGGTGGCGGGGCCCGCGATCGCGCGCGCGCAGGATGGCGACCGCCAAGCGCCTCCGAGCGTCGATGCGGTCCTCGCGCGCATGGCGCGCATCCCGGGCTTGCGTTGCCGCTACCGCGAGGAGAGGCGCATCGCGCTGCTCTCGAGCCCCGTGGTCAGCGAGGGCACCATCGACTACGCGCGCGGCGATTCCGGGGCCGCCTCCGCGCGCATGGCGCGGCGCACCACGCGCCCGAGCGCGCAGGTCGTCCTGATCGACCGCGGAGAGCTGCGCATGAGCGATGGCAGGACGACGAGCCGCATCGACCTCGCGGGCCAGCCCGTGGTGCGGTCGTTCGTCGACTCGTTCCTCCAGCTCCTCGTCGGAGATCGGGCTTCGCTCGAGCGGACCTATGCGCTCTCGGTCGAGGCGGCCGCGGGAGGCTGGGCCCTCGTGCTGCGCCCGCGCGGGGCGCCGCTCTCGGGCTTTCTGCGCGAGATCCGCTTCGAAGGACGCGGCGATGCCCTCGCCCGCATGGTCATGACCGAGGTCTCGGGCGACGTGACCACCACGACCTTCTCCGAGGTCGATCCGGGCCGCCGGTACGGCGCCGAGGAGGCGGTCCGCGCGTTCTCGCTGACACCGTGAGGTGCTCGGAGGCGACCAACTCCTGTGGTAGCGTCGCGCCGTGACCATTTCGCGGATCGAGAAGCGCTGCCTCGACAAGGGCCTGCGCATGACCGAGCAGCGTCGGATCATCGCGCGCGTGCTCTCGGATTCGGTCGAGCATCCCGACGTCGAGACGGTCTACGAGCGCGCGTCGTTGATCGACGGCAAGATTGGCCTCGCCACCGTGTACCGCACGCTGCGTCTCTTCGAAGAGGCGGCGATCCTCGAGCGCCATGACTTCGGCGACGGCCGCGCGCGCTACGAAGAGATGCCCGACGAGCACCACGACCACCTGATCGACGTGCACTCGGGCAGGGTGATCGAATTCCAGAACGACGAGATCGAGGCCCTGCAACGCAAGATCGCCGAGCAGCATGGGTTTCGTCTCGTCGACCACCGCCTCGAGCTCTACGTCGTCCCGCTCGACCACCAGGGTGACGTGACGATCCGCAGGCGGTGATCGGAGATCGGCGCGGTCAGTTCTCCCGCGACGGGTCGGCCGAGCCGGCTTCGCCCCGGACGGCCCGGGCGGTCGCCGCGTAGACGGCCGGTGAGAACGCTTCGCCCGGGCTCTGACGGGAGACCGAGGCGGCCTCGAGGGCGCCCACGACCTGCTCGACGACCTCGAAGCGCACGGCGAGGCGGAAGTAATCGTCCTCACGCACGTCCCCCATGCGCGCGAGGGACTGTTCGAGGAGCGGGCGATCGCGCGGGAGCACCTCGAGGTGGGCCATCCAGCCCGGTTGCTCGGCCCCCGTGACGGCCTCTCGCGCCATGCCCATCGGGTTGAAGAAGAGAAACACGTGCTCGAGCTCGAGGCGGTTGCCGGCGGGATCTCCTTCTTCGAGGTGCCAGCGACCGTGTCCGAGCGCCCGGCGCACGACCTCCCCGAAATAAGCGCCCGCGGCGAGCACGACGAGCTCGACCACCTCCGCGCGCGTCTCCGCGGCGCCCCCGAGAAGCGAGCCGAGATAGTGGTCGAGGATCGGGAGGGTGTCGGGGGTGCCGTCGAGATCGATGCCGACCGCGCGCCGCACGTACTCGACGCAGGCGCGCGAGAGCTCGTCGACCGACGCCATCGGGGTGTGGTTCACGTCGTCCATCGCCGCGCAGGGTAGGGTGCGGCGGGCCTGAACGCCCGTCGGGCTTCTTTCCGGTGGGACCCCCATGCTACCGATCCCGGCCGCGCCATCGAGGCGCGCACGAGGTGCCCATGCCCAAGGCAGATCACGACGAGCCCACCTACGAGGGCCGCGCTGGACGAACGAGGCGCGAGCTCGTCCACTTCATGACGCGCGACGGCATCTCGAAGAGCGCCTCGGTCACGCGGGTCGTGAACCTGGCGAGCGATCCGCAGCTGCGCGAGCCTCTCCTCGGAGCGACCTTGCACCGGAGCGAAGGCGCCGAGGATCTCGCGATCGCCGTCGTCGTGCACGACCCGGAGGCGCGGCGCGTGGTCATCTCTCTGCCCGAGACGATTGGCCACCACGAGCTCGCCGAGCGCGCACGCTGGCTCGCCCAGCTCGGAGAAGATCGCGAGAGCCCCGTGCCTCGCTACGTGCAGGAGCCCCGTGTCGCGATCGGCGCGGCGCAGCTACGCGCCCTCCTCGCGGAGCCGACGGCTACGATCGGCGCGCGCCAGCTCGCGCAGAGAGAGGAGCAGCTCGCCAAGCGAGAGGAGCTCGTGGCGCAGCGTGAGCAGCGGCTGCGCGAGCGCGCCGAGCAGATCACGCGACAAGAAGACGAAATCCGCGAGAAGGCCGAGGAGAACGAGGCGGGCCAGCGCGATCTGCTCATGCGCGAGTCCGAGCTCGAGTCGCGCGTGCTCGCGCTCGTCGACCGCGAGAGGACACTCGCCGAGCGAGAGCGTGCGCTCTCGGAGCGGGAGAAGAGCGCAGCGGGGCTACTCGTCGCGCCGCTCCTCGAGATTCCGAGGGAGCCGATCTCGGAGGAGGGCACGAGCCCACGGACCCAGACCCCCTCGCAAGCGCCTCCGCCGCGGGTCCTGAGCGTTCCGCCTCCGTCGCTGTTGCGCGGCACGCTCGCTCCTCCCGCGCCCATCGCGGCGATCGTCTCCGAGGAAGAGCCTCCCGAGGAGCCCGAGGAGGTCGAGGAGCTCGAAGACCTCGAGCCGGTCTCCACGAGCCCCGGACTCAAGAGCCACGGATCGGGGCGTTTTGCGACTCCGCTGCCCGAGCCCGAGGCGGCCGAGGTTCGCGACTCCCAGGTCGTCGAGCAGGTGCCGATCGAGGCGGTGGAGGAGATCGTCGAGGAGGAAGACCTCGAAGAAGAAGTCGACGACGCGATGCTCTCGACGCGCGAAGACGTGACGGGACTTCACCCTGCGCCCGTGGGCTCGGTCCGTCCGCCGCACGAGGCAGGCTCTCCGGGGGACGCGGCGTCGGAGCTGTCGGGTCCGCGCACGGCCATCGCGAGCCTCGAGGCGCGCGGCGACGACCGCGTGCCTCTCGAGGTGCGTGGCCGCGAGCTCGGCTGGAGATTGGGCGAAGGCCTCGAGCTCTTCGCGCGCGTCGACGCCGAGCGCGTCGCCGAGCTCGGCTCTCCCATCGAGCTCGACGTCCTCGTGCAGCTACCGACGGCCGATGCAGCGCCCGAGCTGCGGGCGCTCGTGCTCGTGACGCTCCTCGACGCCGAGCGTGTCCGGCTCGCGCGCGCGGCGCTCGATCCGCGCGACCCCTCCGACCGACCTCTGCTCGAGGCGATGCGCCGCAAGCTCGAGGCCCGTGTCGTGCTGCACGACGGCGCGAGCCAGCTCGCCGAGACACATGTCGCGGCGCCGCGTGAGCTCAACGTCGCGCGCATCCTCGAGCGCTGTGCGCGGCTGCGCCAGGACGGACCGCTTCCACCGGACGCGCGGGCGCGGGCGGCTGCGCTCGAAGTCTCGCTGCCCGACGGACACGTGCTTCTCGGCGAGTCGCTCGAGCGCGCGTCGGACGCGGCAGCCCTCCGTGCGGTGATTCACGAGCTCTCCGAGGCGATCGCGACCGAGCGACTCGACGACGCGATCGTACACCTCTCCGTTCCCAAGGATGGGGTCGACGCGACCGTCGCGCGCGCGATCGAGCGAGCCGTCGCGAACGGTCTCGCGCTGCCGTCGCTGCTCACCGAGCGAGCGGTCGCCACGGGGCTCGCGACCGACGCTGGCGAGCTCGTGTCGCGTCAGATCGCGGCCTTTCGAGTGACGGCCCAGGCCGAGGGCTCCGGACTCTCTCCGGAGGCGATCGCGGAGAACTGGGAGCGCTTGCTCGCGGGCGCGACCGACAACGAGATCGCGCTCGATACGGAGACACACGACCTCGCGCACTCGGCGATACGGCGCGTGCGCGGCTCCTCACCGAGCGCGCCCGTCGGTGGCGAGGTCGACCCTGCGCGCATCGCGGAAGCAGGGATCCCCGAGCTCTTGCTCATGCTGGATCACCCGCGCTTCCGGTGTGCGGCTGCGGTCTCGCTCGCCGAGCGCGCGGGCGCCGAGCACGTCGAGACCCTCTGCAAGGCCGTGCGCAAGATGCCTCGCCAGGAGGTCGTGCGCGCGGTGCCGGCGATCGCGAAGATCGGTGAGGAGGCGGGGGACGCGCTGATCGACGGCCTGTCCGCCAAGAAGACCTTCGTGCGTCATGCCTTCTCGCTCGCGCTCGGGCACCTGAAGCTGCGGCGGGCGGTGGTGCCGCTCTTGCTCGTGCTCCGCGAGGAGCAGAGCGACGTCTGGAAGGACATCGCCCGCGTGATCGGGACCTTCGGCAACGCGAGCTTGCGCGCGATCACGCGTCAGTCGGGCGACGCCAAGACCGACGAGCGCACGACCCGTGCGCTGGCGCACCTGGCCAACCACGGTTGCGAGGAGGCGCTCGTGCAGATGACGAAGGAGGGCGATGCGCGTCTGGCGCGCTTGGCGGTCCACGCGCTCGCCGAGCGCCAGAGCGCGCGCGAGTGGGAGGAACAGGTGCTCGGTAAGCTCGGCGGCGAGAGCACGGAGCCGGTGACGCTCTTCGCGCGCCGCTTCCACGACGAGCTCGAGGGCAGGGCGTCCGAGTCCGAGCTGTCGGCGGGCGCCGAAGCGGAGTGACGAGGGCTCGGTCCGCCTGGCGTCAGCCGACGCCAGGCGCTTCGCGGCCGGTGGACGCGACGTACTCCGTGTAGCCGCCGCCATAGAGCCGCGGTGGCGGGCGTCGGCCATCGACCGGACCGCTCAGCTCGAGCACGCGGTTCGAGAGGGAGCGGAGGAACGTGCGGTCGTGCGAGACGAAGAGCATGGTGCCGTCGAAGTCCCCGAGGGCCTTCACGAGCATCTCCTTGGTCTCCATGTCGAGGTGGTTGGTCGGCTCGTCGAGCACCAGGAAATTCGGTGGATCGTAGAGCATTCCCGCGAGCACCACGCGGGCCTTCTCGCCCCCCGAGAGCACGCGACAGGGCTTGTCGTGGTCGTCGCCCGAGAAGCCGAAGGCGCCGAGCAGCGTCCTCAGCGCGCCCTTGCTCGCCTTGGGGTGCTGCCACTCGAGCGACTCGAGCACGGTGTGCGTCGGGTCGAGCACCTCCATCGCGTGCTGCGCGAAGTAGCCGAGCTTCACGCTGGCGCCGATGGTCACCGAGCCCGCGTCCGGCCGGCTCTCTCCGGCGATCAACTTGAGCAGTGTGGACTTGCCGGCGCCGTTGACGCCCATGACGCACCAGCGCTCTTTGCGGCGCACGAGGAAGTCGAGGTCTTCGTAGATGACGCCCCTCGGACCGAAGGCCTTGTGGACGTGCTCGAGCTTGGCGACGTCGTCGCCAGAGCGCGGCGGCTTCACGAAGTCGAACTCGATCACGTGGCGCCGCTTGGGGGGCTCGACGCGCTCGATCTTCTCGAGCTTCTTCACGCGGGACTGGACCTGCGCGGCGTGGCTCGCGCGCGCCTTGAAGCGCGCGATGAAGGCCTCCTCCTTCGCGAGCATCGCCTGCTGCCGCGCGAACTGTGCTTCCTTGTGCTGCTCGGCGATCGTGCGCTGCCCGACGTAGAAGTCGTAGTTGCCCGTGTAGGTCGTGAGCTCGCCAGCGTCGATCTCGACGATCTTCGTGACCAGGCGGTTGAGGAACTCGCGGTCGTGGGAGGTCATCACCAGCGCGCCTTCGAACTGGCGGAGGAACTGCTCGAGCCAGAGGATCGATTCGATGTCGAGGTGGTTCGTCGGCTCGTCGAGCAGGAGCATGTCGGGCTTCATGAGGAGGATGCGCGCGAGCGCGACGCGCATCTTCCAGCCGCCCGACAGCTTGCCCACGTCTGCATCGACGACGTCGGGATGGAAGCCCAGGCCAGCGAGGATCTCTCTCGCCTTGGCCTCGAACGCATAGCCCCCACGCTCGTCGAAGCGCGCCTGCACTTCCCCGAAGCGCTCGATGGTCGCCTCGAGTGACTCGGCCTGTGCGGGATCGGCCATCTTCGCCTCGAGCTCCCGCAACTCGTGGAGCAGGCTCGAGAGCTCGCCGGCTCCCGCCATCGCCTCTTCGACGACGGTTCGGCCCTTCATCTCGCCGACGTCCTGGCTGAAGTAGCCGATCGTGAGCCCCTTCTCGATCACGACGCTCCCGGCGTCCGGCTGATCCTCGCGCACGATCAGGCGGAAGACGGTGGACTTTCCGGAACCGTTGGGGCCGACGAGGCCGATCTTCTCGCCCCGGAAGACGCTCATGGACGCCTCGAGGAAGAGGATCTGCTGGCCGTGCTGCTTGGAGATCTGGTCGAGACGGATCATCGCCCGCGAGCCTTATCGCTGATCGCGCCGTCTGTCCTCCGGCTGCGCACCGGCGAGGTCAAGAGGTGCGGAAGCGGAGCTCGAAGACCGTCCCCGTACCCTGCGGGCTCGCGGTCTGGGCGCCCAGCGCTCCCGAAGAGGTGTTGCGCGAGGGCGCGCCCGTCGCGCCCGGGCTCGTCGCGCTCGACTCGGTTCGGCTCTCGACCGAGATGGTCCCCCCGTGCTGCTCGACCAGATTGCGCACGATCGAGAGCCCGAGCCCGGTGCCCTGGCCCTCGCCCTTGGTCGTGAAGAAGGGCTCGAAGATCCGCGCGAGGTTCTCCGTGGCGATGCCTGGGCCGTTGTCCGCGACGCGCACGACCACGGCGTCGGGCTTGCCCTCGACGGCCACCGACAGCTTGGGGCGCGGCGAGTCGAGCGCGCCGCGTCGCGGGTCGTTGGCCATCGCCTGGCTCGCGTTGGTGATGAGGTTCACGAAGATCTGGTGGAGCTGCCCGCGCACGGCCTCGACGGGCGCGAGACCCTGGGCGTAGCTGCGCTCGACGAGCACGCCGGCCTCATCGAGCACGTGCTCGCAGAAGCCCAGAGACTGCTCGAGCACCTCGATCATCGAGAGCTTGATCGCCACATCGCTGCTCGGGCGCGCATAGGTCACGAGATCACGCGTGAACTTCGTCATGCGGGCCGCGCTCTCCACGATGCGACCGAGCTTCTCGAGATCGCCGGGCTCCGCGCCGCCGCGCTTGCCCTTGCCGAGCAAGTATTCCGAGTAGACGGTGATGCTCGTCAGGGGGTTGTTCAGCTCGTGGAGAACGCCTGCCGCGAGCTGGCCCAGTGTGGCGAGCTTCTCGGTGTGGAGGACCTGCTGCTCGAGCCGCTGGACGTCGGAGAGGTCCTCGCCCATCGCCACGATCGCGCCGACCGTTCCGTCGACGTCGAGGATCGTCGCCGTGTTCCAGCGTGTGCGCGCCACCGAGCCGTCCAGCTTGTTCAAGTGCAGCTCGAAGCTCGCCGTGGAGCGGCCGGTGAGGATCGCGTCGAAGAGCGCGGCCACGCGCTCGCGCAGGTCCTCTCGCTGGAACAGTACGAGCAGATCCTGGCCGACGACCGCGCCGAGCGGTGCCTCGATGAGCGCGAGCGCGGGGCGGTTCACCGCCCGCTCGGTCCGGTCGGGCGCGAGCGCGTGGATCGGTCCGCGCGCGTGCTCGAACATCTCCTGCAGGTAGCGCCGCAGGAACTCCTCGTTGTGGCTCGCGCGCAGACGTCCCACGGACGCGCCCAGCTTGCTGGCGAAGAGCGCGAGCACGGGCTCGAGGGGCCAGAGGCGCGCTGGCTCGAACGACTCGAGCGTCACGACCGCGATGGGCAGTCCGTCGTCCGTGGCGATGGCATCGATCGCGCCGCGTGTCCCTCGTACGACCGGCGGGGCGAGGTCGGTCACCTCGGGCGCGGTGACGACGGAGGGCTCCGTCGGCTCCGGATCGATCCGCGAGCGCGCGAGGGCGGCGCGAGAGATCGCCACACGGGCCCGCGGCGTGCTGTCGAGCAGCTCGGCGCTCGCGACGCACCACGCCACGCGCAGATCGTGCGGTGGCTGCACGAGCATCCGCACGCTCACCTCCACGCCGGGGAGCACCTGCGTCAGCGCATAGACGAACGCGCGCGCGATCCCGGGCTCGTCGGGTTGTCCGCGCAGATCGGCCTCGAGCTCCTGCCCTGCGCGGAGCGCGGCATCGAGCGTCCACTCGGGCGCTGGCAGGTGGGCGGGTCGGGGCGCCGGGATGCTCTCTCGCAGCGGTCGGTCCTGCGGGATGGGCCAAGCGCGGTCCGGGCGCGACTCCCGCAGCGACTCGGCCTGGCTCGCGCGCGCGTTCTCGAAGGTGCCCGAGAGAGGGTCACTCGCGCGGGACTCTCGCTTGTCGGTCTTCTGCGTCGGATCCGCCACTACGGCTTTGCTCCGGAGGATCGGGGACGGTCGCTCGCTGGTTTCGCGTGCGATTCTTCGGCGGCGGCACGGTCCAAGTCCAGGATCTTCTGCGAGCCGACGTACGACTTGGTCTCGTACCGCGTGATCTTGCCGACCTTGCGGACGATGTCGGCCATGCGGAGCGCCTCGGAGGAGATCACGCCGAGGGCGTGGTGCACCGGGTCGCCTTCGGGAACCTTGCGCAGCAAGAGCTCCGTGTACGCCACGATGCTCGTGAGGGGCTGGTTGAGCTCGTGGGCGGTGGTTCCCGCCAGCTCGGCGATCAGGGCCTGCCTCTCGGTGTGCGCCAGCTTCTCCTGGGCCTCCGAGAGGCGCTTCTCGATGCGGAGCTTCTCGCGGAGATCCGTGAACACGCCGACGGTCCCCGAGGGGCGCCCTTGCCCATCGCGGATCTGGGCGGCCGAGAGCTGCACGGGCACGCGCTCGCCGTGGCGATCGAGCACCTCCCAGCGGATCGCCTCGAGCCGACCGGGGCCGCCATACTGCGGGGAGCGGATCATGCGCATCACCTCGCGCGCCCCATCGTCCGGGTAGAGAACCGTCACCGAGGCCTTGCCGACGAGCTCGCTCGCGCTCCAGCCCGTGATGCGCTCGGCGCCCGGATTGAAGAGCAGAATCTCTCCCGTCGAGCTCGCTGCGATGATCGCATCGACGCTCGCGCGGATGATCGACTCGAGGAAATCCTTGGTCTTGGCGAGCTCGCTCGCGATGGTGCGCTCGCTCGTGACGTCGCGAAACGAGAAGAGCACCGCGCCATCGGTCTCCTGCAGCGGGGAGAACGAGCACGAGAAGAACGAAGTCTCCGGTGGCGCTCCCGCGCTCTGCCGAGGCACGCGGACATCGACGCCATGGGGGTAGCGCCCGCGGCCCAGGCCCCTCCAGAGCCGGAGCACCTTGAGGCGGTCTCGCCGATCGACGAGCTCCACGAGCGGGCGATCGCGCACGACGGCTTCGTCGAGCCCCGCGATCTCGTAGGCGCGCGGGTTCGCGAAGAGCACACGCCCGTGCGCGTCGATCGCCACCAGGCCGTCGGCGGCGGAGGTGAAGAGGTTCGCGTAGCGCTTGAGGTTGCGCAGGCGACGCTCCGCCTCGAAGCGCGCGAAGCTGACCTGCTGCGTCTGGTCCCGCAGCGTCTGCAAGACGCGCGCGTTGCGGAGCGCGATCGCCGTCGCGTTCGCCGCGATCTGACAGAACTCGAGCTCGCGCCGCGAGAGCTGTCCGCGCTCCGGTCTCTTGCGCAGGAAGAGCACGCCCATCGCCTCGTCCTGCCAGGTGATGGGCACGAGCGTCAGCGGGCCGAGCTTGTCGGGCGGCATCTCGGGGCGGACGGCCTCGAGCACCGGATGGGTCGAGGCGTCGGCGATCGTGAGCGACGACCGCGTGCGCAGGACCTCCTGGATCTCGGGGTACTTTCCGAGATCGATGCGGAGGTTCGTGATGCCCTGGTTGTCGCTCGCCGCGACGACGTAGCCGACCAGGCCTGCCTCTCCCGAAGGCGCGAGCACGACCGAGACACGATCGACCTTCACGATCTCCGCGATGCGCTTGACGACCGTGTAGAGGATGTCGCTCATGTCGAGCGAGCTCGCGAGCGCCTGCGTCAGCTCGAGGATGGCGCGCGTCGAGCGCTCGGAGGCCGCGAGCGCGTCCTCGGAGCCGAGCATGTACTCGGACGAGTGTTCCTGGACGCCGGCCGGTGGTCGTTCCTGCACGCTCCGAGGAGGTTACCAGCTACGATGGGGCCGTGTCGTTCTGGTGCAGAGGCGCCGCGCTCTGGGTGTATTTCTCGCTCGCGTCCGGGCTCGCGTGTTCTCTCGTCTCGTGCTCTCTCGTCTGGTGCAGTCTCGCCTGGCCCTCGCCTGTGCGGGCTCAGAGGAGCGATGAGGCCGGGCCGGCGGGCGTCGAGGCGGGCGAGCCGGCCGCGGCGGGCCGCGGTCGCGTGGGCGTGGTGCTCCTTCCGCGCGGGGCGGCATCGCCGGACATGGCCGATTCGCTCACCGAGCTGCTCATCGCCGCCATCGCTTCGCGCGGCGCGGTCGAGATCGTCGGCAAGGAGGAATTCCAGGCTGCGCTCGGCCGCGACGACGAAGGCACGCTCGCGTGCATCGAGTCCGACGCGTGCCTCGGCCGCATGGGGCGGGAGCTCGGGGTCGAGGAGCTCGTCGCGGGGACGGTATCCACGGAGCGAATGGAGGGCTCCGCGGAGCTCGGCCGCGCAGAGGTCGGCGAGCATTTCCGGTTCGAGCTCTATCGCCTCGACGTCGAGAACGGCTCGGCCCTCGGGCGCGTCGCGCGCGAGGTCGACGGTGGGTTCTCGGCGCTGCTCTCCGCGCTCACGACCTCGGTGGACGAGCTCTACGTCGAGCGGATCGAGCCAGGGGCGATCGTGGTCTCGGCCGTACCGACGAACGCGACGGTCTCGCTCGACACCGAGCCGCTGCCGGTCGTTCGAGACGGCTCGTTCCGGAGGGGATTCCTCGTCCCTGGGCTCCATCGCCTCACGGCGCGGGCCGCGGGTCACGAGCCGCTGACGCGCGAGGTCGAGATCGAGCCTGGCACGACGCTCATGCTCTCGCTCGAGCTCGAGCGGCGGGCCGAGTCGCTGGTCGTCTCGACCGCCCCGGCCGTCCTCGCAGGGGCGGGGGGGGCGATCCTCGGCGCCGCCCTCGGCGTCGGGCTCTCGAGCCAGACCGAGCGCGACGTCTCCCTGAACATGCGGCAGAGCCGCGAATTTTTCGAGGCGCGAGAGCTCGAGGCCAACGTCGCGAACGTCCTCTTCGCGGTGGGCGGCGGCTGCCTGGTCGCTGCCGTCGTCTCGCTCGTGCTCGACCTGACCTCGAGCGACGACGACGCGTCCGAGCCTGAGGCCTCGCGCGTGATGCGAGGGGAGGTGGCGCGATGGTGAACCTGCGATCGCGCGTTGGCGCCGTCGCGTGCCTGCTCTGTCTCGCGCTCTCGGGGTGCGTCGCGGCGGCGCCCCAACGGGACGTCTGGATCTGCGACTCGGACGAGGACTGCGTCGCGGGCTTTCGTTGCAGTGCCGTGGCGGGCGAGCCCGAGCGGCGCTGCATGCCGGCGTGCCGCTCGTCGCTGGATTGCAACAGGGGCGAGTGCACCTCCGCCAGCGTCTGCGCCCCGGTTTGTTCGTTCGGCAGCGACGGGAGGCCGATCGAGGCGTGTTCGCCGGGCCTCTCCTGCGGACGCTTGCGGTATCCGCTCACGACCTTCCCGGAGTCGGGCGGCCTCTGCGGCCTCGCCCGCACGTGCTCGACGGACACCGACTGTGGTCCCGCCTCGGTCTGCATGTCGTCGTCGAGCTCCATGCTCCGAGGGCTCTCGCATCTGCCTTGCGCCCCGGCTCCGACTGGGTCCGCGTGTCCGACGGGATGGGTGGGCACGGAGCTGGGCTGTCTGCCCAACTGCGCGCCTTCGACCGCGGAGGTCTCCTGCCCCCCGGGGATGGCCTGCTTGCAGGGCTCGCTCGTCCCGTTCGGTGCGCGCGCCAGTGAGGGCGCCTGTTACTTCGGCTTCTACGGCGCGCCCTGCCGCAACGACACGGAGTGCTTCGTAGGGAGCTGCCTGCCCGTTGGTGACGGCACTTCGCAATGTACCGAGACGTGCGAGTCGGCCGCGCGGCTCAGCGCCTTGCCACCCGAGCGTGCCTGCGGGGCGCTCGTCAACCGGGCGGGTGTCCTCGGCGCCCGGCTCGTCTTCCAGTGCGAGTCGGCGGAGCTCTACGCGCCATGTGTCGCGCGCGGGGGCGTCGGCAGCGGTTGCCTCGCGCAGCAGCCGGGCCCCGACGACGAGTGCGCCGAGGGGCTCGAGTGCCGCGAGGGGGTGTGCACCCGTCCATGCGTCGAGTCGTGGGAGTGCTTGTTGCGCGACGACGGCGGCAACCGCCTCGCGAACGGCTTCTGCGACGCGGAGAGCGGACTCTGCGCGCCGCTGCTCGAGCGTGGGGAGCGTTGCGAGCTCGACGACGCCTGCGTGACCAAGCTCTGCGCGCCGCCGAGCCTGACCGGCGGCGAGCCGGTCTGCGCCGAGCCCCGCGGGCCCTCGGTGCCGTGCGCCCGCGACGCCGAGTGCAGGAGCGGAAGCTGTCGCGTGACGGTCCTCTTGGGGTTGTGCGACTGACGGACGGGACCCCCGCCCACCCGTGTCCGGTGCCTGCCGCGCGCGAGCTCCTGAGCGTCGCGAGCCCTTGTCGCTCGGAGCCCTGGCGCTACCGTTGGGGGCCGATGGAGCGCTTCGTCCGATGTCTGCACTGCGGCCTGCCTCACATCGAGGGCGAGCGCGTGTGCCCTTCGACGGGCAAGGAGGTCGTGGCGCGTCCCCGATCGACCAGGTCGGAGCGCGGCACCGAGAGCGCGGAGCTGAGCGCAGCGTTCGCGGTCGTCGCGCAGCCCTCCTCGCGGCTCCCGCCGGGGCCGTCCTCTGCGCCCCCACATGCGGATCCGCTCATCGGCCAGCTCCTCGAGGGGAAGTACCTCGTGAAGGCTCTGCTCGGACGCGGAGGCATGGGCGCCGTCTACCGCGCGGAGAACCGACGCATCGGCAGGCACGTCGCGATCAAGGTTCTGACGCGTGGCCACGGCGCGGGCAGCTCTTCGGTCAAGCGCTTCTATCGCGAAGCCGAGATCATCGGCTCGCTCGGGCATCCGAACATCGTCGAGATCTTCGACCTCGGCGCGCTCGACGACGGCGCGCCCTTCCAGGTCATGGACTTGCTGGAAGGTCGGACGCTCTCCGACCGCAGCGCGATCGAGGGGGGCCTCGCGATCGAAGACGCGCTCGACGTCGGTCAGCAGGTGCTCTCGGCGCTCGCGGCTTCGCACCAGCGCGGCATCGTCCACCGGGATCTCAAGCCCGACAACGTCTTTCTGGCGCAGCGCGAGAACCGCACCGTCGTCAAGCTCCTCGACTTCGGCATCTCGAAGACCATCGGCGAAGAGTCGCTCTCGCTGACCAAGACGGGCACGGTCGTCGGGACGCCGTTCTATCTCGCGCCCGAGCAGGCGCGCGGCGACGAAGTCGATCAGCGCGCCGACGTGTGGGCGATGGGTGTCCTTCTCTACGAGATGATCACCGGGACCACGCCGTTTCGCGCCGACAACTACAACAAGCTCATCGTCCGCATCCTGACGACGCGCCCGGAGCCTCCATCGTCGCGACAGCCCCGGCTCTCGCCGCAGGTCGAGCGCGTGATCATGACCGCGCTCGCGCACGAACGTGTCGAACGCTACCTGGACGCCGGCCAGATGCTCGCGGCGTTCGTCTCGGCGCGGCGGGGCGATCCGTTCGAGCGGACTCCGACCCTGCCGGTCTCGATCGACTTCGAGAGCGAGCCTGCTCCTGCGCCGCGCGAGGAAGACCCCACGGAGATCTCTGATTTCGGCGTCGGGATCCGGACGACGTGACCGTCCGCGCTCGCGCCCGGCGCCGGGTCGAACCGAGCTCCTTCCCGAGCCAGCTCTCCGAGGCGCCACACACCGCAGGCCCTCACGCGAGCGAGCGCCGCACGATCGCCACGACCTCCTCGGGCGCGAGGCGCGAGCCGTGGTTCCAGGGTGAGCCGAAGACGGTCGCGCGACCGCCCCAGTTCTCGGTGCCCGGACCCGGGGTCGGCAGGAGGCAGGGCGGTCCGTGCGCATGCTCGGCCAGGGCGAGCCGCGTCAGCGCGCGCCCCAGATCCGAGGGTGTCTCGGCCACGTGCGGGTTGACCCCGACCGTGTAGCGCAAGCCTCCCTTGGAGTGGTCGCCGACGGTGACGGCGACGGGGCAGCGGTGCTGCGCGTAAGCGCGCAGCGGATCGATGGGCATCCCGACGCCACGCAGGTCGACGAGCGCGACCGGTCCGTGCTCCGAGATCCGCCGCAGCCCGCGCAGATCAGGCCCCGAATCGACCCTCGGCTCCGCGTGCGGCAGAGGCCCTCCGGAGCGGAGCGCGCCGACGAGCTCGCGCACGAGGCGGGCGAACGCGCCCGAGCTCATCGATCGCTCGACGGAGGCGAGGGTCTGTGCGCAGTGCTCGTGGAGCCCTCGTCCGAGGCGATCGTGCTCCGCGGCTGCGCCCGGAGCGCTCCGCAGGTGATCGCACCAAAAGGACGCCGACCTCAGGACCGCGCAGTCCTCGGGCGCGATCGCGTCGAGGCCGCCGAGCACCGCGATCGCGGCGCCGACGATTGCGTCCGTGTCGGCGAGCGTGGTGCCGAGCCCGTCGAAGTCAGAGAGATCCACGCGGCGAGGCATGGCGTCGAGGCTCACGGGCTCTCCGGTGACGTGGTGGTCCCACACGAGCGTCGCGCCGGGCACGGAGCCATCCACGCTCGCGAAGCGAAGAACCCCCTCGGGGACCTCGGCCCGAGACGTCGCGACGAAGAGGACGAGCTCGCCCACGGATCACCCCCAGATCGGCGTGAAGAAGAGCGCGATCGAGGCCACGAAGCCGAGCGTCCACACGGCGGAGCGAGCCGTCGCCAGGTCGCCTACGTAGAGCCCGATGTAGACGAGGCGCGAGACCAAGAACACGAGGGCGAGGCCATCGACGAGCGCCGTGGGCGCATGCCCGAGCTGCGCCGTGAGCACCGCGGGCCCGAAGATGGACAGCGCCTCCCAGGAGTTCTGCTGGGCCGCGTTCGCGCGCCCCGCGGCGCCCTCCTGCCTGGCCAACCAGGCGCGGGGGGCGCTGTTGTCGTACGAGCGGTTCGCGAGCCCTCCGCGCTTGGCGAGGCCCGCGCACGCGATGGGCAGCACGCACGCGACAACGAGGCAGACCGTCCCGAGGCTCATCGGCGTGAGCATGCCCGGCGGAGGAGACCGCCGCCAAGAGACCTGCCGCCAGTGCCCGCGTTTCTGACGAGGATCCGGAGCCGGTGTACAAGGCCACCCGGAACATGTCCGGGGCCCTGCATGTCTGGCCCCACGAGTGATGCGACGCGGTCGCAGACGCCCAAGCCTTCCCGCTGAGCCCACGTACTACGATTCGCGCCCGCGCGAGCCCCGTCGCGCGCGCTCGGAGGACCCTTGAAACGATCCGCCCGCTCTCTGACCCTCCTCGGCTGTCTGTCTCTCGCGCTCACCAGCGCGCCGCTCGGGGGCGCTCCCGGTGAGGCGCACGCGCAACGCGCGCCTGCGTCGCGTCGCGTCGCGACCGGCGCGCGCCCGACCGTCCCGGACGAGCCCTTCGAGGTCGAGCAGCGACGGCTCGCCGAGGAGGTCGGCCGGCGAGGCGCGAGCGCGCGCGCGATGGTCCCGCTGCTCGAGCTCTGGCGCGGCTACGGCACCGCCCGGCCGTCGACGACGCGCGCGGCGCTCGAGGCGATCTCGCAGAACCGCAGGCTCAGTCCCGCCGTGCGCGCGTACGCTGCGCAACTGCTCGGGCGTGCGCAGCTCCGCATGGGAGATCCGGACGCCTCGCGCCGCACCTTCACCGAGCTCGGGTATCTGCAACGGTGGCGCGTGATCGGACCTTTCGACAACGAGGGCAAGGAGGGCTTCGCGCGCGAGTACGAGCCTGAACGCCTGCGGATGGCGCCCGTCGATCTCGACGCCCGCTACGAAGGTCGCGAGCGGCCTGTCGCCTGGCGAACCTTCCCCGACGTCGGTCACTATGGCTACGTCAGTTTCGACGCGGTCTACCGGCCCGACACCAACGTGTGCGCGTACGCCGAGACCTTCGTGGTGAGCGAGCGGCCGCAGGCGCTCTCCCTCTGGCTCGGCGGCGGAGGCGCCATCGCGGCGTGGTGGAACGGCACCGAGGTCCTCCGCGACGACGACTACCGCCAACCCGATCCCGACCGCTTCGTCGCGGTCGTCGGTGCACACCAAGGCCCCAACCGCCTCCTCGTCAAGGCGTGTACCGCCGAGTCGACGTGGGGCTTCTACGCGCGTGTCGCAGCGTCCAACGGCGAGCGCGCCCGTGGCCTCACGACAGATCCGGACGCCGACGTCGCCCAGGTCCATGCGGGCCACGGCGTCGCGCGCCTTCCCGCGGCGCCCGTGGCGCCGCTCGCGGCGCTCGAGGCGGCGGCGGCCGGTGAGCGCGCGTCGGCCGAGGCCCTTCAAGATCTCGCGGAGTTCTTGGCCCTGACGGGCGCGGACGACCCTGCCGAGCAGCGCGCGCGACAGCTCGCGGAGCGCGCGGCGGACGCAGGCCCCACGGCCGAGAGGTGGCTCCTCGCGGCCGAGCTCGCCACTTCGCGCGGTGACGCGAGCCGCTTCATCGACCGCGCGGTCGCGCTCTCACCGGAGGAGCCCGACGTGACCCTCGCGCAGGCGCGCCTCGTGATGAGCGGACCGAGCCCCGACGAGGCCCTGCACCTGCTCGAGCGCCCCCGTCTCGCCGAGGGGCCCGGCACCGAGGCGCTCGAGGCCGCCGAGCTGCGCGCGGACCTCTACGAGGGCTTCGGTCTCGAAGAGAGTGCGCGCGCCACGCTCGAGCGCGCCGCGCGTCGCGCGCCCGGCTCGCCCTCCTGGCTCGCGATCCGCGCGCACGCCGCTGATTCGGTGGGCTCGCGTGATCAGGCGATGGCGCTCTACCGCGAAGCGCTGCTCTCGCGCTACGACGACCAGGGGCTGCGCGAGACGGTCATCGGCGACGCGATCCTCCGGGGTGAGCTCGACGACGCCATGCGCGAGATCGACGCCTACCGTGCGCTCTCGAACGACAGCGTGCTGCGCATCCTCCGGGTCGCCGCGTGGTACGAGGCGCTCGAGCGAGATGACGAGGCGATGGGCGCGTACCGCGCCGCGCTCGAGCTCGCGCCCGAGGAGGCCGACGCACACGTCGCCTATGGTCGAGCGCTCCTCCGCGCGGGCCAGAACGAGCTCGCGATGGAGGCCCTCGGCGCGGCGCTCGAGCTGCGCCCGCAGGACGCCGAGACGCGCGAGCTCGTCGAGCATCTGCAGCCCGAGGAGCGCCTCGACGAGGCCTACGCGGCGACCGGCCAAGAGCTGCTCTCGCGCGTCGAGGAGGAGCGTGGCTACCCCTACCGAGTCCTCGAGGACCTCACGGTCGCGTCGGTCTTCGACAGCGGCCTCGGCTCGCGCTTCCATCAATTCGCCGCGCAGGTGATCAACGACGAGGGAGGCCGCGCCCTCCGGACCTTCCCGATCACCTTCGATCCGGACGTGCAGCGTGTGATGGTGCGTGCGGCGCGGGTCTACCGGCAGGGCCGGCAGCTCGAGGCGACCGAGTCCTACGAGCAGCAGCTCGGCGAGCCCGCCTACCGGATCTACTACGACACGCGGGCGCTCGTCGTCGTCTTCCCCGATCTCCAGCCCGGCGACGTGGTCGAGATCCGCTACCGCGTCGACGACGTCGCCGAGCGCAACCAGTTCGACGACTACTACGGCGACATGCACTTCTTCCAGGGCGTCGCGCCCACGGCGCGGGCCGAGTACGTGCTCATCACGCCGGCGGCCCGCACCTTCTTCTTCAACGCGCCGCAGCTCCCCTCGCTGCAGCGCGAGGAGCGCGTGGAGGGTTCGCGCCGCATCCACCGCTACGTCGCGGACGACGTCCCCGCGATCCGCAGCGAGGATGGCATGCCCGGGGCGACCGAGACCCGCCCGTACCTCCACGTCTCCACCTATCAGAGCTGGCAGGACGTCGGTCGGTGGTGGTGGGGGCTCGTGCATGACCAGCTCTACGCCGACGAGTCGCTGCGGCGCACGGTGCGAGAGCTCGTCGCCGATGCGCCCGACACGCGCACGAAGGTGCAGCGCATCTACCGCTGGGTCATCGACCACACCCGGTACGTGGGCCTCGAGTTCGGTATCCACGGCTTTCTGCCGTACCGCGTCCCGCAGATCGTCCAGCGCGGCTTCGGCGACTGCAAGGACAAGGCGTCTCTGCTCTACACGATGCTCACGGAGGCCGGCGTCGAGGCTCGGATGGTGCTCGTCCGCACGCGCCGCAACGGTGCGCTCAACGACCTCCCGGCCTCGCTCTCGGTCTTCGATCACGCGATCGCGTACGTGCCCGAGCTCGACCTCTTCCTCGATGGAACCGCCGAATTCAGCGGCACGACCGAGTTCCCGCAGATGGACCAGGGTGTGACGGTGCTCGTCGTCGGCCCCGACGGCGCCGAGCTGCGCCGCTCCCCCGTCATGAGCCCCGAGCACAACGCCCGCGAGCGTCGCATCACGATCGAGCTCGCGGCCGACGGCACCGGTCGCATCGACGCGCACGAGACCGTTCGCGGCCACGAGGCGCCTGGCTGGCGCTCGAGCTACCAGGCCGAGGGGACGCGCCTCGACCGGTTCGAGCGCGCGATGCGCAACACCTTCGCCGGGATCGAGGTCGACACGGTCGAGATGACGGGGCTGACGGACTACGAGGTCCCCGTGACGGCGCACTACCGAGCCTCGGTGCCGCAGCTCGCCGTGCGCGACGCCGATGGCCTGCGCGTCCCGCTCACCGTGATGGGCGACCTCCTGCGGCTGCTCGCACGCACCGAGACGCGCGAGCACGCGTTCGATCTCGGCGCGACCACCCGCTACGTCGAAGATCGCACGATCCGCATCCCTGCGGGCCACGACGTGGCCGCGCTGCCCGAGGGTGGTCGGCTCGAGAGCCCCTTCGGCGTCTTCGCGCTGACCGTCACCCGAGAGGCCCGCTCCGTGAGCGTCCACAGCGAGCTCACGCTCGCGCGCGACCGCGTGGAGGCCTCCGAGTACGCGGCATTCCGTGCGTTCGTCCAGCGCGCGGACGCGATCCTGCGCCAGCGCCACACGCTCGCGCCCGAGCGCCGCTGATCCGCCTCCGTAGCTCGCGCGTCCGCGCGCACCGAGCTCCGGAGACCAACCTTCTCGCAGAGACCACGACATGCGACTTCATCTCTCCATCGTCTCGTTTCTTCTCCTCGGTCTGGTCGGCTGCGGAGGCGCGACATCGCGCACCACGCCGCTCACCGCCGCCGACCACCGCGCGCGGGCGGCTGCACAGCCGACCGACCCCGGGCTCGCGCTCGCCCGCGCCGAGGCCGAGCTCTTCGCGGACGGCGGCGACTCGACGAGCGCGGCCGCGGCGCTCGCCCGCGCCCGCGAGCTCGGCGCGAGCCCGCTCCGCGTGCAGATGCTCGCGGCGATCGAGGCTGACCTCCACGGCCGGCACCGAGAGGCGCTCGCGGGCTACCTCGCTGCGCTGCGCGCGGCGGCAGGCTCGGAGGACGCGTGGGCTGGCCCGATCGCAGAGGTCGCGGTCGCCTCCCTCGTCGAGTACGACGACGCGTTGCCCGGGTACGCCGCGACCGTGCGTCCCGGCTTCGAGGAGCTCTACGCTGGCTC
>JBKDQC010000506.1:0-1636 GCA_046342295.1 Deltaproteobacteria bacterium | reverse complement strand
GGCATCCGAGAGGGTTGCGCCCGTGGTCCGCACGTCGTCGAGCACGAGCACGCGGAGGCCCGCCACCGTGGGTGACGCCGAGAAGGCCCCCGCCACGTTCTCGAGGCGCGCCTGCCGATCGAGCGCCGCCTGCACCGGGGTGGCCCGGACGCGCTCGAGCAGGTCGAGGCGACGCGGGACCCCGACGATCCGCGCGAGCTCGCCCGCGATCAGGCTCGCCTGGTCGAAGCCGCGCTCCCGGAGACGCCGCACGTGGAGCGGCACCGGAACGATCGCGTCCGTGCCGGCGCACGCGCTGCGCGCCCTCTCGGCCATCGCCCGCGCGAGCGGACGTGCGAGCTCGGCGCGCCCTCCGTACTTGAAGCGTCGCATCGCGCTCGCGAGGGGCCCTCCGTAGCGGAGCGCCGCCATGGCCGCCTCGGCTCCCTGGAGGGGCTCGAGCAGCGGCTCGCACACGACGCAGAAGCCCTCGTGGCCTGGCTCGAGCTCGACGTCGCACGCCGCGCAGCGTGCCGGCGCGAGCAGGTCGACGAGCCCGCGGAGGATCACCCGAAGCGGCATGGCGCGCGTTGTCGTGCCAACGGGGGCCCCGTTGCGCGCACGATCGCCTTTCTGCCGTCTCGCGGCATGCTCGCGCCATGCACCACGATTTCTGGCACCAGCGCTGGCGCGACGGGAGGATCGGCTTCCACGAGGGCCGTCCGAACGCGCACCTCCTCGCGTACGGTCCCCTCCTCGCCCCGCGCGGCGCGCGTGTCTTGGTCCCACTGTGCGGCAAGAGCGCCGACCTCGCCTGGCTCGCGGCCGAGGGTGCGGAGGTGGTGGGCGTCGAGCTCGTGCCGAGCGCGGTCGAGGCCTTCTTCGAGGAGCGGGGGCTCTCGCCCGAGCGCGCGTCGATCGGCCCGCTCGAACGCTTCCGCGTTCCCGGGCTCACCGTGCTCGCCGGCGACTTCTTCGCGCTCGAGGCGGCGACCGCGGGCGGCCCTTTCGATGCGTGCTGGGATCGCGCGGCGCTCGTCGCCCTGCCGAGCGGCCTTCGCGAGCGCTACGTCGCGCACACCCGCTCGCTCCTGCGCCGTGGCGCGAGCACGCTGCTCGTGACCTTCGAGCACGACGCCGGCGCGGAGGAGCCGCCGTTCTCGGTGCCCGAGCCCCTCGTGCGTCGTCTCTTCGCCGACGACGCGGTCACCGAGCTCGCGGCGCACGACGTGACGGCCAGCTCTCCAGGCCTGACCGCGCGCGGCGCCACGTCCGTACGCGACCGCGTCTACCGCATCGAGCGCTGCTGACCCGGCCGGCGCGCGGGGCGTGCGAGCGGGGCAGGGGACGCGCGCCGGCGCGTTCGCTTCAGAGACGACTCAGAGCATGAGTCACTTGGATTGACTCATGCTCTGACGTTTCTTGCCGGAGGGTCTGGCCGCAGCACCTCCCTCTCGCCGAGTGAATCGGCGAGAGCCTCCCTCCCGCCGATTCGAGCCCGTGTCACCCGCATCGATCCATCCGAGTGCCACGTGCTCTCAGCGGCTGGCGGAGATGGAGCGCGAGCCCCACCGCTCGCGCTGCGAGCGAGCCACGCGCGTCACGCGACCGCTGGCCAGTGCACGCGCAGGAGCGTGCGCGGTGGACAGTCGGGGAC
>JBKDQC010000505.1:0-1496 GCA_046342295.1 Deltaproteobacteria bacterium | reverse complement strand
GTGTCCGGCAATCCGACGAGCGCTTGATCCGCTTCACGAACGAGGGGCATCGCCCGCTCGAGGGCGTCCACCAGGCCGCCGGGCTGGCGCTGGACCACATAGGTGAGCGGGACGCCCTCGAAGGACTCTCCGAAGTATCCGAGGATGTCCAGCTTGCCGGGCGAGACCACCAGACAGAGCCGCGTCGCACCGCCGCGGACCATCCGCTCGAGGACGTACTCTGCGACCGCGCGAGTGCGCTCGCGGCCGTCCTCCACCAGTGTGCCGACGGGCAGGAGCTCCTTGGAGAACGCCAGCGGCTGCATGCGCGTCCCGAGTCCGGCACAAGGCACGATCCCCCAAGTGACCCGGCTCGGGTCGGCGGCAGTCGAGGTCACCATGCGCGCTTTCTGGTGAGCGTCCGAGCGATGACGGGCTTGCACACCTCCGACGCCCACGGCCAGCAAGCGGCGGCCGTGGCGAGGGCGAGAAGGGAGTACTTGAGTGAGCTGCGCGACCTCGGGTACCCGCGAGTCTCTGCCGATTCGGCGAGCAATCGACATGCGAGACCGACGCGATCGAGCAGGAGCGCGCGCGCGGCGCGCTCGATCCGGTCACGCCTGCCGAGCTCCGCTCGAAGCGCACGATCGGACTCGGTCACGTGATCTCTCACCCCCTCTTCGTTGAGCCACCTGTCCATGAGGCGGAGGAGCTCGGAGGGCTCGGTGCGAGCGCGGTGGTAGCGATAGCTGTGCTGCTGCGGGCTGAGCCTGTACTTCATGAGGGGTCTGGCCAGGAGACCGACCTCGTGATGGCGAGCGATCTCGAGCCAGGCATCGAGGTCGGCAGCGTCGCTGAAGGACGGGTCGGAGCCCCATTGATGGAATCCCGCCTGGACGCCAGCCCGCACCATGGCGCTCGGTGCGATCAGGAAGTTGCCGTATCGCAGGATGGATCTCAGCAGGTGGACGACCGAGAACGTGACGTGCTCGACGTCGGGGCAACCGAGCTGGGGCAACGTTCTCGAGCGCCCGCGGGGAGCCCCGTTCTCGTCGATGAGCCACGCAGCGCTGAACACGACCCCCACCTCGGGGTGCGCCTCGAGGAAGGCGACCTCGGTGCCCACGATGTCCGGTTCGTACAGGTCGTCCGCATGGTAGAGCGCTCGGTACTCCCCCGTCCCGAGCCGCATGCACTTCTCCCAATTGCGGCGGAGCCCGAGGTTGGTCGGGTTCGTGTGGACCGAGACCGTCGGTCCGAACGAGCGCGCGATTGCCGCGGTCGCGTCGGTGGACGCATCGTCGACGACGTGGATCTCGATCGGCTGGTAGGTCTGTCGAAGGAGCGACTCCAGCGTGCCCGCGAGCGTCTGCTCGGCGTTGTAGGCGGGAACACAGAGGGTGACGAGTGGCTGGCGCATCGCCTGTCCCGCGTGGGAGGTGCATCCGCGGCCCCCAGGTGATTCTTCCCCGGTGCCTCAGGTGTGAGCCACGACGGCCCACACCGCCGTCCGTTGC
>JBKDQC010000504.1:0-4293 GCA_046342295.1 Deltaproteobacteria bacterium | reverse complement strand
GCCCAAGCTCGTCCTCGATGCGATCAAGCCCCTCTCGCAAGCCCTGCGCGAGAAGACCAAGAGCGTGCGGGTGAGCGTCACGGTCGAGAAGGTCGACCGCAAGAAGCTCACCGCGCTCCGTGAGGCCCTCGGCCAGTTCCCCGGCCCGTGCCCCGTCTCGCTGGAGCTCCGGAGCGTGGAGCGCTGGGTCGTCAGCGTCGCGCAGACGGGCCTCACCGTGGAGCCCAGCGACGCGCTGCTCGCGAACCTCGAGCGCCTGTTCGGAGAGAAGATCGTCGAGCTCCGCTGACCGTCCCGAGTGCTCGCTTCGTCCCTCGTCGGGCGACGAGGGGGTCTCCGCCCGTCCGCACGCTCTCTCGCTGACCGGCGGTCACGAAGCGGTGGGCGGTGGCCGCGCCGGAACGGGCGTGTCGTTCAGGTCGGAGTCGTCCCAGTGGACCGCGAGCCTACGGTCGTCGATCGCCCGGGCGAGCTCCTCCGCGCCGATGTCCCATGCGGCGAGCGATAGAAGGGTCCCGTCGATGCCGAACACGTCGACACGATGCGCGAACGGCTCGACGCGAGCGATGTCGGCGAACGCCAGGACCTTGGTACCGAACTCCGCCGAGTGGCCAACGATGCCGAGCATGCGCAACTCGCCCCGACCCCTTTGTGCGCGCCCCGTCGAGGCCTTCACGGAGGCAACGACGCCCGCGACCACGCCTGCCACGACGCCGAAACGCAGGACAGGCGTGTCGTAGGGCGGGGCGAGCCAGTGCGCGGCGGCTGCGAGCCCCACGAAGCTGGCTGCAATGGCGAGGTGCAGCGCACGCGCGGAGTCTGGAGCGCGGCGCCTCTCTCGACACGCATGCGCACGGCGGCTTCGTTCCGACGAGCGCTCGCTCGAGCGACGGGGCGCCGATCAGGTGTGCTTCAGGCGGGCCAGCGCGAGCACGTTCCACCCGATGGTGCGCGAGAAGAGCGTCTCGAGGCCGAGCGCGCTGCCGAGCTCGCGGAGCTCGGTGCGCGCGTCCTCGCCGACGACGAGAGAGCGAAAGGTGTCGCTCGTCACCTGCATCACGCCGCCGTTGTCCGGGGTCGCCACGTTGCCGTCGATCCACCACGCGCCGAGCAGCGCTGGGTCGTCCTGCCGCGGGCCTTGGGCCTCGAGGCTCGTGAGAACGAGGCCCCACGCGGAGATCGAGAGGGCCGCCGAGCGCGAGCCCTCGAACCTCATCAACGACCAGAAGCGACCCCCGACCGGGCCCGCCGCGAAACGAGAGAGGACGTCGTCGGGGAGAGACTCGTGCGAGCGCAGCTCCGGCCAGCGCCGCGTGTCGACGCCGAGATGGATCCCGAAGAATGCGCACACGCCGGTCTGATCACGCACGGCGAGCGACGGTCGATCGACCTCCGCTCCTGCGGAGCGCTTCACGAAGAACATCGCGGTCCTTACCACGGCCCGAACGAGTCCCGCCGCGCACCGATGCGCGTGAAGCGGGCCCTCTGCGCGCGTTCAGACAGGATCGCTCCGCCAGACGATGAAGCCGATGTCCGGGCCGAGCTCGGGCAGCGGGACGACGCCGTATGCGTACCAGCGGCCGAACTGCGCGACCTCGCCCGTGAAGCCGCCGGGGCTCGTGCCCAGGCCCGCGGCGCGGGCGGCAGCGTCGGGGACGATCGTGTCGAGATCGGCGGGCGTGCCGCGGTGGTGCAGGGCGTCGCCGCGGTAGAGGTAGACCCAGAGGATCGTGCCGCCTTCGCTCGCGGCCTCGGCCTGGAGCTGGCGCGTGAGGCGCTGCGCGGTGCGCCAGAGCGGCGTGCCGCCGAGGATCAGGCCCGAGAGCCGACCCTGGTAGTAGGTCGGGACCGCGTGGACCATGAGCACCGCGGGCGGCTCGTCGGGCAAGAGGCCCGGCCACTCGACGACCTCGCGCGTCGCGACGCCCTCGGTCAGGGCCCTCCGGACGTGCGGGAACATCTCCGCCGCGCTCTGGCCCGCCATCGGATCGGGATCGCGATCGCGGCAGATGACGACGCCGTTTGCGTCGGTCACCGCGATGAACGTCATCGGCGAAATCATCAGCTCCGGGATTCCCCGGGGGGGCTGGGTCAAGAGCTCGAGCGCCCGGCGCATCTCTCGGGCGCGCTGGGTCGGGTCCTCGACCACGAATCCTCGGCCGATCCGCTCCGCGGCGGCGACGAGGCCGCGGTCCGCGCGCTCGATGTCCTCGTGGACGATCGCCGTGATGCGCGGGGCATGGGTGTCGTGGATGACGCGCTGTGCGTGCTCAGCCGTCTCGCAGCCGCTTGCGAGGGTGAACGACGCGAGGACGAGGTGCACGAAGAGCTGGTGGAGGCGCATGGTCAGGAACCTACCTGCGGCAGACACGCTGCGGGAAGGTCGGTTCCCGGAAGGGTTCGTGGTAGCCTGGCCACGTGGATCCGAAGGACGAGGGCACTGGGCCTTCTCGACAGCGCGTCGTGGACGGGAAGTACCGGGTCATCCGGCTGTTGCCCGGCAAAGGCGACGTCATGCGCTTGCTCGCCGAGCACCCCGGGATCGGCAGGACGGTCGAGCTCCGCATGCTCTCGCCACGGGCAGAGCTCGATGGCCCCGCGCAGCGCCTCCTCGAGCGCGAGGCTCGGACGCAGGGGGCCTCGCCGAGCCCGCACATCCAGAGCGTGATCGACAGCGGCTCGGAGAACGGCCGCCCGTACATCGCGCTCGAGGCGCTCGAGGGGCCATCGGTCGGCGAGCTCGTGGCCCAGGGGCCTCTCGAGGTCGAGAGGGCCGCGCGGCTCGTGATGCAGGCGCTCGCGGCGCTCCTCGCGGTGCACGCGGCGCGGATCGTGGTGAGCTCCCTCTCGCCCGAGAGCATCGTGATCGTCACCAAGCGCGATGGCGAGATGGTGAAGCTTCGGGGCCTCGACCGCGCCGAATTCCTCGATGCCGACCCTTCCGAGCTTCCGGTCCCGTTCTCGCCGTACCTCGCGCCGGAGATCCGACGAGGCGCCGACGGGCGGGACGTGCGGGTCGACCTCTTCTCCGCGGGCGCGCTGTTCCGGCACTTGGTGACGGGAAAGACGAGCGGTGGCGAGGTGCGCGACGAGCTCGCTGCCCGCGCGATCCTGCGCGCGACGAGCGACGACCCGGACGAGCGATTTCCGACGGCGGAGGTCTGCATGCAGGCCGTTGCCGTGTGTGCGCCGCCCGGCGACGTTCCGCTTCGCCGCGCGAAGCTCCCGGAGGACCCGCTCGTCCGAGACCTTCACTACCTCACGCTGCGCCGCCGCACCCAGCACGGCCGCTCGGCCATGGGGGACGGCTCGGGGGCGACGGTGGAGCTCGCGTTCGCCCTCGTCACGATCGAGGCCATCTACCGGAAGATCGGGGCCGAGGCTTGGCCGCGCCTCGTGGACCAGGTGCCCGAGGTCGAGTCGCTGCTGCCCTCGGCGGGCCAGACCGAACGCTACGGAGCGACGGGTGTCCCGATCGACCTGTTCGAGAGGGTGCTCGAGGCGGCCGACCACGTCGGCGGCTGCGACGACATGAGCTTTCTCGCTGCGATCGCAGAGGGCATCATCGAGAAGGGGGCGCGACGGATCTTTCCCGAGCTGCCGCCGAGCCCAAGCGCCGAAGCGGTGGTGGATGGCTTCCCGTTCCTGTGGAGCCGCGTACGGCGGCGCGGGCGCGCCTTGGTCCAGTCCCGTGACGAGCGGTCTGCCAAGCTGGTGATCTCCGAGCAACAGAGACCCTCGCTCGAGCTCTCTGGCCTCTTCGCCGCGATGGTCCGCGCGCTGCTCCGCCAGTCCGCCGGAGGGCGCTCGGACGTGTCCGTGCTCGAGTGCGCAGCGCTCGGTGACGAGGCCGACAAGCTCATCGCGCGCTGGTGATCCAAGCGCAGACGACGTCGTGCTGTTCACAAGGGCACGCTCGCCGTTGTACCCTCCCGCGACTCCGTTGGATCTCGCCGGCCGCACACTCGTAAGCAAGTACCGCATCGAACGCATGCTCGGGCAGGGCGGCATGGGCACCGTCTGGAGCGGGACCCACTCGCTCACGGGCCGGAAGATCGCGGTGAAGGTCCTCGACAAGAAGTTCCTCGCCAATGCGGGCGTGGTGCAGCGTTTCCAGCGTGAGGCCCGCGCCGCGAGCTCGATCGCCCACGAGGGCATCGTGGAGGTCCTCGACCTCGGCCAGACGGAGGAGGGCGTTCCCATCCTGGTCATGGAGTTCCTCGAGGGCGAGTCGCTCGCGCACCGCATCGATCACGGTGCGCGGATGACCGAGGATCAGGTGCTCTCGATCGG
>JBKDQC010000503.1:0-1663 GCA_046342295.1 Deltaproteobacteria bacterium | reverse complement strand
GTGCTCGACGCGCTCGAGGCCTGCTCGGTCGGCAGCGATCCCGCCGCAGGCTTCTTCTGTTTTCGCCGCCTCGCCGCGCTCGATCGGGAGCGCGCCGCGAGGATCGCGTCGAGCCGCGTCGCGACCGCCAACCTGCCTCTTCTGGGTCTGCCCGCGATCGGAGCCCCGGCTCCGTACGTGAGCGAGCTCGAGCAGGAGCTCCGGCGCTTCCCGAGTGACGAGGCCGTGCGCGCGGCGCTGGCTGCGGCAGGGATCGGGCGGGAGCCGTTCGTGGCGGCGATGCCGCATCCCGTCACGATGATCGAAGCGCTCACGGCGCGCGGACATGCGTTCGCGACCGATCCGGAGAGCGGCACGTTCCCGACGCCGCACGACGCGCTCCTGCGCCGCGTCGCGCGGCTCGTCCCGCCCGCGCTCGACGAAGTGATCTTCGAGCAGGTGCCTCCCGACGAGACCCACATGGCCGTCGGACGCTACACGCTGCAGGCGTACGTCGGCGGGCGCGTGCTCGAGACCCACGCACGCAACTACGGCGACTTCTACGACGTGGAGGCGGTGGTCGGGTTCGTGAACGCGCTTCTCGTGCGCCGCGGGGCGCTCGACCGCTGTGAGCTCCTCCTCGTGGACGAGGTCGCGGCGATCGTGTGCGGGACGATCCCGCAGCTGGCCGCGCTCCGCGACGGAGGAGTCCTCCCGCCCGCCGCGCCGCGCGGGTGAGAGCGCGGCGTGCCGTGAGCGACTCCGCACCAGGCTCCTGGTCTCCGAGGCGGTGAGGAGCGCGCCCCAAGCGAGGCGAGCGACCATGTTCGGACGTCACGGCCGAGACGCCCCCGCTTGACGCCCAGCGAGGGGTTCGAGAGCCTGGGTGAGCGCGGCGCGCGCTTCGTCCCCCCGTAGAGGACATGCCTCCTCGACCACCCATGCCGCTTCCTCCCCCCCACTCGCTCGCGGACGAGCCCGATACAGTGGCGGGGACCGAGGTGCGGGCGCGCCTCGCGAGGCGGGATCCCTCGGACTGGCCCTGGATCCTCGGTGAGCTGCGGGGGATCGCGAACGGGCTCGCGCCCGCGTTCCGCGACCTCTGCGGGGCCGACGACGTGCTCGGGGAGCTCGCCCTGCGCGCCCACGAGCGGTGGATCGAGGACTGGCTCGCGAGCGGCGGCAAGGTCTCGGCGCGCGTGTTCCTGCGCGATCGACTCCGCGCTCACCTTCGCGAGCTGCGGCGACAGAAGGAGCGCCGAGGCGCGCTCTTGCGCGGCGCGGTCCCGAGCGGTGCCCTGGTCGAGACCGAGTCCGGTACCCACGAGGCGCTGCTCGTCAGCGCGCCCGCGCGGCCCGACGAGTCCCTCGAGGCCGCGCAGCTCCAGCGCCAGATCTCGGTCGCGACGGGGGCGCAGAGCCAGATCCTCGAGCTGCGCGCGGCGGGCTTCGAGCAGCACGAGATCGCAGCGCGCACGGGGCTCTCGCGGCCCACGGTCGGTCGGCGGCTCGCCGCGATCGCGACGGTGCTCACCGCGCTCGTGAGCGCGGGGGCCCTGGTGCTCGCGCACGGCACCGCCGAGACCGAGCTGATCCTGTCTCTTATACACATCTGACGCTGCCGACGACAATGCAAGTGTAGATCTCGGTGGCTGTCTCTTATACACATCTGACGCTGCCGACG
>JBKDQC010000502.1:0-5604 GCA_046342295.1 Deltaproteobacteria bacterium | reverse complement strand
TGGGCACCTCACCAGCGTCCTCACCGCGATCGGGCTCGGCTATGGGGCGTTCAGCCGGGACCCCCGCCGCCGCGGTCTCGCCGGTGCGGCCCTAGTCGCGATGATTCTCGCCTCGCCCGGCTGGCTGCTCGGCCTCGACGTGGTGCGTTACCTGCCATCCGTAGGACGCATCGTGTTCCCGCGCATGATGACGATCGCCAAGCCCATCGAGTTCGCGCTCGCGGGCGTGGTGCTGGGCGATCTCGCGTCTCGCCTCGCGCGCTCGCAAGCGGCCTGGCTTCGCTCGGCCCGGGGCCGCGTCGGGCTCGCGCTCGTGCTCGCGGCGCTCGCGCCATTTCTCGTCCGCGCGGACGACGCGCTGCGCACGCTCCTTCTCGAGCGTGACGTCCCCACCACCGCGACGCTCCCCGAGTGGCAGAGCTGGCAGGAGGCTTGGCGCTGGATCCGTCAGCGCCGCGCCGAGGGCCCGGACGAGGGCTTCTACCGTGTCTTTTGGCTGCACGAGGGCACGCACCTCGGCCAGGCGGCGCCCGCGTTCACCGGGGTGCCCGGGCATGTCACCGGCGTCCTCGTGGGCGAAGCCTTCCGCAACACCTCGGACGGCACGCATCCCGACGCGCTCCGTGCGATCAACGTCCGTTACGTGGTCGCGTTCCAGGATCTGCCGTTTCCACTGCGCAGCGAGGCCACGCTGGTGACCGAGCTCGGGATGGCGCGGATCTACGAGCTCTCGCGCTGGTCGAGCGAGACGGTGTCGGACCTCGTCGGCTCGGTTCATCCCGAAGTCGAGCGCTACGAGGACGAGCGCGTGGTGTTCCGCCCCGAGGGCGCGACGCGCGTCGTCGTGCGCCGCGCCTATGCGCCCCCGATGCGCGCATACGCCGACGGTCGCGAGATCCCGATCGAGCTCGAGCGTGTTCCGGACAGCCCGCACCTTCGCCTCATGCGGCTCGAGATCCCGGCCGGCACCGAGCGCGTCGAGGTGCGCTACGCCGGCCTCGGCGCCCGCGGCGTCCTCGGGTGGCTCGGCACCCTGCTCGGCCTCGCCCTCGCGCTCACCTACCGCTTCGAGGAGCGCCTGCCCGCCGCGATTCGCGCGCGCAAGAGTGCGATGCTCTCGCGTGCCCACGCGGTCCTCGATCGTTTGCCCGAGGCTCCGCGGACCTTCCTCGTCGAGCGTTGGGCCCACCTCGCGCTCGCCCTGCCGATGCTGGGTCTCGCGCTGCTCGTCGCACGCGCCGGGCGTGGCTACCACGTCGCGAACCACGTCGAGGATCTCGTGCTCGAGCATCGCGAATCCTCGGCGTCCACCGTCGCGCCGTGCACGGGCGGCCCCGGGCACTGCGCGGAGCTCGGCGAGCTTCATCTCGAGCGTGAGGCCAACTGTGTCGATGGTTGGTTCCGCTCCTGCATCGCCGCGGGGCCTCCGTCGCGCGGTACGTTGGTGGTGCGTGCGCCCGAGGCCCCGACGCGCGGCTCGCTCGAGCTTGGGGGCGGCGTGCACGACGACGCCTTCGGCCGCGGCGAGGGCGCGCCCATCACGATCCGAGCCTACGCGGGCGAGCAGCTCCTCGGGACGCTCGAGATCCCCTACGGACGCCACTGGGAGACGGCACGCTACGAGCTCGAGGGCCAGGGTGAGCTCCGCTTCGAGCTCGACGGTGGCGCCCCGGGTCGCCGCATGTTCTGCTTCGACGCGATCGTGCGGTGAGGCGGGACGAAGGGCGGGTATGCCGGCGCCGTCTCGCTCACGCGAGATCGGCGAGCTGCCGCACCGCCATGAGCGCACGGTAGAGCGCATGCACGCGCTCGAGCTCGGCCGCGGTCACGGCGTCGAGCTGCGGCGCGGCGCGGCCGTAGCTCCATGCGAACGTCTGCGACACGAGCGCCCCGTCTCGGTCCGGCCATTGGACCTCGAGGGTGATGTTGCGATCGTCGTCGTGCGGGCTCAGCGCGCCCGGAATCGTCACCGCGCTCCAGTCGCGCGCGGCGAAGAGCGCGCACGTCGGCGCGAGCAGTTCCTCCGGCACGCGCCTCGGGGCCCGCGCGACCCCGCGGTGGGCGTGGCCTGACCCGTCGAAGCGCTGGAGCACGCCGTCCTCGAAGAGGCTCCACCAGCGCGCGGGCCCGCGGGTGTAGAGAGGCTCGAACATCCGGAAACGGAGGAAGAGCGAGCGCGTGCGGATGCCCGGCATCGTCCTCCCCTCAGGTGTCGCCGTGGGCCGCGCGCGATCGGCCCTCTCGATCTCTCGTCGCACGACCTCGTGGACCGCCGCGATCGCGCGGAGGTTCCAGCCGGCCCCGAGGTGCCCGGCCACGAGATCGGCGATGAGCCCGGTGACCTCGGCGTGCTGTCCGACGGGGCTGCGCGCGCTCGCCTCGCGCACCGGACCCTCGCCGACCTGACACACCACCGTCTGCGTCGCCCCGGCGAGGCCCTCGAGCGGTCGATCCGCCAGCGCGTCGACGCCGCACTCGCGCCGCGTCGTGACCGCTGCGCGCGTGACCTCGCGATCGAGCGTGGTGGTCGCGCGGTCCGCGGTCGGCGGCCCCGACTCCGCGAGCGCGATGTCCAGGCGCGACCGGACGAGCACGCCCAGCTCGCCCGGACCGTCTCCGTCCGCCGCGAGCCACATCGCGAGGAGCGACGAGGAGGATGCGGGGGTGAAGACCACCGCGAGGTAGAGGCCGTCCGCGCCGAGCGGCACGTCCCCTGGCATCGGCAGCCCCAGCGCGCGCATCCACGAGGTCATCGCGCGAAGGAGCCTACGCCCTCCGCGCGTCCCACGCGCGACCGATCTGGCGCCCGCGATCTACGGCCATGCTCGCGGGGCTCCCGCGCCGGTCCTGATGACGCGCTCGGTCCTGATGACGCGCTCGGTCCTCATCACGCGCTCGGCCCCGGACCGCCACGCTCGTCCAACGTGCGCATCCTCCGCACGATCGCGCGGATCACGAGCCACGAGGTGAGCCCCACGGGCCCGAAGAGCAGCGTGAGTACCATCGAGGGGACTGCGTGAAGGTGCCGGATCGACAGCCGCTCCGCGTCGCGCGCGATCCACGCGCCGACGAAGAGATCGAAGACGAGGTAGTGAATCCAGCATGCGGTGATCGTGCGCGGCGTGGTGAAGATCCGGCTCACGCCCTCGAGCGAGAAGAAGTGCGCGCCCTGCGGGCCGGGCGAGTCCCCGAAGAGCAGCCACGCGTAGGCCACCGCGAGCAGCCCGCACGCCGCGCCCGAGTGCACGACGAGCTCGGTGAAGCGCGAGCGCGGCGCGACGACGAGCGCCGCCCACGCGGGAAGGACCGCGTAGTTGCAGACCGCGAAGACCAGCGCGTCGTGGCTCATCGCCGGCTCGAGCTCCCGTCGCCCCGCCGCGCTCAGCCCGCGCTCACCGCGCGCGGGACACTCCGCCCGCCGGACTGGATGAGGCGCTCTTCGCCGCTCCGTCCGGCCTCGATGTACTCGGCGTCCTGGTTCACCCGCCACGGGTCGAACTTCTTGGTCCCGCTCGCGATGTTCTCGACGGTCAGCATGGCCGTCATCATCGAGTGGTCCTGGTTGTTGTAGCGGTGCATGCCGTTCCGGCCGACCATGTGGAGACCGGGGAAGTCCGCCTCGAGGCCCGCCTGCACCGAGGCGACGTGGGTCGCATAGACGTCGTCGTAGACGGGATACGCCTTGGGTTGGCGCACGACGCAGCCGTCGAAGACCGACGAGGCCTTGCAGAGGCCGAGTTGGTCGATCTCGCGCTTGGCGAGCGCCACGAGATCCTCGTCCCTGCTGCTCCAGAGACCGTCTCCCTCGAAGCAGAAGTACTCGAGGCCGTAGCAGGCCGTGCCCGGGTCCGGGATCATCTCCGGCGACCATGCCTTGAAGTTCTGGATGCGTCCGACCTTCACGGCCCCGTCCTGGATGTAGATCCAGTTGTCATCGAAGGCGTCGTCGCCCTTCGCCATCAGCGCGACGGTGAGGAAGTCGCGGTACTTGAGCGAGGTGGCGGCGGTGCGCAGCGACGCGCTCGGCGCCGGCGAGAGCGCGAGCACCGTCTCGCGGATCGGCGCCGAGGAGATCACCTGCCGCGCGGTGATCGTCTCTTCGCCGGACTCGGTACGATGGCGGACCGAGTAGTACGTGCCCGCGTCGTCCTCGCGCTTCTCGATCGCGGTCATGCGGCAGCCCATGCGGACCTCGCCGCCGCCCGCGACGACGAGCCGCGCGCACTCCTCCCACAGCATGCCCGGGCCCTTGCGGGGGTAGCGGAACTCGTCGATCAGCGTGGTGTGCACCTGCTGCTTGTCCCTGCGACGAAGGACCTTCGGCTTGACGGCCTCGAGGACCGCCGCGCCCAGGTTGAGGCTCTTGATCCGCTGCGCCGCCCAATCGGCGCTGAGCTCGCGGCAGTCCATGCCCCAGACCTTTTCGGTGTAGTGCTTGAAGAAGATCGTGTAGAGGCGGCGCCCGAACTGGTTCGTGACCCAGTCCTCGAAATTCTTGGGGTCGTGGGTCGGTCGCGCGCGCGCTTTCGCGAAGCTCAGCATGCAGCGCGTGGACTCGAACGCGCCCAGGTTGAGCAGGGCTTCGATGGGCTTGAGCGGGTACGAGAAGAACTTGTTCTTGTAGTAGATGCGAGACTTGCGCGGCCGCAGGAGCATGTCGTCCGGCAGGACGCGGCTCCAGAACTCCTCGACCTCCTTGGCCTTCGAGAAGAAACGGTGGCCGCCGATGTCGAAGTGGTAACCCTTGTACTCGGCGGTCCTCGAGATCCCGCCGACGTAGCGCGGGTCGGCCTCGATCACGATCGTGCGCAGGCCGTGGT
The DNA here is from genome assembly GCA_046342295.1 of Deltaproteobacteria bacterium. Taxonomy (GTDB): domain Bacteria; phylum Myxococcota_A; class Polyangia; order Polyangiales; family Sandaracinaceae; genus JAFLCL01. Next base: position 784 of record JBKDQC010000502.1, on the reverse strand, counting down.
CGACGAGGCGCAGCGCCGCAGTCAGGCCCGCCGGGCCGGCGCCGATGACGAGGACCTCACAGTCGAGAGGCGCAGCCGAGTTCGTGGAAGATGCGGACGGCATGAGGGCCGGCAGCGTACACGACGGCTCCGCTTCAACAAGCGCTCAGGACTTCGGCGCGGGCTCGCGGGACCCCGAATGCCGCACGTCTTCGCCCGAGACCATGAAGACGACCTGCTCTGCGATGTTCGTGGCGTGGTCGGCGATGCGTTCGAGGTATTTCGCGCAGAACGCGAAGCGGAAGCCATCGTGGACGCGCGTCGGGTTGTGCTCGACCAGCGCCATCGAGGCGCGGAGCAGCGCCCCGTACAGCGCGTCGACGTGATCGTCGGCCGCGAGCACCGAGCGGGCGAGCGCGACGTCCTCCGTGACGAACGAGTCGAGGGCCTGATGAACCATCTGCGCCGCCGCCTGCGCCAGCTCGTGGAGCTGCGGCTGGAGGTTCAGGATCGGCGGCTGTCCCGCGAGCTCGACGGCGCGCTCCGCGAGGTTGACGGATTCGTCGCCGATGCGCTCGAGGTCGGTCACGACCTTCAGCGAGAGGACGAGGAAGCGGAGGTCACGGCCGACCGGCTGCCGCAGCGCGAGGATGCGTACGGTGGCCTCGTCGATCGCGACCTCTTCCACGTTGATCGCGCGATCGGTCTGCTCGACTTTCTTCGCGAGGTCGGCGTCGAGCTCGCCGATCGCGCGTGTCGCCATGGTGATCAGCTGCTCGCAGCGTCCTCCCATGGCGAGGAGACG
>JBKDQC010000501.1:0-18178 GCA_046342295.1 Deltaproteobacteria bacterium | reverse complement strand
AGGGCGAGGGCTACACCGTGTCCATGTGGGTGCGCATCGAAGCGGCGAACGCGGACTATCTCCTCGTACACCAGGCTGGCGACGTCGACCCGACCCCCGTCGTGGTGCGGATGCAGATGGATCGCAGGTTCGAGCACTACGTGTACTGGAACGCCGTACCTGCCGACAGCAGCACGTTCAGCGCGGCTGCTTCGACCGACGACTGGCACCACGTGGTCGCGCTCTCGGAGATCACCGATGTCGACACTCGCACCTCGCCAGCACGCTTCACGTTCACGGTTCGGCTCTTCGTCGATGGTGTCGAGACGTTTCGTCGGAACGAGGGTCCTCTCTGGGAATCCCGGTCCACGAATTGGCACCTCTTCGGCGCGGACAGCGCCGTCCGCGACGATCTTCGCATCTACCGCCGGCCGCTCTCACCTTCCGAGGTGGCGACACTCTACGCGGCGGAGCGTGGCGTCCTCTGACGCGCACCACCGAGTCGCGTCTTCGTCGCCGGGCTCGCGCCGAGCTCGGCGGTCGACGCGGCCGGTGTCTCGACCGTCTCGCGGGAGCCCCAGGAGTTGATGTCGCGGAGCGCGGGAGCGTGATCCGCGCGTTCCCATGCGAAGCGCTGGCGTGGTCGTCGGTAAGCGCTCGTGCTCTTGGGCTGGGCGCAGCGCGGTCGACCTCGCCTCGAGGAGGCCGCCATCCTCGCGGACGCAGCCCTCTTCGGCGGCTGCCTCGGGCTTGCGCGCGCTCCTCGCAGTGCTTCACCGCCAAGCCGTGGCGTTCGGCCATTTCCTGCGCGGGCAGAATGCTCCCCGGATCACTCCGAAGATCGTGGAAGCCGCGCTGCGCCGCGACGCCGATCCGAGCAGGTGATCTCTGCACGGGCCCTATCGACGCTCGCGTCGCCCTTCGAGCGCTGACCGTCGGGCGAGCCCCTCGGACTCGCGAGGCGTGCGCACGGCGCTTCGGCGCCGTCGTGCCCAGGCGACCGCGAAGAGCGCCAGCGGGACGAGCGTCCGGCAGGACGACGCGCGCGCAGCCCGGCACGCGCAGCCGCCCGGGCCGCCAGCCGTCACGAGGCCCGCGTCGGGGGCCCGCACCTCGGCGTCGAGCGCGACCGCCGCATCCTCCGGCATGATCGGTCCCGCACCGGAGTCGACGCCCGCGTCTGCCAGCCCCATCGCTGCGTCCTGCACGTCCGTGGGACCCGCGTCGGGCACGGGAGCGCCCGAGCGGCACGCGAGCGCGTCAAGTCCGGCCGCACTGGGGCCGACCACGGTGCCCTCGCGTACGTCGCGCGTATAGCTCGGGCCTCCAACCCACTCGACCATTGCCGGATCGCCACCGAGCACGCACGCGGTCCACGCGACCGCGTACCTTCGAAAAAGCCTCGTCGTCGACGTGTCGCCGCGCCCGCACCCGAAGCTGCAGAGACCATCCATCTCGCCGGGATCGCAATGTCCCGAGCGATTCACCGTGAGCTCGAGCCGCGGGCCGCCGAGCCGCGCGCGCACCATCGATTCCTGCCACTGCGAGTTGCAGAGACCGGGCACCTGCGCCAGCAACGTCAGGTGGGGGGCCGAGATCGCGTCGGTGACCGAGAGGCCCTCGGTGCCATCGTCGTTGGGGTCGAGCAACACGACGCTGCCGATGCTCGGATCGCGCGCCGCCGTGAGGTGCGAAGAGAGGCCGCCCCAGCTGTGGCCGATGAGGCCTCGGCGGCCGCCGTCGACCTTGCCGGCGAGGCGCGTGCCCGCCTCCGCGCTCTCTGCGGCGGCCCACGCGAGAAGGGCCGAGATCTGACGCTGGTTCGCGTCGTGATCGCACACGGTCACGGTGCATGGCAAGTCGGGCACCACCCCCACGAAGCCCCGCGAGGCGAGCGTGGTGGCGAGCTCGGTGTGGTATGCGCCGTTCGCGTTGGCGCCGTGGATCACCCCGACGAGCGGATAGGGCCCGCCGAGCTCGGGGTAGACCACACGCACGCGGATCGCCACGCCGTCGAGCGTGCGGGCGCCCGCATCCCAGCTCGAAGCCGCGAGCGGCCCTCGCTCTTCGGGTGCCTGCGCGCGGACTGCGCCAGAGACGAGCAGCAGCGTGAGGGCCAGCGTGGCGAGCGAAGCGAGACGCACCGTGGTGCCGATGCTACCCGAGCTGCGGAAAGGAAGGCACGGACGCGGGCATGCCGTGGTGACGAGCAGAGCGTGCGCCAAGCTCAAGGGTGCCCGCCGCCCGCACCGCCGCCAGTCACGATCGCGTGCACGGCGATCGCGACGCCCATGAGGCTCTCCCCAGCGATGACGCCCGACGCGAGCGGGGTGAGAAAGCTCTCGGACCACGTGGGAGCCCAGCGGCGCAGGGCCCAACCGAGAATGGACCCGACGAAAAGGCTGAAGCATGTCCAGGCCTGGATCACGAACGAGAGCCCGAGGCTCGCAGGGCTCGGCACGAAGGCGCGCGCCTTCTCGGGCAGGAGCTTCTCCGCGAGCGCGAGCGCGACGCCGACCGCGCCACCGATCGCCATGGCCTCGCGCGAGCCGGCGGGCATCGCCGAGAGGCCCTGCGAGAAGAGCTCCGCGACGGCGCGCCACGTGACGACCGCCGGCGCGGGCCACGCGTCGGTCAAGAGCATGCGCTGCGGGTCGGGGATGAGGACGAGGTAGGCCGCGCTGCCGAGCACCGCGCCCCCGAGGATGCCCGCGGCCTGCGCGATCGACTGCGCGCGCGGAGAGGCGCCGACGAGGAGCCCGCACTTCATGTCGTGGAGGATGTCCGCCGTGTGCGAGGCCGCGCCGCCGGTGACGTTGGCGGTCATCAGGTTCGCGGTCGCGTCTCCCGGGCGCAGCGCCCCGAAGAGGAGCTGGGTGACCTTCCCCATCGCGCCGATGGGGGTGACGGTCGTCTCACCCGACACGCGCGCGGCGACGGTCGCGAGCGCGAAGGTGACGAGCGTCGCGAACGTGCCCATCACGATCGGGATGTCGAAGAGCACGTACTGACCGATCGCGCACCCGAGGGTCACCACGACGAGGAGCACGCGGAGCTCGGTCGGGGTGACATCCGGCCCCTTGGCGGTCAGGGGCTCTGCTTCGACCGCATCGCCGTGTCCTCCGGAAGCCTTCGCGGAGCCCTCCGAAGCCTTCGCGGAACGCTCCGAAGCCTTCGCGGAACCCTCCGAAGCCTTCGCGGAGCCCTCCGAAGCCTTCACGGAGCCCTCCGAAGCCTTCGCGCCGCCGCGAAAGGCGCGCACGAACGAGCGCCAGGAGAACGCGACCGACGTGAGCGAGCTCGTGACCATCATCGCGACACCCGGCCACAGCAGCCAGCGCACCGTAGGAGCGAACCAGGCCGCGTTCGGATCGTCGGCGCCGGGCTCGCACCAGCCCTGCGAGATCGCGTAGGGAGCGAGCACGCCCCACGACACGACCGAGCCGACGAGCAGCGTCACGCCGGTGCGCACCGAGCCGAGCGCCCCGACCGCGATCATCAGCGGCGAGAGGTCGAGGCCGATCGTCAGGTTCATCAGACTGGCACGGCGCGCGACGCCACCGACGCTGCCGAGGGCGATCGAGCCGGGGATCGCCATCTGCGTGAGGCCCTTCACATGCTGCACGAGCTTCCAGGCGGCGGCGAGGCCGAGGCTTCCGAGCAGCGCATAGAGCTTCTGGTGTGCGTCGCGGGCTTTGTCGGAGGATGCGCTCCCGTGGATCTTGTCGAGGGTCTCGGCGGCCGCGATGCCGCTCGCGAAGGGAAGCCGATCGATCTCGAGCATCTGCTTGCGCAGCCCGATGCCGACGACGACCCCGAGCAGGCTGATCCAGAACGTCCAGATCACGAGCGACGTGTACGAGAGGGTCTGCCCCGTCATCATCGTCCACGCAGGGATCGCCGACACGAGGCCCGAGGACGAGATCGCCGCGCCGGCGCTCGCGCCCGTCAGGTTCAGGTTGTTCTCGAGCTTCGTGAATGGCTGCGCTCCCGCCGCGCGCGCGGCCGTCCAAAAGCCCCAGCCGATCAGCGCCGCGGTGATCGACATGTTGAAGCCCCAGCCGATCCGCAGGCCGCTGTAGATGTTGCAGAGCGAGAGCACCCCGCCGAGGACCGCGCCCGTCACCACCGCGCGCACCGTGAGCTCCCGCTCGTTCGAGTTCGTCATCGGGCCCGATGGTACGAGATACGGAGCCGGTTCGAGCGACCCGTCGGTCACCGCACGCCTGACATCACCCACGCGCGGCTGACCGACGTGCCGATGCCCGAGATCGAGCCGAGCACGACCACGTCGCCGACCCGGTCGCCGGTGAGGTCGAGCGTGCCGAAGCGAAACGCAGCGTCTGGTACGCCGCCGCGGAGCCGCGTGGTGAAGCCCGTCGCCCGGTCGACGTCCACGACCGAGAGCGCGTCGAGCGTGAAGAGCTCGTCGACGCCGTCTCGCTCGATGTCGACGGCGCCGGCGAGGCGGCCCCCGACCGAGCCGCGGCGGAGCACGGTGCCGCGCCGGTCCCGGACTTCGAGGAGATCGACGACGGCGCGCTGCTCGTCGTCACGCGTCCCGACGACGACGAGGTCCGGCCCCGGGCGACGCAGCACCGCGAGGGTCTCGGCCCGCCAACCGAACATCGGGGCGCCCTCGAGCGGTGCAGGCCGCGCCTCGGCGCTGGACGGCTCGAGCACCCGGATGTCACCGCGCTCGATCCAGAGGATCTCGTCGCTCCCGTCGTCGTCGACGTCTCCCACCGCGAGCGACGGCGAGGCGAGGATCGCCTCGGCCTCGATCGGGAAACGCAGACGCTCACCCCCCGAACCGGGCGCGAGGTCGTGCACGAGGACGAACCAGGTGCCGTCCGAGTCCTGGTAGAGCCCAGCGAGAGCCCGGCTCGAGCCGCCGACTTCGACGACGGCGAGGTCCTGCGCGAGCGCCTCGAGCGAGGCGACGACCTCGGCACCTTCGGCATCGACGCGGACGATCTCTCCGGGGCTCAGCGCCTGCGCCGCCAGAACGCGGCCGTCGCGCGAGGCCGCCATGGCGAAGACCTGCCGGCCCTCGAGCACGGTGCCGACGCGCGCCGGCGCGCCTCCGGAGGCGGCCCACAGCTCGATCCCGGCCTCGACCGAGTCGGAGAGCGCCACCGCGAAGCTTCCGTCTCCCTCGAGGTCCACGACCGCGAGGCCGCTCGGCGCCGTGAGCTGTCGGAAGTCGCGCGTGTCCTCATGCGCGGCGCGGCCTTCCGAGAAGGTCCCCTCGAGGAAGCTCAGGGTGTGGGCGGCGCCATCGCCGAGCACCCACGCGTGCTCCCCTCCGGCGCGGACGAGCGCGGTGGTGGCAGAAGCCACCGAAGACGTCCGCGAGGCGGCGACGCTCGAAAGAAGCGCCCCCTCGAGGTGCGAGAAGATCGCCGTGTTCGCTCCCGTGCTGTCGGCGGCGAGCAACTCCCACGCGCCATCTCGGTCGAGATCGGCAGCGCACACCCGGAACGGCGATGGGGTCAAGTCCCACAGCAGCGTGCTGTCCGACAGACTGCCCGCGTCGTTCTCGTGCAGCGTGATGGCGAGGAGATTGACGCCGGCGATCGCCACGTCGTCATCGCCGTCCCCGTCGAAATCGGCGGCGACGCCCCGCGTGAGGGGGCCGCCCGCGATGGGAATCCGCTGCGCGATCGAGAGCGTCTCGCCGAGCACGAGCACGACCACCTCGGTCTGCTCGAACTGCGTACCGTCGGGCTCCGGCGGGCGGAAGGAGCTGAACCCGATCGCCACGCGCCCAGGCGCGAAAGGCAAGACGACCGTCGCGAGGGGCGTGTCGTGCCCCTCGGGCAGGAGCGCAACCTCGGCGAGGTGGACGAAGCCGGAGGCGTCGCGGCGATGCAGGTGCACCGCGCCGTCGGCGTCGGTGGAGAGCGCGTCGAGGTCGTCATCACCATCGGCATCCACGAGCGCGAGCGCGCTCGGCGCGGGGTCGAGCGCGATCGTCTCGAGCTCGCCGAAGCTGCCGTCGGACGCCCACGCGACCCGAACGGCCGCGCCCGCTTGCTTGGCGAGCAGCCAGCGGCGCGTCCCCTCCTCCAGCAAGTCGAGCTGTTCCGCGCGGATCCCGAGATCGAGCCGCGGACCGAGCTCCGGCACGCGGTCGCGGTAGCGCACGACCTGGAGCGCGCTCGCGGCGCGCGGCTCTTGCAAATTCGTGAGCAGCGCGACCAGCTCCTCGCCGGGTGCATGGGGCGACGCGACGAGGTCGAGAGGCGCCTCGAGCTCACTCAGCCTCAGCTCGACGCGACCCGCGAGGCGGGAAGGAGCTTCGAACGCCGGAGGCGCGTCGCGGTCCGCGTCCACGCCCGCGTCGGGCCGAACGCTCGCATCGAGCAGAACGCTCGCGTCCGGCTGCGGCCCGGGCGCTTCGCACCCGAGCGGGCACGACGCCGAGAGCACGAGAGGTAGAAGGTACGAGATGTTCCGACGACGCCTCACGCGGTCCCGCGACAGCGTCTTCACGAAGACTTCTTTGTTGTTTGGCATACCGAACCGTGGCCGACACCGGCTCCGCTCGTCGGCATGAAACGTCCGCAAGATCGCGAATGCATGTGAGATTCTGACGATATGAACTACGAGGACATCACCCGCCGGATGCTCCTGCATGCGCGGGGTCAGCGCTCCCGCGCGGCGCTGAGCGCCCGCATGGACATGAGCTCGAACGTCGTGTGGGGCTGGGAGCGTGCGCGGCGCATGCCCCGCGCCTCGCTCTTCTTCGCGTGCCTCTGGGCGTGCGACATCGACGTGCGCTCCGCCCTCGAGCGCTTCTTCGGCGCCGCCCGGCCCGCCTGGCTCCGCCGCCTCGGTCCGCACGAGCCATTCCCGACCGCCGCCCTCGTCGAGGAGCTCAAGGGCCGCAACACCACCGTGTCCTTCGCAGCGCTCGTGGGCTTCGATCGCTTCGTCGTGGCGCGTTGGCTCGCCGGCGAGACCGAGCCGAGCTTTCCGAAGCTCTTGCAGCTCATCGACAGAGGCAGCTCGCGTCTCGTCGACTTCGTGGACGCGTTGGTCCCAGGCGCCGACATCGCCGAGGTGGCCGAGCTCCGGGTGCGGCTCGACCTGCTCCGCGAGCTCGCGTACGCGTTTCCGGAGTCGGAGGCGATTCTGCGGGTGATCGAGCAAGGCGACGCGCGCAAGCGATCCATCGCGTCGCAGCTTCCGATGCTCGCACCCGATCGGGTCGCGCAGGCCCTGGAGAGGATGCTCGCGGACGGCGTGGTTCGTGTGGATGCGCAGGGCCTGCTCGAGCTGCTCTACTCGCAGTCGGTCCACACGGGGCGTGATCCTCGCCGGGCCGCAGCGAACCAACGCTTCTGGGGCCACACCCTCGTCGACACGGCCAGAGACGACGAAGACGTGCGCAGCTATGTCATCTTCATGGCGAACGAGCGCGAGCTCCAGGCGTTGCGCCGCGAGGTCCGCGAGTTCTATGCGTCGCTCCGCCGCCGCATCCGGACGTTTCGAGGCACGGACCACGTCGTAGGGGCGTCATTGGTCACGGCGGCGCTGGCGAGCCGAGGTCCGCGGTCTGTCGGAGCCCGCCCGCAGCGAGCGCGATGAGGATGCGCGGGCGAAGGCGACCGCGGACCCTCCCGCGGGACACGCCCGCAGCCGATGCGTCAGTCGCAGTGGAAGCTGCCGACCGACGCGAGCCACCGGCTGTCGGCCGTGGCGGGGTCGTCCCCGGCCATCACCTGCACCACGAGCCCGTGCTCTCCTCGACCTGCTTCCGCGCAGAGGTCCGCGGCTGAAAGCGTCGCCCTCAGGACCCCGCGCGCCCCCGTGTCGGACACGCGTGTGCCCGTGTAGCCCACCCAGCGCGTGCGGCTCGACATCGCCATCGCGTACACCCAGTAGTGCGAAGCGCCGGACACGCGGTCCCACGCCACCCCGATCGAGTCGCCATCGAACTGGGCATCGCTCAGATGGACGGGCTCGAGCGCCGCCGTGCCGCCCCCGCCACCCTCGCTCCCGACGGTTGCGGTGGAGTCGCTCGGAGGGACGAGCGGGTTCTCGGCGTTCGCGTAGATCTCGACGCGATCGCTCGAGGCCGTGAACGAGAACCAATCGATCGACACGCCCGGCAGTGCCTCCTCGTTGTCGACGACGAGTCGACGATCGGAGGTCGCGATGCGCGCCGTCTCCTCGGCCTCGAGCCGCACCCAGCCGCTGCAGGCTCGGCTCTCCGCACCGTGGCAACGAGCCCACAGGGACGCGCCGGTTCGGTTCACCACGGCCACGGTCGCCACCGCGCTCGCCTCCGCTCCCTCCTCGCGGCGGCCCACGTCCGCCGTCCTGTCCTCCGGCCGCATCCCTTCGCCCGTGGCGTCGGCCGACGGGGTGCCCAGCACACGCTCCATCTGGCGGGCGCACACCGGACACATGCGCTGGTGGAGCGAGCGCATCAGGCAGTTCTCCGAAGGCCGGTAGCGCCCTCGGGCGCAGTAGTGTGCGCCCTCGAACGCGCCGACTGTCCCGCCGCTGCCCGGCACGAGATCCGCCCACGGCAGCTCGGTCGCGGAGTCGGAGACGTTGATCTCCGGGCGGTCGAGCCCGCCGATGCAATCGTCGAGGGCAGGGCTCGGTGCCGTGTACTCGTCGGCGAGGCCGAAGAGCGCATGACCGAGCTCGTGCGCCACGACCTGCGCGGCCTCGCTCGGCGAGGTGACCGTGTTGATCGAGACGCCATCGGATCCGCATCCGCCGTAGGTGTCGCTGTTCGCCAGGATCGCCACCGCCGTGGCGCCCGCCTCGCCGCGAAGCCGCTCGGCGGCCGCGCGTCCCTCCGACGTCGCGACCCACGCGCAGCGGCTCGTCCCCCCGTGACCGAACGCGACGTCGAACGCCGTGTCGAGGGGGCGGCGCCCCGACCCCACGCCGGAGGTCCGCGAGCGCACGTCGCGCCGCCACACCCCGATGCGGTCCCAATGGCGCGCGTAGTCCGGTTGCGCCGCGAGCTCGGCCACGACTTGATCGACCTCCTCGTGGAAACGGGGGAGCTCCTCTTCCGTGTAGCCCTCGGGCAAGAAGAGAATGTCGAGGCCCCCCGCCTCCGCCGCGTGGACTTGCGTGGCGGGGCCGAGCACATCGCCGCGCTCCATCAGGGCGAGGCGCGAGACGCGCTGATCTCCGGTGCTGATCTCGACTCTGCCGACCTCGAGCCCCGTGGCGTCGCGGAGAACGAGCGTCCCTTCCGCCTGCGGGACACGCACGGTCACCACGCCGACTTCGCTCGGGATCGTCTCGTGTGCATCGCCCTCGAGGAGGTCTTCGAAGCGCACCTCGCGGGTGTCTGCGACCCGCCCCGACGCGATCACCTCGCGCTCGGCGCCGACCAGGGTCCAGCTCAGCGTCGCGCCGGAGACCGGCGGGGCGCTCGTCGACGCCCGCGAGGTCGAGATGACCCGTGGACCGTCGGGGCCCAGCGCCAGGTCGAGCTCGACCCAGCGGCGACCGACGGAGGTCTCCGGGGCGCACGCAGCGACCCCACACACGAGCGCCAGGCCCGCGGCGAGGGCGAGACACCCGGCCGGAGTCGGACACCGGACGATCGTTTTCCAGTTCTGGAGGCTCGTCTTCACGCCGCGGTGGGCAGCAAGCCCCGTACCGCGGGCGCAACCCCAAGCTCGCCGAGAAGTAGCGTCGCGAGAGCGAGTCGAGGTGATCGCTCGAGCCGACACCCTGTCGGCTCGAGCGATCACCTGCCGCGTCGTCGCGCGCGGGGAGGCCGCAGCGGGCACTGTCGCGTTTGGGTACAGTGCTGGGCCCGATGCTCGAAGACACGCGAACGATTCCGCTGATGCGTGCTGTGGCCCGGGCGCTCTCGGTGTCGGTCCTCGCGGGGCCGGATGTCGGATCGGTGCCGGCCGTCGCGGGCGGCCGGGTCCGCATCGGCGCGAGCCCGGACGCGGAGCTGCGTCTTCCTACGGATCCAACCGTGTCGCGAATCCATGCCGAGCTGGTCATCGAGGAGGACGGGACCGCGCGGCTGCGCGACCTCGACAGCACGAACGGTACGTTCATCGCCGGCGCGCGCGTTCGCGAGGCCTGGCTGGCCGATGGCAGCCGCTTCGCGTGCGGCGCGACGACCTTGGAGGTGCGGATCATCGTCACCGAGAGCGCGACCGACCCCTTCGACGGCGACCGCTTCGGGGCGCTCCTCGGCAGCTCCCCGGTCATGCGCCAGCTCTTTGCGCGGATGCTCCGCCTGGTCCGCACCGACGAGCCGGTCCTCGTGCGTGGTGAGAGCGGCACTGGCAAAGAGCTCGTGGCCCGCGCCCTCCACGACGCGAGCGCGCGGGCTGACAAGCCCTTCGTGATCCTCGATGCGAGCGCAATCTCCGGGTCGCTCGCGGAGATGGAGCTCTTCGGCCACACGCGCGCCGCGTTCACCGGATCGCATGGGGAGCGCGCGGGTGCCTTCGAGCGGGCTCATCGGGGCACGCTCTTCCTCGACGAGATCGGAGAGCTCCCCCTCGAGCTGCAGCCGCGTCTCTTGCGCGCCGTGGAGGAAGGGACCGTGCAGCGCCTCGGAGAAGGCCAGCGACGCGAGGTCGATGTGCGCCTCGTCGCAGCGACGCACCGGCCGCTCGCGGAGATGGTGAACCGGGGCTCGTTTCGCGAGGACCTCTACCATCGGCTCTCGGTGCTCGACATCGAGCTGCCGCCGCTGCGCACGCGCGGCGACGACGTGGCACGCCTGGCGTGGACGTTCCTCGAACAGATCGCCCCAGACGACGACGACGCCCGCCACGCCCTCGAAAACGCGCTCGCCGCGCGGGCCAACCATCCGTGGCCCGGAAACGTGCGCGAGCTACGCAATTTCGTGGCCCGCATCGCGATCCTGGGCGAGCTCCCCGACGTGGCCGTGCCCCACCACGCCGATCTGGACCGGGCAGAGGCGGACCTCGCAGTGCGGGTCGACCTCGGCTTCCACGAGGCCAAGCAGAAGCTCCTCGAGACCTTCGAGCGACGCTACCTCGAGCACCTCCTCGACGAGACCGGCGGCAACGTCTCGGAAGCCGCCCGCCGCTCGGGCCTCTCGCGTGGACACCTGTCCGAGGTGATCGCTCGGCTCGGCCTGCGGAGGCCGGGGCGGCCCGTGACGGACCCTTGAACGGGTTGCCAGGCGCGGGGTCACTCTCGCACCCCAGGAATCTTCGGCTTCCTGCGGACACGACGACGCGGTCCTCGGTCCGGGCATCGCGTGATTTCGTGCGCGGATTCCCAACGTTCTCCGGAGGTTCCGCAGCCGTGAGTGACCCCGTCCGGCAGCTCCGATGCCCTGGCGGTCGCCGCGGAGGCGACCCCGGGCGGGCCCGGCTTCCCCCGAAACGCCCCCACGAAATCGCCTGACTGCCCACGAACCCAGCAGGATTCGAACCTGCGACCTTCGGCTCCGGAGGCCGACGCTCTATCCAGCTGAGCTATGGGTTCATTCCCGCGGGCTGCGCGGGAGGTCGAAGGGATACCGGACTCGAATCCGCATCGCAAGCGCTGTCACTTGCGAACGACGTCGAGGACGAGCGGCGCGGGCTGCGCGGACGCGCTGCCGACGTGAAACGCCGCGAGCGCGCGCTCGAGGAGAGGCGCTTCGTCCTGACCCTTGGCGAGGTGCAGCTCGCAGAGCGTGTCGCCGGGGGCGACCTTGTCGCCGATCGACTTGTGGAGGACGAGGCCGACCAGCGGATCGACCGCCTGATCGGCGCGCGTCCGGCCCGCACCCATCGCGACGCCGAGCAGGCCGAGCGCGAGCGCGTCGATCCGCTGCACGTGGCCACGCTTGCTCGCGGCGACCGGAACCACACGCGGAGCGCGCGGGAAGAGCGACGGATCCTCGACCACGCGCGGGTCGCCTCCCTGCGCATCGACGACCTGCCGCAACACACGGAGGCCGCTGCGGTCCTGGATGGCGGCCTCGAGCTTGCGCCGCGCGTCCCGGTCGTTCTTCGCGACGCGGCCCATGAGGAGCATCTCGGAGCCGAGCACGAGCGTGATCTCGCGCAGATCGAGAGGTCCCTTGCCGTGCAGGATCTCGATCGCCTCGCGCGCCTCGAGCGCGTTGCCGATCGTGCGGCCGAGCGGCGCGTCCATGGAGGTCAGCACCGCCGTGACCTCCTTGCCGGCCAGCGTCCCGACCCGAACGAGCGACTGCGCGAGCGCGCGCGCGTCGGCCTCGGTCTTCATGAAGGCGCCCCGGCCGACCTTCACGTCGAGCACGAGCCCATCGATGCCCTCGGCGAGCTTCTTCGAGAGGATGCTCGCGGTGATGAGAGGGATCGACTCGACCGTGGCCGTGACGTCTCGAAGCGCGTAGAGGCGCTTGTCCGCGGGGGCGATGTCGGCGGTCTGGCCGATGAGCGCGCAGCCGATGTCCCGGACCTGCTGCACGAACGCGTCGACGTCCATCGACACGGAGAAGCCGGGGATGGCCTCGAGCTTGTCGAGCGTGCCGCCCGTGTGCCCGAGACCGCGGCCGCTGACCATCGGCACCGACACGCCGCAGGCCGCCACGAGCGGCGCGAGGCAGATGGAGACCTTGTCCCCGACGCCTCCCGTCGAGTGCTTGTCGATCTTGCGCGCCCGCACGGGGCGCATGTCGACCACCCGCCCCGAGTCACGCATCGCGAGCGTGAGGGCGGTCGTCTCCTCGGGGCTCATGCCCTTGAAGTAGATCGCCATCGCGAGCGCGCTCATCTGGTAGTCGGCGACCTCGCCGCTCACGAAGCCCTCGACGATCGCGTTGATCTCGCGCTCGCTGAGCGCACCGCCGTCGCGCTTTCGCGCGATGAGCTCGGGAACGGTGGGCAGGTCGCGGCTCCATCCGGAGCTCGGCTTCGTGGTGCTCTCCTTCGCGGCAGTTGGCTTCGGAGCCGCTGCGGGCTTGGGGGCGCTCTTCTTGGCAGCCATGGGGCCGGGACGATATCCGATCCCGCGCCCGAGTTCGCCCTCCGTGATGCGAGGCACCGATCAGCGACGCTTGGGGGCGCGCGACGGACGCCGCTCGCGCTCGCCGCGCTTGGGGAGGGTGCCGGTGCGGCCCACGCGCCCGGCGCCCTCGCGCCCGCGCTGTGTGGCCGGCTCCCGCCGCGAGGGCCCACGCTCGGTCCGGCGCGCCTTGCCGGGGCGGCCTTCGGAGCCGCCTGCGAGGAGCGTCGCGGTGATCTCGCGGCGCTCGATCGAGGCGTCGTCGATGCGCACGCGCACGCGGTCGGCCAAAGCGACACGGCGACCGCTGCGGCTGCCGACGAGCGCGATGCCGAGCCGGTCGAGCTCGAAGTAGTCCTCGCCGACACGGTCGATCGGCACCTTCACCTCGACGAAGGGCGAATCGAGCGTGACCACGACGCCGTGCTCGGCCACGCCCGTGACCTCGCCCTCGATCTCCTCACCGACCCGCTTCTTCATCAGGATGCAGCGGTAGATCGCCTGCACCTCGCGCTCGATCTGCATCGCGCGCCGCTCCATGCGGCTCGACTGCACCGCCTGCGGGACCAGGCGCCGTCGCAGCGCGTCGCCCTCGAGGTTCTCGCCCTGGGCAAGCGCGCGCACGATGCGGTGCACGGCGAGATCCGGGTAGCGGCGGATCGGCGAGGTGAAGTGGAGGTAGTGGCGGGCGGCGAGCGCGAAGTGGCCGATGTCGTCCACCTGGTAGCTCGCCTGTTGCATCGAGCGCAGCAGCAGGTATCCGAGCACGCCCTCGAGCGGGGTGCCGGCGATGCGGTGGAGGACCGCCTGGAGCTCCTTCGGGCTCGGGCCCTCGTCGCTCTCGAAGCCCAGCCCCTTGGGCCCCGCCCCCCGGAAGAGACCGAGCGCCTCGGCGACCGCGGAGAACTGAGCGATCTTGCCCGCGTCCGGCTTGCCGTGGACCCGGTAGATCGCAGGCAAGCCCTGCTTGGCGAGGTGCTCGGCGACGGTCTCGTTCGCGAGGAGCATCAGATCTTCGATGAGCTCGTAGGCGCGCTTGACCCCGGGGTCGCCCTTCTGCTCGACCACGTCGCGCGGCTCACCGTGCTCGTCGAGGAGGACCTTCGCCTCGGGCAGCTCGAACCCGAGCGCGCCGCGCTTGTTGCGGCGTGCGCGGAGGAGCTTCGAGATCTCGAGCAGGGTCTCGAGCAGGGGCTTGTGCGCCTCGGCCTCCGGCGAGATCTCGCCGGCGTCGGTCAACCCGAGCGTCCGCGCCGCTTGCTCGTAGGTGAGGCGCGCGCGGCTCCGCATCGCCGCTTCGACGAAGCGGTACGAGCGCACGAGCCCCGTCTTTCCCAGGTGCACCTCGACCCCGAGCATGAGGCGGTCTTCGTCGGGCACGAGCGACGCGAGGTTCGAGCTCAGCTCGGGCGGAAGCATCGGGATCGCGCGATCGGGGAGATAGATCGAGCAGCCGCGCCCCAGCGCTTCACGGTCGATCGCGGTGCCGACGCGCACGTAGTGCGAGACGTCCGCGACCGCGACCACGACGCGGAAGCCATCTTTCGTGCGCTCGGCCCAGACCGCGTCGTCGTGATCGCGCGCGTCCTTCGGGTCGATCGTGAGGAGCGCGATCCCGCGCAGGTCTTCGCGGCGCGCGACCTCGAGGGGATCGACCACCGCGGGAAAGCCGAGGGCCTCCGAGAGCACGTCCTCGGGAAACTCCTCCGAGATGCCGTCGCGAATACGGATCTTCTCGACCTCGACCGCCGCGCTACCACGCGGGCCCATCGCGCGGAGCACGCGCGCGTGCGGCAACTCTCCTTCGCGCGAGGGCCAGCGCGTGAGCTGCGCGACGACCTCGAGGCCCGGCCGCGTCTCGAGCGGGAGCGCTCCTTCGACGACGAAGGTCGGCGGCAGGCGAGGGTCACCCGGTTGGATGTAGAGGTGCCCGTGCGTCCGCACCAGCGTGCCCGCCACGCGCTGGAGGCCGCGCGCTATCACCACGACGACCGCGCCCTCGAAGACCTTGATCGTCGGGGTGATCTTCTCCCGCACGCGGTCGCCGTGGAGCGCGGGCCCGAGGCCGCGCGGGGAGACGAAGACCTCACCGCCCTCGTCCGGCGTCACGAACCCGAAGCCGCGGGGTGTCATCGCGAGCCAACCGACCTTCGTGTCCCGCCCCCAGCGCGGAGCCGGTGCGGCCACCGCGGCCGGGGCGTCCGGCGCCCCCCCGTCGTGCGGAGCGGCGCCGACGCGGGTGCCCTCCCCCGTCGCGCCCGCCTGCCGGCGCGCACGCTCGGCCTGCCGGATGAGCAATTCCTCGTTCACGCGCGGACGGCCCTTGGGGGCCTTGCGCTCGACCGCCTTCCACCGCGAGCCGGGCAGCTCCTTCACGAGCCCGAGCGACTTGAGCGACTCGAGCGTCTCGCGCACGGACGCCGCGGCCTTTCGCGCGTCTTTCCGCGAGACCCCGACCGCCGAGACGATCTCCATGGTGTGGAGCGATCGATCGCCCCCTGACTTGAGCGCGGTCATGACGCGCTCTCTGCTGATGCTCAAAACGAACCTTCCCATCGAGACAGCGCGTGCGACTTGACGGCGACATCGCGCATCGAGCGCCGCGTAGGCCGGGCCGGTGAACGCGGGCAACCCTGCCCACTCTTCCGCGCAACAGCCGCGCGAGCCCCATCTCGATGTCGCGAGCATAGTCCCGTCGACGGCGCGGCGCACGCGGCGTCGGCACGAGCGCCCGGGGACGGTTCACGGCGTGCTCGGCTGGGTCGGGTCGACCGGTCGGATGGGAACACGGGCCGCGTCACGGGCCGAATGCGTAGAGCCCGCCGTCGTCGGCGCCGACGACGACGCGACCGTCGCTCGTGAGCAGCGGCGTCGCGTCGACGTTCTGGCCGAGGTTGTGGCGAGAGAGGAGCGTGCCGTCGGGCGCGAGCACGTAGACGAAGTCGTCCTGCGAGCCGACGTACACGCGACCCGCGGCGTCGATGCGCGCCGAGCTGCGAACGCGACCCCCGGTCGGGTGGCGCCAGCGGACCGTGCCGTCGAGACCGATGCCGTAGACGTTGCGGTCGTCGGAGCCGACCACGACCGTTCCGTCGGCTGCGATGGCGGGCGTCGCGCGCACGTCCGCACCGGTGCTCACCTGCCACCGACGCTGGCCCGCCGCATCGAAGGCGGTGACGCGACCGAGATCGTCGCCGATCACGATGGTCCCGTCGTCGGCGATCGCTGGCCCCGAGTCGCTGCTCGCGCCGAGCGGCGCCTCCCACGCGAGCGTGCCGTCCCGCCGCACCGCGTAGAGCGCGCCGTCGACCGAGGCGAACAGCACGAGCCCCTGCGGGTGCACGGCGGGTGGAGTGCGGACCTCTCCCGCGGCGGCGACGTGCCAGCGGATTCGACCCGCGCCATCGACCGCGTAGAGACCGGTCGAGGGGACGTAGATCGTGCCGTCGTCGTCGAGGGTCGGGCTGGCATCGACGGGGCCGCCGAGCGAGAGGCGCCAGCGGACCCGCCCCTGCGCATCGAGGCCCACGAGCGTGCCGTCGTGGTTGCCGACCACGATCGTACCGTCCGCGAGCACGACGGCGCTGCCGTAGAAGCGGTCGCCGCCGGTGTAGCGCCAGCGGAGCGAGCCATCGCGCGCGATCGCCGCGAAGCCGTGATCGAGCGAGCCCACGTAGAGCGTGCCATCCGCCCCCTCGACGGGCGCTGCGTAGATGCGAGCGCCAGAGCGCTGGAGCTGGATCGGGGAAGCGAGCGTCGCCGGCCCCGTCACGTTCGCGCGCCCGGTGTGGCGCGCGTCGCCCATGAAGACGGCGCGCGCGTGGACCGCGAGGCCTGGGCCGGAGACCGAGGCGCCCGAGACCGAGGCGCCCGAGACCGAGGCGTCCGGCACGCGCGCGTCGACGGGCAGCTCGCCCGCGTCGAGCTCGGCCGAGCCGCCCTGGGATTCGAGCGCACGCGCACGTGCGGCGAGCTCCGCGCGGACCTCGTCGTCGAAGCGACAGCGGCCCTCGTGGCAGATCCGGTCGTGGCGGCACTGCACGTCGGTCGCGCACGGACCGACGGGCTCGGGAGCCGCCGCGCACGCGCCGAGCATCGCGAGCGCCAGCAGCGTCGGCGGGCGGGCGAAGGGTCGCGTGGAGGTCCGCGTCATCGCGCGCACGCTACCACGCCTCACTCCGCCGCCGGCTCGGGCGCCGATGGCTCGGGCGTCGGCGACTGCTGGAGTCCGAGCCCCGGCGGCATCTCGGGTGGGCCGCTCGGCATCGGCTCCGCGGGAGCCTCCGAGGCGCGCAGATCGGCCCAGCAGATCGAGCCTCCGCAGATCCAGGCCGCGCGCTCGAGCGAGGGCGAGACCGCCACGTCGATCGGCAGGCCCTGCGGGACAGCGAAGTCTTCGTCGCGGTAGAGCCCGAGCCGGCGGCGGACGCGATCGACCACGACGATCCCGAACGGAAATGCGAGCGCGAAGCCCTGCGCCTCGGAGACCGCCGCGCCCGGGACCAACGGCGCCGGCGCGGCGGTCTCGGGATCGAGCACGCTCGGAGGGCCCGCCGGTGCGCCGGTCGCGTCGAGAGGGACCATGGTCAACTCCGTTCCGCGCGCGAGAACGAGGCCGCTCGGGGCCCAGCCGAGGGGGACGAAGCCCCCGTCGTCGGCGCGGTGGCCCTCGGGCATCGTCGGGCACTCGGCCACGGCCGGCGCGGGGCGGGGCGAAACGAGGATCTCGCGACGCCCGGGGCCGTCGACCGGCGCGATCACGACGACCGTGCCCTCGCAGCTGCGCTCGATCGCGGCGAGCACGAGCTCGTGGTCCGGATCGAGGACGCGGCTCTCGGCGAGCTCCGGACGCTCGGGGCCAGCATCCGGCACGAGCGCGTCGCCTTCGATGTGGAGCACGCGCGCCGGCTCCCCGCGCACGAGAAGACGGCGCTCGTCGAGGAACGCGAGGCTCGAGAGGCGCGGCGTGCGCCCGTCACCGAGCGGTCTCGCGTCCCCGGACCGATGCACGCGCAGGCGCGCCGGCGGCACGGTCGCGACGCGCAACCAGGACTCGCGCACGAGCGCGCGATCGCCCTCGCGGATCGAGACCCCTTGGTGATCGAGGCCCACGACGGCCTCGAGCGCCGACGAGAGCGCCAGGGCATCCATGGGCTCGCCTGCGCCGAGCCGACGCGCGAGGGCCGCGGCACGGACGGCATACGCGCGACCGACGCTCGTGCCACAGGGCACGCCG
>JBKDQC010000500.1:0-5733 GCA_046342295.1 Deltaproteobacteria bacterium | reverse complement strand
ACCGAGGGATAGATCCAGCGGGCGAGGAGGCGTGTCAGGCGCGGCATGATCACGTAGGTCATCAGGAAGCCCTCGAGGGTGATGGTGAGGAGGAGCCGCACCGGCGTCGGCGCACCACCGAGCACCGCGCCGACGACCGACCCGATCGACAGCACGAGCCCGTACACGACCACGATCATGACGAGCGCCATGCGAAAGCGGTCGGGCTGCGGCACCACCGTACCCGCGGGAGCGCTGAACCAGAGCTCGAGGCCGGTGAGCTCTTGCCAGATCGCGTCCCCTTCGACGTGCGGAGCGACCTCCTCGAGCGCGCGGCGCCGGAGCTCGCTCGCCTCGAACGCGCGGAGATGCTCGAGGGAGTCGTAGCGAAACACGCTCGTGTACTCGGCGCCCTCGCGCCGGAGCTCGCTCCCGGAGAATCCTGGCAAGCCGCGTGCGCCGCTCACGAGGCGCCGGAGCCAGTCCGCGTACGCGGCCTCGTGCCCCGGACGCACCCGGCGCCGCACGACCACGGTGACGGGCCCTCCTCGGGTCGGTTCGCGTCCCTCTGGGTCTTCGCCTCTCGGGCTCGTTTCGCCGCTCATCGCGATGGCTCCTCCACGCCCGACACGGACGTGCACGGCGCCCAGGCTGGGTCGCGCCCGAGCCGCCCACCACGTCACGCGTCTGGAACCGAGGCTTTCGTCGCGTGCAACTCCGAGCGTTCTCGGGACGCCACCGAATCTTTGCACGAGACGAAAGGCGACGGTTGGAGTGTTGCACTGGCCGAGACAGCCCTCAGGGCCGAGCGTGTCGGGATGCGCACCTCGTTCGTCGTCGTCCCGCTCCTCTGGCTCTTCGCATCACACGCGGCCGCCCAGGCCAACGCCGAGGTCCTGCGGCCCAACCCGCTCAGGGAGGGCTGG
Source organism: Deltaproteobacteria bacterium (assembly GCA_046342295.1). Classification (GTDB taxonomy): domain Bacteria; phylum Myxococcota_A; class Polyangia; order Polyangiales; family Sandaracinaceae; genus JAFLCL01. Next base: position 4,828 of record JBKDQC010000500.1, on the reverse strand, counting down.
TCCGGCGGCGCGGACGCGAGCCTCGCCTTGCTCCGCGGCAACGTCGAGCTGCTCGACGTCGGGGGCGCAGGGCGCATCGAGATGCAGACCCTCCACCGCACGCCAGCCGCGCCCGAGGACGGGCCACCGCCGCTCCCCTTCGTCGCGCATCGTGTCTTCTTGACGGCGAGTGGTCGTTGGGCCGCGCGTGCCGGTGCACCCTTCCTCAACCAGGCCTTCGCCCACGCCCGCTGGACCTCGATGTGGCACGAGCGGGTCGGCTCGGACCTGTTCGCCCAGGTCCAGCACAACGAGTTCCAGCGACTCAACCTGCGGGTCGTCGCGGGGCTCGGGCTCCGCGTGGACATCGTCCACGAGCCGATCTTCATGGCGTGGGCAGGCTCGGGCTACATGTTCGAGCACGACCGCGTCTCGGTGCAGCCGGGCGCTCCGGATGCACCGGAGACCTTCGATCACCGATGGACCAGCTACCTCACGCTGCGCCTCGCGGTGCTGGAGAATCAGCTGCTCGTGCAGAACACGCTCTACTGTCAGCCCCGCTTCGACGAGCTCGGCGATGTCCGCGTGCTCGAGGAGCTCGAGGTCCTCTCACGTGTCGGCACGCAATTCCTGTTCGGCGCGACCTTCGCGGTGCTCTACGACTCACAGCCGCCGACGGCCGTGGCTCCCGCCGACCTCCGCCTCGTGAGCATGCTCCGGCTCGACCTCTGACCGGTCTTGGTACGGAGCGCGAAGCCTGCCTCGAGACGCCCCTCGGAGGCCGAGGTCCAACCCCTGGTCTTCGAAGGCCTTGCGCTCCCTGGCTGCGGCGGCGACGAGGCGGATCGTGAGCGGCGCCAAGGCGGCTGCGATCCACGCGAAGACCAGCGTGGCGAGCTGCAGAAGCTCCGAACGTCCGCCTCTCCATGAAGTGCGGGTTCGGTGGTCTCGGAGGCGCTCATGGGGGTCAAGCGGGGGCATGATCGGGCTGCGAGGGGCTTCGCATTCCGCTCGAGCGACTGGTGGGCGCTTGCGGCCGTGCTCCGGGCGCAGGTGTTCCCCGGCACGCGCTCCTCGCGCCGCGTCGGCGATCGCCAACCGCGAGCTCATTTCGCGTCGGCGCGGCGATGGGTGTGAAGGCCCCGAACACGTCGCACACGCGATCGAGGAGCAGCTTGTGGAAGTGGAGGTTGCGTGCGAGGTCACTCCCGAACCTCGGCACGGCGGTGATGCTGCCGGTGCGTCCGTCAGTGACGCCGAGCTCGCGCGCCGCGGCCACGAGGTGAACGAAGCGCGCACAGCGCTCACCCGCGGATGGGTGGCGCGAAGGCGCGAGAGGCGGCGATCCAGGCGGGCGACGGTGAAGGCGGGGGTACCGGGCAGGGCCAGCATGGCGTCGCGAGGGTGGACCGGAAGGGCGCCCCGGGGCCACGCGGATCCGCACGCTCAGCGCATCTCGCCGAGCAGCGCGTCGAGCTCCGCCGTCGAGGCAAACGCGCGGGTGTCGTAGTGCGCGGTGCTGCCCACGCGGCGGACCAGCACCGCGCCGTAGGCCCACGTCCCGCGGATGGCGATGCCGACGTCGGCGCTGCCGGCGGCGAAGTCCTCGTCGAGCGCCGCGAGGATGCCGTCGAGGTACTCGGTGCGGCGCGCGTCGTCGAGATGGGCGAGCCCCTCGGTCGCGTCGTCGTCGAACGTCACCAGCACCACGATGCGGCGCGGCGCGCCCGGCGTGCTGGTGCGCACCACCACCGAGTCACGCGGCTCGAGGACCTCGTGCACCACGAGCGCGATGGCCTGGGCGCCCTCGCCGTCCCCGTGCCCGACGCCGTCGCGGAGAAACCCCTCGAGGCGGCGGCGCTCCGTCTCGCCGGCGGACTCCGCCGTCGGCTGGGTGGGGGCGCGTGCCGAGCCCGTGCTGCGCGGCGTGCCGGCTCCCGTGAAGCAACAGCCCGGCGCGCCGCTGGCGAGCGCGAGCACGAAGACGACCGAACCGAGACCCTGACGCATCGTTCCTCCGCGTCGGCACGCGGGCCGAACGGCGACACGGTACCGCGGCGGCGAGGTCAACGCTCGTCAATCGAGGTCAATGCGTGGGCCGAGGCGCGCACGAGCGAAGGCGAGAACGACCACGATGGGCGCCGCGACGCCGATCCGATCTGGTTGTTTCTGCACGGGCCCTAAGCCGTGTGCGGGAAATCCGCACGCACGGATTGAAAGGGGGTCCTGCCCTTTCACAGATGACTCACATCAAGTGAAAGGACAGGATCTACCAATGAGCGACTGTCCCATCTGCCGACGTCCGGTGACCGCGGAGCCGCGGGCGCACCCCGACACGGGCGCGCCACAAGCGTCGACGTTTCCGTTCTGCTCCGCGCGGTGCAAGCTCGTCGACCTGGGCGCGTGGCTCGACGGCTCCTACCGAATCCCGGGCGAGTCCATCGCGGAGCCTGACGACCAGGTTCTCGCCCAGTTGACCTCGCGCGACGGCGGTGACGCGTGAAGCTTCGGTGCGGTGGCCGCCGGGTTGTTCTCGGCCAGGCTTCCGTTTCTGACCGCAGCGCGGGAGGCGCGCGCCCGCGAGCTCAAACGAGACCGTGCACCCGCACCCGGTTGCGGCCAGCGGCCTTGGCCCGGTAGAGCGCATCGTCCGCCCGCGCGAGGAGCTGAAGCGGCTGGCCGATCTCCGGGTCGGGCATCGTGGCTGCGCCCACGCTGATGGTGAGCGGGACGCGGGTCGCCTTCGACGGGTCCGTCCACGTGACCCTCCCCGTGTCGCGCAACGAGAGTGACGCAGGGTCGGACGGCGGCTGCGTTTCGCGGGCGGAGTGAACGAACGGACCGCGCTCGACGGAGGCCCGGAGACGTTCCGCGAACTGTTGCGCCGCGTTCCGGTCGATCCCGCGCGAGACGATCGCGAACTCCTCGCCGCCATAACGCGCGAGCACGTCCTCGGCCCGGACGACTCGCAGCACGTGGTCTGCGAGCTGCGTGAGCACCGAGTCCCCCGCGAGATGTCCGAGGCTGTCGTTGATGTTCTTGAAGTGGTCGACATCGAAGAGCAGCAGCGTGAGGGGCGTGCCGTGCCGGAGCGAGTACGCAAACTCGCTGTCGAGGCGCTCCTCCAGGTATTTCCGGTTGAACGCGCGGGTCAGCGGGTCTCGCAGAGCGGACTCGAACATCCGCGCTTGGAAGCGCTCGTCGAGGTCGTCGAAGAGGGCGAAGCGAAGCACGATCGCGCCCACCTGGACCTTGTCGCCCTCGAGGATCTCGCGCTCTTCGAGGATCCGCGACCCGTTGACGTGGGTCCCATTCATCGACGCGAGGTCGCGCACGAAGTAGCGCCCATCCTGCACCCGGAACTGAGCGTGCCGGCGCGAGACTTCGCCGCCGAGGACGCGGACCGCGACCTCGCCTCTCCCGAGGACCGCGCCGTCGGTCACCGGGAATGCGCACCCGACGCTGTCGCCCGCGACCACGATCAGGCGTGCCCGATTCCGCTCCAGCCCCTCCTGGGGAGTTGGAGCGTCGACGGGAGCCAGTCGGACTGTCGGTTCTTCTTTGATCCCCATGCGGGTCCGGCCTGCTCATCGCGGGCCCATGCTCTCAGGATACCGCCCCTGGCGGCGTCGTTGGGAGTGAATTCTTGCGGCCTCACGTCGGGGGCGGAGGTGGAACGTCCAGCGCGTGCTCCAGGAACGCGTACATCCGGACATAGCGCTCGGCGAGCACCGAGACCGGGACGCCAGCCCCGTGCCCCGCGTGCTGCTCGCGGAAGAACCAAACGTTCGGGTCGGGCGAGGCCGTCGCATCCTGGAGGCGAGCGGCGAATTTCGTCGAATGTCCCCAGTACACCCGCGTGTCGTTGTCGGCGGTCTCCACGAGGACGAACGGCATCGTCTGGCCGTCACGCACCCTGTGGTACGGCGAGTAGGCGTGGAGCCAGCGGAACTGCTCCTCGACCTCGGGGCTGCCGAGCTCGGTCGTCCAGATGTTCGCGGGCGGGAACCGGTGGTAGCGGACCATGTCGTAGAGCCCGACGTAGGTCGCCGCCGCGCGGAACGTCTCGGGAGCACGGGTGATCATTGCGCCCATGAGCAAGCCCCCGTTGGACCCGCCCGTGATCGCGATGCGCGACGGGCTCGACCACCCGCCCTCGCCCCCGAGCCACCGTATCGCAGCCTCCATGTCCTCGAAGACGCGCTGCTTGTTCTCGAGGTTTCCCGCGCGGTGCCACTCCTCGCCGAACTCGCCTCCGCCGCGGAGATTGGCGACCGCGTAGACCCCGCCCCGCTCGAGCCAGTAGAGGGGATGGCGGGCGAACGCCGGCATGATCGAGATGTTGAAGCCGCCGTAGGCGTAGAGGAGCACATGGGCTCGACCGTCGGGCACCCGCCCGCGGCGGTGGACGAGCGTCAAGGGCACCTCGGTCCCGTCGCGAGAGCGCACCCGCGCCGTGCTGGTCTCGTACTGCGAGAGGTCCACCGGGCACTCCACCTCGGTGACCGCCGACGTCGTCGTGGCACGGGCGCCGAGCGAGAGAAGGGACGGTGCGTTCACGAAGCTCGAGAACCCCAGCACGAGCTCGCCGGTCGCGGCATCGCCGTGGAAGCTCGACACCTCACCGCGGGCAGGCAACGCGACTTCTCCGATCGAGCGGCCGTCCATGCGCACGAGGCGTACACGGGAGCGCACGTCGACGATCTCGTGAAGCGCGATGCGATCCCGAAGGACGGCGAAGCCGTCGAGGGTCGCGTCGCTCTCCGGGACGATCTCGGTCCATGGGCTCGATCCGGCCTCTCGACTCGCGCCGAGCAGCCGGCTCACCGGAGCGCGGAGGAGGTGGTAG
>JBKDQC010000499.1:0-1059 GCA_046342295.1 Deltaproteobacteria bacterium | reverse complement strand
GTACCCGTTCACGGGTTCAGGATGAGACTCGGCGCGGGCTTGCCTCGTAGCGAGGCGTCGATCGTGTCGCGGAGGAAGGAGAGAACGTGACGGTCGGTCTTGCGACAAGTCTCGACCACGGTCATGACGCGCTCGGCGAAGCGGTCTCCGCGTTCGCTCCTGCTTCCGAAGGTCTTCTTTCGCCACATCACGAAGGCGCGGACGAGTTGCTCGGCGTGATTGTTCGTCGGCTCCACATCGGGCTCGTAGGCGAACGTCCACAAGGCGGCGCGATGCCTGAGGATGTCGGTACACGAACCACTGACTCCTCGGATATCCAACGCCGCCAGGCCCTCGAGGTGACCCTCGATGACCGGACGCAAGTTCTCGACGAAGACCTGAAACGATGCGCGGTTGTCCGTTCCGTCCTGGACTCTGTGCCATGCAGAGAACATGGCTTGAGTGAGCAAGAGAAGCTTTCCCGCGGCATCGCGCGCTCGGGGGTCCTTGTCGTCGCCATGCGCGACGAACTTGCGGCTGAGGTGGGCCCAGCAGATTTGGCGGCACTCCATTGCCCAGAAGCCGAACTGAGAGCCGCGGTCCGACATCAAGACGCCCTTGAGAGCGCCCATGAGCGGCTGGAGCAGGGCCTGCGAGCCGTTCGCCACGATGTGGAAGACCTCGGCGGCTTTGCTTGCGATCACCCAGAGTGTCTCGCTCACGCCGTCGCGAAGCCACGGGGTCGCGTCGAGGTCCTTCGTGTTCGCGTCCTGGACTACACGCGCGGCCTCGTCGTGCGCAGGCTTGAGCATCGCGCCGACTCGCTTCTCGAGCTTGCTGACCAGGCCAACCGAGATGTCGACTCCGAGAAGGTCGCCCACGCACCGCGCCGCCTGTCTTCGGCTGAGGTGGTAGACCCCGACGAGGAGGGAAAGGATAGCGATGAGGTTCGGACCGCACATGCCGCGCTGCCGACCCTTGGGCTTGGCCTGGGTGACGCGCTGGCACTTCAGGCAGCGCACCGAGTGCCACTGATCCTCGGTCACGTCGGGAACGATCTTCGGCACTTCGATCGTCTGT
>JBKDQC010000498.1:0-3247 GCA_046342295.1 Deltaproteobacteria bacterium | reverse complement strand
GTGCTGGAGCGCGGAGAGCGTCGGTCGAAGCGCCTCGGGCGCGAGGACGAAGCCGATGCGCAGGGCCGGCACGAGGCGCTTGCTGAAGCTCGACGTGTAGAGGATCTCGCCGTCGAGCGCGCGCATTGCGGGGGGGGTGGGCTGATCGTCGAGCTCGAGATCCTCGGCGTAGTCGTCCTCTACGATCGGCACGCCGCGACCGCGCGCCCATGCCACGAGCTCGCGGCGCCGCCTCTCGCTGATGCAGCCGCCGGTCGGGTTCGCGTGGTTGGGCATCAGGTACACGAGCTTGGGCCGCCCGCGCGCCGCGGTCGGCACGAGCGGACCCTCCGCGTCGTTGGGGAGTCCCTCGACGCGCGCTCCCGCGGCCGCGAAGATCTGAAGAATCCCGCCGTAGGTCGGTGCCTGCACGAGCACCGTGTCGCCTGGGTCGACGAGCGCCCGCACGAGGATGTCGAGCGCCTGCTGGCTGCCGCTCGTGACGATCACGTCGTCCGCGGAGGCGGGCACGCCCTGGCGTGCGAGGTCGGCCACGATCTGCTCGCGGAGCGCCGACGCGCCCTCGAGCGGCGCGTAGCCGAGCGCGCGTCCACCGCTCCGGTCGAGCACGTGCTCGAGGCAGCGCGTGAGGAGCTTCACCGGCAGCAGATCGGGGCCCGGCTGGAGGCGAGACAGATCGATCGCCGAGCCGAAGAGTGGACGCCGCGCGCGCCGCGCGACGCGGCGGATGGGCTCGCTGGTGGCGCGCTCCGCCAGCAGCGAGGCCCAAGGGAGAGACGGTCCCGCCGAGCCTGGCGCCGTCGCGAGCGCTGGAGCGGCGGCCGCGCCGACCGCGACCGCGCTGCCCCCCTGGGCGCGGGCCATGGCCTTCACGAAGGTCCCGCGGCCGACCGTCGACTCGACGAAGCCCGCCTCTTCGAGGTCGCGGTACGCGCGCACGACGGTGTTGCGATGTACGTCGAGCTCCTGCGAGAGCTGGCGCGTCGGCGGCAGCCGGAACCCCGCAGGGAAGGCGCCGCTGGTGATGCGTAGGACGACCTCGTCGAAGAGCTGCTGGTAGAGCGAGCGCGGATCCTCCGGGTCGAGCGCGAGCCCGAGGCTGCGGCTGCGCGGAGCGGCGCCATGGCGCGAGGCCGGAGGTGTCGAACGGGTAGGGCGGGAGGAGCGGCGGGGCATCGTTCGAGCCTGCGTGGACCTCTCCGCGCGCGCGATGTCCGCACCCAGCGAGGAGGATGGACCATTCTAGTCCAAGAAAGTCTGAGCATGGGATCCGCCCCGGGGACCGTCGGGCCGATCTTCGCCCCCGGGCATGGGCCCTGCGTCGTCACGCGTGCGCCTCGACCGGAACTCTCCGGTGCCGATGTCGGGCGGCGCGGACAAGGACCTGCCCCGGTTGCGGGGAACGGGAGCCGCTACGACCGCCCTGCGCTTCGTTCCGGCGTCACCTCCTGGGTCGGGAGCGGGGTAACATCGGGTGCGCGTGCAGGTCGGAGAGGTCATCGCGGGTCGCTTTGAGCTCGTGTCGGTCGCGGGCGAGGGCGGGATGGGCGTCGTCTTTCGCGCGCACGATCGCGAGACGGATCGGGAAGTGGCGCTCAAGACGATGCTGCGCGCCGACGCCGAGGACGCGGCGCGCTTCCGCCGCGAGGCGCAGGTGTTGCGAGCGTTGGCGCACCCGGGCGTCGTGCGGCACGTCGCGGACGGGGTGAGCGAGGCGGGGGAGCTGTGGCTGGCGATGGAGTGGGTGGAGGGGGAAGATCTGCGCGCGCGTCTTCGACGTGGGCCCCTGGAGATCGAGGAGGCGGTGGCGCTGGGCGTCGAGCTCTCGGAATCGCTCTCGGCGCTGCACGCCGCCAAGACCGTGCACCGTGACCTCAAGCCCGGGAACGTGAGGCTCCTGCGCGGCCCCGGGCGACGCTCGAAGCTGCTCGACTTCGGGACCGTGCGCAGCCTGGAGGCCACGGCGCTCCACGAGGAGCGAACCTCGGCAGGGGTCTTGGTGGGGACGCCGGGCTACGTGTCCCCGGAGCAAGCGCGCGGCGAGCCGATCGATGCGCGCTCGGACCTGTTCTCTCTCGGTGCGGTGCTGTACGCGTGCGTGGCGGGGACGGCTCCATTCCGCGGCGCGAGCCCGGTCGCGACGCTGGCGAAGGTGGTGCTGGAAGATCCTCCTCTTCTGCGGGCGCGACGCCCGGAGTGTCCGTCCGGGCTCGAACGGCTCGTCGCGCGCTTGCTCGAGAAGGAGCCCTCGAGGCGGCCCGCGAGCGCGGAGGAGGTCGCACGCGCGCTCGAAGCGCTCGCGGGCGAGCCGGCCCCCGAGCCCGATACGAGCTCGGGTGTGCTCCGCGCACGCGAGCAGCGCTTCGCGTGCGTGCTGATGGCGCGCCCCGCGGTGCCTCCCGAGTCGGACGAGATGGCGACGCTGTCGGGCGGGCGCACGCTGCGACAATCGGCGCCTCCGAGCGTCTCGGAATCGCTCGTGGAGGGCGCGCGGCACGAGATGCTGCGAGACGGGACGAAGGTGTTCGTCTGGAGCGGCGAGGGGACCGCGTCCGACATCGCGCGTCGCGCGGCGGGCGCGGCGCTCGAGCTCGCGCCGTTCTCCGGCGACGGCGCGAAGGTGTTGGCTTCGGGGCGTGCCTCGGTCGACGAGGCGCTGCCGGTCGGTGAGGCCGTGGACCGCGCCGCGACGTTGCTCGCCGCGGCGCGTGGGCGAGGCTCGTCGGTCATGGGGCCAAGCGCGTCGAGCCCGGTCTTCGTCGACGAGACCGTGGCGCGCCTCGTGGAGGACCGCTTCGAGGTGCGGAGCGAGGGGGGCCGCCGCTGGCTGGTGGGCGAGCGCACGGGGCCCGCGGGCGCCCGGACGCTGCTCGGCCGCGCGATGCCCTGCGTGGGGCGCGAGATCGAGCTGTCGGTGCTGGACTTGACGCTCTCGGCGGTGCTCGACGAGGGCACCGCGGCGGCGGTCGTGCTGACGGGCGAGATGGGCGTGGGCAAGTCGCGGGTGCGTCAGGAGTGGGTGCGCGCGCTCGCGGCGAGCCAGCCCGAGGTGCTCGTGTGTCAGGCGCACGCGGACGTGATGCACGAGCGCGCGGCGTACGGCGTTGCCTCGAGGCTCGTGCGCGACGGCTGCGGCGTGCCCTTCGGCGCGGGCGCGGAGCAAGTGCGACGCGCGATCCTCGAGGCCGTCACGCGCGTCGTCGAAGACAAGGACCGTCTGCGCATCGCGTCGCGGCTGAGCGAGCTG
>JBKDQC010000497.1:0-4720 GCA_046342295.1 Deltaproteobacteria bacterium | reverse complement strand
GTGCACATGGGCTCGCGTCACGTGCGCTCGGACAGCTCGACATCGGTGGCAACGGCACCGTCGTTCCTCAGGCGGCTGCGTTCTCTCCGGACGGAGCCCGGCTCGCCACCGGCGTCAAGGAGCTCCGCGTCGCCGATGGGACGACGGGTGCCGAGCTCGCGCGCGTGGAGATCGCGACGAAGGCAGAGATCAACGATGTGGTGTGGCGCGAAGACGGTCTCTTCGTCACTGCGCTCACGCCCAAGACGATCGTCTTGGTGCACGTCGACCCGTCGAGCTTCGCCAAGCGCACCGTGTACGAGCACAAGCGGGAGCCGGGCATGCCGGGCAGCCCGCTGCTCGACGGCGCGATTGGCTGGATGGCGGTCTCCGGCGAGGCGGGGTTGCTCTGCCTCGACCTCGCGACGGGCAAGACGGTGCGGCACGAGCTCGGTGATCGTTTCGAGGGTGACGTGTCTCTCGAAGGGGTCGCACGCGAGGGCCTCTGGGTTCGGGCGCAGCACGGGCTCGTGCGGCCCCTCCACCTCCTCGATCGCGCCACCCTCGCGACCCTACGCACGTGGGAGGTGTCCTCGCCGGGGTCGACCTGGCTCGCGCCCGGTGGCTCGGGCTTCTTCACCGAGCAGTCCGACGAGGAAGGGGAAGCCCACGTCGTGTGGCACGACGAGCGCGGCCAGGAGCGCATGCGCTTCGGCCACCCGGACGTGCCGGGGCTCGCAGAGCGCCTCGCGACGCTGGCGAAGGCGCGCGCGAACAAGGAATCGCTCAGCGACCTCGTTCACGAGGCGCGCCACGAAACGCAGGCGATCGCGTTTGCCGGGGACATGACCGTGCTCGCGTCGGAGTGGGCGATCGCGGTCCGCGGGCGAGACGGCTCGCTCTGCGCGATCACCACGGGGTGAAGCGCGGGCCCGCCGAGACCCCGGAGGGTTTCGAGCCGAGGGGCTCCCCGTGCCGCGTCGTGGCAACAGTATCGCCGGCATGACCACGACGCCTCCTCCTCTGCTCGTCATCGCTGGCGCCTCGGGCTTCGTCGGGCGGGCGCTCGGGCGCGCGCTCGGCGAGGCGGGCCGGTTCCGCATCGTCGGCCTGAGCCGCGGCCCGCGACAACCCGGCGAGGGTTACGACGAGTGGCGCGCCGTGGACCTCTTCTCGATGCACGACACCGCGCGCGCGCTAGAGGGTTCGCGCCTCGCCGTGTACCTCGTGCACTCGATGATGCCGAGCGACGGCCTCACGCAGGCGCGCTTCGAGGACCTCGACCTCCTCTGCGCCGACAACTTCGCGCGGGCCGCCGCCAAGGCGGGGGTCGAGCAGATCGTGTACCTCGGAGGTCTCGTTCCCGAGGCGGGGAGGCTCTCGAAGCACCTCGAGTCCCGCGTGGAGGTCGAGCGAGCGCTCGCAGCGCACGGCGTCCCGGTGACCACGTTGCGCGCGGGGATGGTCGTCGGGCCCGGGGGCTCCTCGTTCGAGATCCTCGCGCGGCTCGTGCAGCGGCTGCCCGTGATGGTCTGCCCCGCGTGGGCACAGACGCGCTCCCAGCCGATCGCGCTCGAAGACGTCGTCCGCTTGCTCTCGTACACGATCGGACGCCAGAGCACGTTCGGTCACACCTACGACGTCGGTGGACCCGATGTCCTCACGTACCGGCAGATGATGGAGCTCACGGCCGAAGCGCTCGGCAAGCGGCGCTGGCTTCTCAGCGTGCCCTTCTTCTCCCCGTCGCTCTCGACGCTCTGGGTGTCTCTCTTCTCCGGGGCCTCGCTCGAGCTCGTGGGGCCCCTCGTGCAGAGCTTGCGGCACGAGATGGTCGCCCGCGATCGAGCGCTCGCGGACGAGGCGGGCGTGGCCGGTGTCCCGTTCCGCGAGATCCTCGCGCAGTCCATCGCCTCGCTCGACTCGCCACCACGAACCGCCCGAACGTCGTTGCCGCCGGGTCCCTCCAGGCGCGCGCCGCGCCGCGTGCGAAGCGTGCAGCGCCTGACCCTGCCGCGCGGACGCCGCGCGCGGTGGGCCGCGGTCGAGTATTTCCGTTGGCTCGAGCGCGCGATGCGACCTCTTCTGCGGGTCGATCTCTCCGAGGGTGACACGCACGCGCGCATCGCCATCGCAGGCACGCAGGTCTCGCTGCTCGAGCTCCGCCTCGCGCCGGAGCGCAGCAGCGAGGACCGTCCTCTTCTTCACATCGTCGGCGGCTTGCTCTCCAACGACGACGGCCGCGGTCGACTCGAGCTGCGAGAACTGCGGGGCTCGCAGACGATGCTCGCGGCGATCCACGACTACATCCCGAGCCTCCCTTGGTTGCTCTACCGGCGCACCCAGGCCCTCGCGCACCTGTGGGTCATGTGGCGCTTCGCGCGTCACCTCTCCCGGCTGCAGGGCGCGGCCGCCGAACCTCACGAAGCGGCCGCCCCGCGGGTGGTGCCCCTCTGACGCGGGTGGCGCGCGCCGTCAGAAGATGCTGACGCAGATGGGCCGTCGGACGTTCCGGATCGGGTAGACCATCAGGAAGTCGAAGCACATCTCCTGCTCGGAGTTCTCCCCGAACGTCACTGGATACGACTCCGGGTTCCGGTAGTTGCAGCGAACGCGGATCCCGTCGCCTGGGCTCACCCGAACGATGGGATCCTGGAAGGTGACCTGCTGATCCCCGAAGTCCCACACCGGGATGTCGGAGAGCACCGTGCTCGAGCCGTCCCTGCGCACCACTTCGCTCCGGAAGCTCGTGGCGATCTGGTGCATGTGCGCGCTCGAGCTCAGCACGTTCAGCTCCCCGGTGAAATCGCGGCAGGTGTGCTCGCCGCTGCCCGTGCCGCGGGGCGGGATGTAGAGGCCGACGTCACCGACGGTGAGCACGCCCGCCGTGTTGGCGCGGGGGGTCGGCGTGGTGCAGATCGAGACGCCGGTCTGGTCGTTCTCCGTCGCGCCCGTCGTGTCGTAGTAGTGCACCTGAAGGTAGTAGTAGCGGTGGCGCAGCTCGAGGCTCACGTCGTCCGGCAAGACGACGTTGCGGCCTCCTGGCGCCCAGCCCATCACGAACGCCGCGTCCCCGGTGGGCAGCACGTCGCAGGTCACGATGTCCGCCCCGCCCCTGGGCGCGGTGTCGCTCCCCCACAGGATCCAGTGGTGCAGGACGCGGTCCACGTCGATGTCGGGCGCCCATGCGGTCGCCTCCGTGCCAGCGGGGAAGGGGTTCTCGAACACGAAGCACGTGTACTGGTTGGGCGTCCGCTCGGGCACCGACAGCGTGAAGGGGCGAGTCCGGTCACCGGGCGCGTGGGCGCGGAACGAGTGGCTCGGCGTGCACGGGAGCGCGGCGGGGCCGACCTCGTCGACCACGGGCGGTGCCACGGGATCGCACGTCTCTCCTGCAGGACGGGTGGGCATCGCGGAGGCGTCGAAGTACGCCTCGAGGGCTGCGCGGTCTTCCGACGAGATCGTGATGGGGCGCTGGGGCATGCTGCCGTCCGCGAGCCGCGCCGCAGCACGCTCCCACATCGGCACGCCCGAGGGCGCCATGCGATGGAGGTCGGCGTGGGTGACGAGCGACATCGGCGCCCCTCCCGTCGGCGTCGCACCGTGGCACGTCGAGCACGCCCGCACGAGCGCCGCCTCCACGTCGCACGGCAGGGCCGAGGCCTGCGGTGTGCGCGCGCCCGCGTCCCCGGGCGGAGCGGCCATGCCCGCGTCCGGTCGCACGAAGTACGCGTCGGGCGGTGTCGGCATCGGACTGGAGACGGGTGGCCTCATGCGACCGCCCAACGTCGACGACTCACACGCGGCGAGCAGGACCAGCAAGGTGGAGCAGAGGGAGACGCCGAGGTTGGTTCGCATGACCTGCCCGAGGAGCAATGACCGGACCGTCGCGAGGCAGCCCGAGAAATGATGCCGATCCGCAGCTCGGTTCGTCGCGATGCGCCGCCCTGTCGCAGTTGAATAGGGTTCAACGTCGCCAAAGGTGGGGCCGACCACGCCGGGCCCGTGCGACCCCAGCGGGCCTCGAGGAAGGGACTTCGCTGCCTCGAAAGCAATGACCGTGCACAGCCCTTGGAGGGAAAGGAGCCCTCGGTTCGCGGTCACGCATGCGGGTCGCGCCCTGCGCCGCCTGCTCACCTCCGGGCCCGGCCTTTGCTCAGGACCTCGCATGCGAATCAAGACGGTGATGTGGTGTGTGGCGCTGGGGTGCTCTGGACTGCTGGCCTGCAACGGCGACCTTCGCGGCAGCGGCACCGACGCAGCCGGCTCGGGTGGCGGCACGGACGCGGGGTCGATGGGCCTGCACGGCGACGCCGCGGCGGACGCACGCCCGCGCGGTCCGGACTCCGGTTCGGGCGGGGCGGACGCTGCTTCGGCGCCGCCGATGGAGGACGCCTGGACGGCGCCGCCCATGCCGACGCACCTCTGCGCGATGCCACGGCCGAGCGGCGCGCCCATGCCTGCGCCGCTGGCGGCCTACTCCGGCGGCGCGTGCCCCGCGCTCGTTCCGGGCTCGAACACGGTCACGACCTCGGGCGCGAGCCGCACCTTCATCCTCGTCGTCCCGACGGACGCGCGCGAGGGCGAGCGTCTCCCCGTGTCGTTCCTCTGGCACCCGCTCGGCTCCGAGGCGGACGTCTACCTCACCGGCGGCGTTCTGCAGGACGCCGCGCACCGAGAGCGGTTCATCGCAGTGCTCCCGCAAGACAAGGGCGACAACACGATGCGGAGGCCCTCGACCGGA
>JBKDQC010000496.1:0-1759 GCA_046342295.1 Deltaproteobacteria bacterium | reverse complement strand
GCCACGGGCTCGAATCGGCGGGAGGGAGGCTCTCGCCGATTCACTCGGCGAGAGGGAGGGGCTGCGGCCAGACCCTCCGGCAAGAAACGTCAGAGCATGAGTCAATCCAAGTGACTCATGCTCTGAGAGTACGTGGCACTCGGACTGATCCCGCGCTGAGCCCGGCCTCGAGCGCATCGCGTGGCGGGCGGCCGACGCGTCAGAGCTCGGTCGAGGCCTCGGCCTCGTCGGCGGTGCGCGCGCCGGCGGCGGGCGTATCCGGCAAGAGAAGCCGACCGAGCGCGAGCGCGGTCAGGCCAGCGATCGCGCTGCCGACGAGCACACCCAGCTTGGCCGCCGCGAGGCGCTCGGGCTCGACGAACGCGAGCCCGGCCACGAACAGCGCCATCGTGAAGCCGATCCCCGCGACCGCACCGAGCACGACGAGGTGCCGCAGATCGACGCCCCTCGGCAACACTGCGAGCCCCACCTTCGTGGCGAGCCACGCAGCCCCCACGACTCCGACCAGCTTGCCGAGCACGAGCGCGACGCCCGTACCGACGGCGACGGTCGCTCCCTCCCCGGAGAGCTCGAGCCCCGCGAGCGGCACGCCCGCGTTGGCGAGCGCGAACACCGGCATGATCCCGTAGGCCACCCACGGGTGCAGGGCCTCGATGAGGCTCTCGGCCGGCGACATCGCCTCGCGGCGCAGGTGATCGATGCTCGAGAGCGTGCCCGCCAGGGCGGGGGCGTCCGGGCGAGCCGCTCGCGTCTGCTGCGCGACTTCGTCGAGCAGCTTGGGCGCTTCGCGCAGGAAGCCCTCGGGTCCGAGCCACGCGCGGACGGGCGTCATCAGCCCGACGATCACGCCCGCGATGGTGGGGTGCACCCCCGCCGCGTAGACGCCTGCCCACGCCGCGATCGCGGGAGCGACGTACGCGGCCTTGCGCCGGACTCCCAGGCGCTGCATCGCGAGGATCGCTCCGAGGGCCACCACGCCGACCCCGAGGCCCGTGGGCTGGAGGGGCTCGCTGTAGAAGACTGCGATGACGAGGATCGCGCCCAGATCATCGACGACCGCCAGTGCGAGCAGGAGCACGCGCAGCGCGGGTGGCACGCGATCCCCGAGGAGCGCGAGCACACCGAGCGCGAACGCGATGTCCGTCGCCATCGGCACGCCCCACCCGCGGGGCGCCGCCTCGCCTGCGAGCGCGACGTAGAAGAGGGCGGGCACGACCATCCCGCCGAGCGCCGCAGCCAGCGGAAGGACGGCGCGCCGCAGCTCACTCAGCTCGCCGTGGTGGATCTCGCGGCGGATCTCGAGGCCCACCACGAAGAAGAAGATGGCCATGAGGCCGTCGTCGACGACCCACCGGAGCGAGCGCTCGAAGGTGGCGCCGCCGACGGCGAGGCCGACGCGCGTCTCCCACAACCGCACGTAGGTCTCCGACCACGGCGACGACGCCCAGACGAACGCGATCGCGGCCGACGCGAGCAAGAGAAGACCGCTCGCTGCCTGGATGCGGAGGAAGCGCTCGAGCGGCCGCGCGGCCAGGCGTGCCAGGCGAAGTCCGGGGCCCCAGACCTCCGGCGGATTCCCATGGGGAGTGTTCATGTCGTCGCGCTCTTCGAGGAGCGAGCCGACGAGCTGACCCGATCCCGCTCCGCAATTCGAGGCCGACGCATGAGGTTTCTTATCTCAGAGCATGAGTCACTTGGATTGACTCATGCTCTGATGTTTCTTGCCGGAGGGTCTGCCCGCAGCCCCTCCCACTCGCCG
>JBKDQC010000495.1:0-3296 GCA_046342295.1 Deltaproteobacteria bacterium | reverse complement strand
CCTTCGTACTCCTCCACGACCACGTGGAAGTTCGTACCGCCGAAGCCGAACGACGAGACGCCCGCCCGGCGCGGATGTTCGCCGGTCTTCACCCACGGGCGCGCCTCGGTGTTCAAGTAGAACGGCGAAGACTCGATCCCCATTTTCGGGTTCGGCCTGTCGACCTTGATCGTGGGCGGCAGGACGCCGTGGTGCACCGCGAGCACCGCCTTCACGAGGCTCGCCGCGCCGGCGGCCGCCTTGGTGTGGCCGATCTGGCTCTTGACGCTGCCGAGCGCGCACCAGCGCGCGCTCTTGCCCTCGGCCGCGCGCTTCTGCGCCGCACCCGCGAACGCGAGCTTGAGGCCCTCGAATTCCGCGGCGTCCCCCGCCTTGGTGCCCGTGCCGTGCGCCTCGACCAGCTCGACCGTGTCGGGGCCGAAGCCCGCGCCCGCGTAGCAGCGCTCGATCGCACGCGCCTGTCCCTTGCTGAGCGGCGCGTAGACGCTGAGCGCCTTGCCATCCGAGCTCGAGCCCATGCCGCGGATCACCGCGTAGACGCGATCGCCATCGCGCTCGGCGTCCTCGAGGCGCTTGAGCGCGAGCATGCCGAGCCCCTCGCCGAGCATGGTGCCGTCAGCCTTGTCGCTGAAGGGCCGGCAGTCGCCCGAGGGGCTCAGCGCCGGCGTCTTCGAGAAGCACATGTACATGAAGATGTCGTTCATCGTGTCGCAGCCGCCTGCGATCACGAGATCCGACTGGCCGAGCGCGAGCTCGTTCACCGCCATCGAGAGCGCGCTGAACGTCGACGCGCACGCCGCGTCGGTCACACAGTTCGTGCCGCCGATGTCGAGCCGGTTCGCGATGCGCCCCGCGACGACGTTGCCGAGCAGGCCCGGGAACGCAGCCTCTTCCCACTTCGTGTAGCTCGCGGAGATGCGATCGCAGACGGCCTGCACCTCGCTCTCGACCATGCCGCTCTCGCGGAGCGCCTTGACCCACACCGGGCGCTGGAGGCGCGCCACCATCGAGCCCATCAGCTCCTGGCCCGAGGTGACCCCCAGGATGCAGCTCGTGCGCGAGCGGTCCATCGACGCGAACTGCCCGCGCGTCGCGTCGTCGAGCACTTGCTTGGCGACGATGAGCGCCAGGAGCTGGGTGGTGTCGGTCTGCGGGACGATCGACGGTGGGATGCCCCACTCCATGGGGTCGAAGGGCACGTCGTCGAGGAAGGCGCCGCGCCGGGCGTACGTCTTGTCGGGCTTGCTCGGGTCCGGGTCGTAGTAGTCGTCGATCAGCCAGTGCGTCTCGGGGATGTCCTCGAGCAGGTCCTTGCCGGCGAGGATGTCGCGCCAGAAGCCGGTCTTGTCGAGCGAGCCGGGGAACAGGGCGGAGACGCCGACGACGGCGATCGGCGCGAATGGGCGGCGCGGGCCGGAGGCGGCTTCGACAGGGTCTTTCACGGGGCTCCTCGTCACGGGCTTCGGGTGCGACTTCAAGTCGGTGAGGCTGCTCGAAGTGAGCTCGGAAACTGCGCGGAGTGACCCGAGGCGGCGAGCCGCGCCTCGGGCAGCGGGGGATAGCGCGCGGCCCCACGGCGGCTCTGTCACATTTCGGTCAAAGGGCCGGTTTCGGCGTCTCGACGCGGCGCGTCGCGCGCCCTCACGCGGGCTCGGCCCTCCGGATCAGGCCCAGGCGCTCGCCGACGCCACGGATTCGGGCGACGAGCGCTTCGAGGTCGACCGGCTTCTCGACGAACTCGCGCACCCCCAGAATGCCGAAGCGCCAGCGCTCGGCCGCCCCCGCCTCCCCGCTGACGACGACGACGTCGCTCTCCTCGCCGCCGGGGATCGCACGAATGTCGGACAGGACCGCGACGCCGTTGAGCCCGGGCAGGTCGTAGTCGAGGACGACGATATGAGGGACCCGGCGCCGCGCCGACGCGACCGCCTCGGGACCGGAGCCCACGGTGATCACCTCGAGGGGGCTCGTCCCGAAGGCGGTCTGCGCGCATCGCGTCGCCAGGCGCGCGAAGACGGGCTCGTCCTCGATCACGAGGACGCGCGGCATGTACGGTTGCGCGCGGCTGTCGGGCGACGCCGGAGCCTCCGAGATGCGTGCGGTCGGCACCTCGCGCGCGATCTCTCGGGCGACGGAGCCGAGACGGGCCGCGAACGCCGCCGCCGTGGGCGGGCGCTCGGCCGGATCTTTCGCGAGGGCGGACGCGAAGAGGGCATCGAGCGGCGCGATCGCGGGGCGCAGCCGAGACGGCGGCTTGCGCGGCGCGTCCCGGTGCAGCTCGAGCACGGAGAGCGCGTCCGGTGCGTCGAACGGGACGACGCCGGTGACCAGCTCGTGCGCCACCACCGCGAGCGCATAGATGTCGGACTGCGCGGTCGGCCTGGCGTCGTCGACCCAGTAGAGCTCGGGCGCGATGTACTGCGGCGTACCGAGCATCGGCTCCGATTCGCTCCAGTCGCCGCCGGCGAGCTCGCGCCGCACGTCGTGCGCGAGCCCGAAGTCGACGAGCACGGCCCGACCGCTTCCTCGTTCGATGACGATGTTCTCGGCCTTGATGTCCGCGTGAAGGATGCCGGAGGCGTGTACCGCCGCGAGGCCCCGGGCGATGTCCGCGAGGATCTCGACGGCGCGGTAGAGCGGGGTCTCGGCGCGCGCCCGCTGGTGCATGTGGATGATGGAGCCGAGGTCCTCGCCATCGACGTGCTCCATGACGAAGAACGGCGCGTCGACGTGGTGTCCGTAGGCGTGGACTGCGACCACGTGCTCGTGGCGGATCGCGGCGAGGGCGGCCGCCTCGCGCCGGAACCGGGCGAGCGCCCATGGGAGATCCGCGCGGGCCAGCTTGAGGGCGACACGGCGCTCGAGCGAGACGTCCTCCGCGAGGTACACCGCGCCCATCCCGCCGCGGCCCAGCTCCCGGAGCACGCGGTAGCGGCCGTCGATCATCGCGCCGGGCTCGAGCTCGGGCCCCGGAGGTCGACGTGGCGCTCGAGACATGGGCACCCCTTCGGACGAACGGGTCAGAACCTCGAGGGCATTGAGACCGGGGACCGCACGGGGCCGGCCGGCCATGTGACCACTGACGTTCCCTCTGGGGGCGGTTCGGGGGGCGTAGCGGGCTTGATCCTGTGATCGAGGTCGCAGGCGTGGGGAGTTGCCGCTCATCGTCGTCGGGCTGGGGCACCACGTGCGGCCGTCTCGCCGAGTGAGCCGCGAGCGCCCCGCGGTAGAGCACCTGGTGGGTACGCGGGCGCGGCACGAGCGAGGCGAGCCTCTCCAAGAAGGTGTCGGCGCTC
>JBKDQC010000494.1:0-1855 GCA_046342295.1 Deltaproteobacteria bacterium | reverse complement strand
GCCCAGCGCGGGCGTGCCGAGGTCCAGCGCGCTCGCGACGCCCGCGGCCTCGAGCAGCGACATCGCCTCGGGTCCCTCGGCGTACACGAGGAAGCCGTCTCGATCCGCGCCGATCACCGAGGTGCTGTGGCTCGTCGCCGGGGCGCCGCGAGCGATCTCGATGCCGGAGGCGCCCGTCGGCTCGACGGTGAAGGTCACCCCGACACGTTCGCGTCGCGCGAGCAGCGCGTGGGACCCGGAGGCGGGCGTCGCGAGTCGCGCCAGCGCGCGGACGTGGCGGGGCTGCGCGAGGGGGGCTGGCACCGCGCGGGTCGGATCGATCCGCACGATCCAGCTCGCGCCGCGCGCTGCGCGCGCGAAGGCATAGGGCCAGCCCGCGTGCGGAAGTCCGTCGGTCGAGAGGGCGAGGCTCCCGGCCAGAGCGGGCCCCGGAAGCGTGGGTCGGAGCGTGAGGTAGAAGAAATCGCGCGGGTCACGCGCGGTGTACCGAGGGAAGCGCATCTGCATGGACCGCACGGCCTTGCGTGCGCGGAGCCGCAGTCCGTCGGCTCCAGGCAGGGTTCCGTCGAACTCGCTCTCACCGTCGATCGAGGACACGGCCGGCAGCGCGGGGTCTCGGGGATCGGGGCTCTCTCGGTACGGGCGGAAGAACTCGAAGCCGCAGTGGCCGCTGTTCATGTCGAGGTGCATCGAGCGCGCGCAGCGCGCGGAGATCATGGCTTGCCCGAGCGACTCGGGGCCGAGCGAGCCTCCCCAGAAGAACGCCATGAAGCCCTCTTCGGTGAGGCACATGCCGCTGCGGTGCGTGAACGTCTGCTCCGTCGCGCCCGGCGGGGCGGCGCCCCACCACCAGCGCTCCCAGGGGTTGTAGACGCCGTCCTCCACCACCGAGGTGAGGTTCTGACGCATGTCGACCATCGCGTCGGGGATCTGGCGGTTCGCGAGGTTCTCGTCGAAGTACCGGCCGCCCCAGTCGGGGGCGGGCCAACTGCCCATCCCGACGCGGCCGTCTTCCATGACCGCGACGGTCGCTGCCCATGGCTTGGGCGGCAGGTAGACGCGACCGTCACTCATCATCCCGAACTCGCCGTGCATCGCCTGGAATCCGCCATCGAAGGCCCCGACGAGGAGTCGCGTGGTCCTCTCGTCGCGCGGGATGTAGCCCGTGCCGCGTTGTCCCGTCGCGCTCTCGGGCTCTCGGGTGCCGCTCATGATCCGCAGTTGCACTTGGCGCGGATCCCAGAGCGTGACGAAGACCCTCACGTACGGCCGCTCGTGATCGGGGCGCACGAAGGTCTGGGCGAACGCCGCGGGCGCGTTCGGATAGGCGTTCACGAAGGGGTCGTCGAGGACCGGGACCCACTCGCCCTCGCCGTCGATGGCGTCCTCGAAGACGCCTCGGATGGGTGCAGGCGGAAATCCGATCTCTGCCGCGGCTTCGTCGAGCAGCACGCGCTGCTCCTCGGTGAGGTGTGTCTCGGTTGGCACTGCCATCTCGGCGGCCGCCTCGGCCGCGACCTCGTCGTCGTCGCGGTCGCCGAGCCATGTGTAGCTCGTGCGATCCCACCAGTCCTTGACCGCGAAGACGCGGTTCTCCAGCCACTCGATCGGCGCAGGCCCGACGAACGAGAGGTTGCGCACCGTGTCGACGACCCACGTGATTCCGCCCGGGAGCCCCTTGTCCTGGGGATGGACCTCGACGAGCTCGGCACCTTCGGTGGGCTCGAGTGTCTCGAGCGAGATCACCAGCCGACCCGCGCGGGAGCCGGCCTGCACCTCGCCCTCCTGCGCCGAGAGCGTCAGGGACGCGTCCGGCTCGACGAGCTGGTAGCGCGTGATCCCGAGGCCGTCGGTC
>JBKDQC010000493.1:0-4335 GCA_046342295.1 Deltaproteobacteria bacterium | reverse complement strand
GCTCCGGGGTGAGCCCCGGGTAGTGCCACACGTGCCCGCCGACCGAGCCGGTGCCCTCCACGTGCACGCGGTGCGCTCCGCAGAGCGGCACCGCCAGCGCGCTCGGGTCGTGCGCGAGGTGCCTCTCGACCGCACCGTCGGCCGACACCTCCGCCGCGGTGATCTCACCGCGGCCATCGGACACGATCACGAGCACGCCGCAGCTGCCTCCCATCGCGGGCGTCTCGATGTCACCCGGCAGGCTCACGAGCGTCGCGAGCCCCTCCGTCGGAGCCGGCACGTAGCCGCGCATCGAGAGCGACGACTCGACGACCGCCCGCGCACGAGGCCCATCCGGCGAAGCGGTGCCCGAACGCGCTCGCTCGCTGTCACGCCACGAGAGCGCATGGAACATCGCCGTCGCACCGACGAACGGCTCGAGCGTCGCGGCGACGGGGACCGGCGAAGGAACGCAGTCGCGCATGGTCAGCGCCGCGCCCGTGGCCGCGCAGAGACAGAAGGCGAGGAACACCGCGCCGATCGTGACATCGGGGAGCAGCGACCGCCCCTTCGGAGGCTCACCGCGCGCCACCGACGCTCCCGTGCGCGCGCCCGTCCCAGGGCTCGGGCCCGAGGAAGAACACGCTGCCCAGCGGCGGCAACGTCACCTCGAGTCGGTGCGCGAAGCCGTCGTGAGGCTCGTCTTTCGCGTCGAGCCCACCGAGGTTACCGACGCCGCTCCCTCCATAGACCTCCGCGTCGGTGTTGAGCACCTCGGTCCATCGACCGCCGAGCGGGACACCGATCGCGTAGTTCGCTCGCACCACGGGAGTGAAGCTGATCACGGCGAGCATGGGGCGTGTGCCCGCTCCCCCGAGGCGGAGGAAGGCCAGGACCGAGTGATCCGCGTCGGTCCCATCGACCCAGCGGAAGCCTTCCGGGGCCCCGTCGAGCCGGTGCAGTGCAGGCTCGCTGGCGTAGAGGCGGTTGAGGTCCCCAACCAGCCGCGAGAGCCCGCGATGCGAAGGATCGTCGAGCAGGCCCCAGTCGATCTCCGAGTCGTGGTTCCACTCTCGCCACTGGCCGATCTCGTCGCCCATGAAGATCAGCTTCTTCCCGGGCGTCGCGCACTGGAGCGCGAAGAGCAGCCGCAGGTTCGCGAATTTCTGCCAGCGGTCCCCGGGCATCTTGTTGAGGAGCGAGCCCTTGCCGTGCACGACCTCGTCGTGGCTCAACGGGAGCACGAACTGCTCGCTGAACGCATACACGGACCGGAACGTGATGTCGTCGTGGTGGTAACGGCGATGGATCGGATCGCGCGCGAGGTAGCGCAGGGTGTCGTGCATCCAGCCGAGGTCCCACTTCATCGTGAAACCGAGCCCACCTTCACGCGCCGGGTGCGAGACCTTGGGCCAGCTCGTCGACTCCTCGGCGATGACCAACGCCGCCGGGAAGCGCCGCGCGACGGTCTCGTTGACCTGCTGCAGGAGCGAGACGGCTTCGAGGTTCTCGCGCCCCCCGTGCACGTTCGGGATCCATTCGCCCGGCGCGCGCGAGTAGTCCAGGTAGAGCATCGAGGCGACGCCATCGACCCGCAGACCATCGACGTGGAAACGGTCGAGCCAGAAGCAAGCCGAGGACAAGAGGAAGCTCCTCACCTCGTGTCGCCCGTAGTTGAAGATGTGGGACTTCCAGTCCGGGTGGAAGCCCTTGCGCGGATCCTCGTGCTCGAAGAGGTGCGTGCCGTCGAAGAGCGCGAGCGCGTGCGCATCGTTCGGGAAATGAGCCGGGGCCCAGTCGAGGATCACGCCGAGCCCGCGCTGGTGGAGGTGATCCACGAGGTACATGAGGTCCTCGGGGCGTCCGTAGCGGTGCGTGGGCGCGAAGTAGCCGGTGATCTGATAGCCCCAGCTCCCGAAGAAGGGGTGCTCCATGATCGGCAGGAGCTCGACGTGGGTGAAGCCGTGGGCGAGCGCGTGATCGGCCAGGCGTGGGGCGAGCTCGCGGTAGGAGAGGGAGCGCCAGCCCTCGTCGGCGACTCGGGCGAAGGAACCAGCGTGCACTTCGTAGATCGAGATGGGCGCGGAGCTCGCGTTGCGCTCGCGACGTTCGCGGCACCACCGCTCGTCGCCCCAGCGGTACACAGGATCGGCCACGATCGACGCGGTGGCCGGAGGCGTCTCGTGGAGCCAGCCGAAGGGATCGCTCTTCTCGAAGCTCCGCCCGCGGGCCTGCACACGGAACTTGTAGAGCGCGCCCTTGCCCACCCCCGGGACGAAGGCCTCCCAGATCCCGGAGCTCGACACCGGGCTCATCGGGCACGCGCCCGGATCCCAGCCGTTGAAGGATCCGACGACCGACACGGCCTCCGCGTTGGGCGCCCAGACGGTGAAGCCGGTGCCCCAGGCGCCGTCCACCACGCGCGCGTGCGCTCCGAGCTTGTCGTAGAGGCGGTCGTGGGTCCCTTCGTTGAAGAAGTGCAGGTCGTCGGCGCCGAGGATCGAGGGGAACGCGGCCATGCGGGACTCATACCACGCAGGGCCGAGCGCCTGCGGGTGCGAAGAAGCCCCTGGCCGATGCGCGCACGTCTATGATCCCCGGAGATGACGCGCTACGTGTGCATCCACGGCCACTTCTATCAGCCCCCGCGCGAGAACCCGTGGCTCGACGCGGTCGAGCGACAGGACTCGGCCAGCCCCTACCACGACTGGAACGAGCGCATCGCGGTGGAGTGCTACCGGCCGAACGCGTTCGCGCGCGTGCTCGATGCGCACGGCCGGATCGATCGCCTCGTGAACAACTACGCGCGCATCAGCTTCAACGTCGGCCCGACGCTGATGGCGTGGCTCGCGCAGAGCTGTCCCGACGTGCACGAGGCGCTCGTCGAGGCCGACCGCCTCGCGATCGCCCGGACGGGCTCGGGCGCCGCCATGGCGCAAGCGCATGGCCACCTCATCCTCCCGCTCGCGAGCCCGCGAGACCGGCGCACGCAAGTCCGCTGGGGCGCGCGAGACTTCGAGCTCCGCTTCGGCCGGCGGCCACGGGGCATGTGGCTTCCAGAGACGGCTTGCGACACGCCGACGCTCGAGGCCCTCGCCGAAGAGGGGATCGAGTTCACCGTCCTCGCGCCCTCGCAGGCGGCCCGGATCCGCCCCCGACCCGACGCGCCGTGGACCGACGTGCGCGGCGGGCGCGTCGAGACGAGGCGCCCCTACCGCGTCTCTCTGCCGTCCGGGCGCTCGATCGCCGTCTTCTTCTACGACGGGCCCACCTCGCGCGCGGTCGCCTTCGAGCGCCTGCTCGACGATGGCGAAGGTTTCGCGCGCCGTCTCACGAGCCTTCTCCATCCGAACGCGAAGGAGCCGCAGCTCGTACACATCGCGACCGACGGCGAGACCTACGGCCACCACCACCGCTTCGGCGAGATGGCGCTGGCCTACGCGATCGATGCGATCGAGCGCGAGGGCGCCGCGCGCGTCACCACCTACGAGGCGTACCTGCGCACGCACCCTCCGACGTGGGAAGCGGAGATCGTCGAGGGCACGGCGTGGAGTTGCGCCCACGGCGTCGAGCGCTGGCGCAGCCATTGCGGCTGCAGTTCGGGGGCGCACCCGGGCTGGTCGCAGCAGTGGCGCACACCGCTGCGCGCGGCGCTCGATCTGCTCCGCGACCGCACCACGGAGCTCGTGGACCGCGAGGGTCGCGCCATCTTGTCGGACCCCTGGGAGGCCCGCGACGAGTACGTCGACGTCGTCGCAGAGACGGACCCGGCCCGGGCCCTCGCGGCCCAGTCGCGCTTCCTCGCCGATCACGTGCGCCCGGAGCTCGCCGCGCGCGAGCCACGCCGCGACGGCGACGAGCCGGACTGGGTCGTGCGGGCGCTCTCCACCATGGAGCTCACGCGGCACGCGATGTCGATGTACACGAGCTGCGGCTGGTTCTTCGACGACCTCTCGGGCATCGAGACCACGCAGGTCCTCGCGTATGCGCTCCGCGTGATCGAGCTGACCCGTCGACTCTACGGAGTCGACCTCGAGCCGCCCTTTCTCGACGTGCTGGGCCAGGCTCGCTCGAACCTCACCGACCAGGGCGACGGTCGCGCCGTCTACCGCGGGCATGTGCTGCCGAGGAGCGCGACGCTCGATCGGGCTGCAGCGCACTTCGCGGTCGCCTCGCTCTTCAACGAGTACGGTGACGACGAGACCCGCCTCGGCTTCTCGGTGCACTTCGAGCAGCGCGAAGTACGCACCGCCGGGCGTGCGCGTCTCGCCCTCGGTGTGGCCGCCGTGACCTCGCGCGCGACGCACGAGCGCGAGCGCTTCGAATACGCGGTCATCCACCTGGGAGATCATCATC
>JBKDQC010000492.1:0-16993 GCA_046342295.1 Deltaproteobacteria bacterium | reverse complement strand
ATCCGGAGACCGCCCCCGAGGACATCGCGCCTCTGTCGCGGGCCCTCGCGGCCTTCGGCGATCAGGCCGCAGCCGCGCCCCTGGCAGACTTCCTGCGCCTCTACCACGCCGAGTCGTCGGACTCTCGCCTCGAACCGGGGCTCACGGCCGCCCTCGAGGCCTACCGTGTGCTCGCCGGCCCAACCTCGCGCGAGCTGCTCGACGAGATCGCGGGCGATGCGCTCGCGCTCGAGTCGGTGCGCAACGCGGCGCGCGCGCAGGTCACCGCCCTCGAGGCGCCTGTCGTGCCCGCCGCCGAGGCGTCGAGCTCGGGCGAAGCCGACGGCAGCGCGGACATGGCCCTCACCGAGGCTGACGATCCCCGTCCCGCCGAGCTGACCTCGAGCATGACCCAGACGCTGCTCGAGCCCGAGCGCTCGACCCTCGAGCGCTGCCTCGTCACCCCGGAGCGCGTCTTTCAGCAAGCGCGCGTCGTCATCGTCGTGAGCCCGGAGGGCCAAGTCCTCTTGGTGACGACGACCCCCCCCGCGGTGCTCTCGTGCGTCGAGGCCGTGGTGCGCCGGCAGAGCTTCCCCGCGACCCGCGCCCGCGGTCGTCAACAGGTCACGATCGAGGTGCGTCGCTGACGCACCTCGAGTCCAGGGCGTGCCGACCCATGTGCACGCCGCGTGCTCTCGCACCCTCTCGCGACACGGGGATCGCGCTCCGCGCAATCCTGTGTAGTCTGTCCCCCGCATGACCTTCAATCGTCACGACAACATCCTCGGCACGATCGGCCGCACGCCGCTCGTGCGCCTCCACAAGGTCACGCGCGAGGTGCGCGCGTCGGTGTGGGCCAAGGTCGAGACCTTCAACCCCGGCCACTCCATCAAGGATCGGATGGCCCTGAGGATGATCGAGGACGCCGAGAAGAAAGGCCTCCTCGAGCCGGGCGGCACGATCATCGAGGGCACGAGCGGCAACACGGGCATGGGCCTCGCGATGGCCGCGATCGTGAAGGGCTACAAGTGCATCTTCACGACGACCGACAAGCAGTCCAAGGAGAAGGTCGACGCCCTGCGCGCGTTCGGAGCCGAGGTGATCGTGTGTCCGACGGACGTCGATCCCGAGGACCCGCGCTCGTACTACTCCGTCAGCTCGCGCCTCGAGCGAGAGACGCCCCGCTCGTGGAAGGCCAACCAGTACGACAACCTCTCGAACGCGCAGGCTCACTACGAGACCACCGGGCCCGAGCTCTGGGAGCAGACCGAGGGCAAGATCGATCACCTCGTCGTCGGCGTGGGCACGGGCGGCACGATCTCGGGGACGGCCCGCTACCTCAAAGAGCGAAAGCCGGGCGTGAAGGTGTGGGGCATCGACACGTACGGGTCGGTCTTCAAGAAGCTCAAGGAGACCGGGGTCTTCGACAAGAACGAGATCTACCCGTACGTCACCGAAGGCATCGGCGAGGACTTCGTCCCGCGCAACGTGGACATGTCGCTGATCGATCACTTCGAGAAGGTGACCGATCGGGACGCGGCGATCTGGACGCGAGAGATCGTGCGGCAGGAAGGGATCTGGGCCGGCAACTCCGCGGGCTCGGCGATCGCGGGTCTGCTCCAGCTGAAGGACCGCTTCGGAGAGGGCGAGACCGTCGTCGTGATCTTCCATGATCACGGCACGCGCTACGTCGGCAAGATGTTCAACCCCGAGTGGATGCGCGCGATGGGCTACGAGGACATCGGAGGACCGACGGCCCGCTCGATCGTGCGGAACAAAAGGGTCACGGAGGTCGTCGGCGTCGAGGAGACGGACTCGGTCGAGCACGCGGTGGCGCGCATGCGCGAGAACGACTTCTCGCAGATCCCGGTCTTGCGACAGGGCCGGATCGTCGGCTCGCTCAGCGAGGCGCACGTCTACTCGCGCATGATGTCGGACGACAAGATCCGGACCGAGCCCGTGCGCCAGATCATGCAGAAGCCTTTCCGCTACGTGGACATCGAGACCCCGGTCAAGCTCCTCGCCGGCATGATCACGCCGGAGAGCCCGGCCGTCCTCGTGCGCGACTTCCCCGCGAACGCGACCTACATCCTCACGGGCTACGACATCCTCGCGGCGCTCTGACGCCCGCCGTGGGTTCGGTGCAGTTCTCCGAGCGCTCCCTCGATCACTGCATCTCGACGAACACGCGTCGCTCCTCGGGCGCAGGTACCTCGACGGTCTCGGGATCGACAGCGGTTCGCCTCCGGTATGCCTCGATGGCCGCCGCGATGCGACGGCGCCTGGCCGGCGAGCTCGGAAGCTCGACCACGAGCGTCGTGGCGACCCGCCGGTCGTCCATCTCGACGATGTCGCCCGCGAGCACGCGCGTCGCGCCTGCGGAGCGCAGCTCGTTTGCGAGATCTCGGTTTCGCGAAGCCTCGAGGCCGAAGCGGGCGCCGTCTTGCGCGAGGAACGCATCCATCTCGAGCGCCGTGGAGAGCGTGCGCTCTTCGTCGCTCACGGCAGGCACCGCGACCGGCGCGTCCGGGCGCGCGAGCTCACGGCCCAGGCTGCGCAGCCCGTAGAGCGCGAGCAGCGCGGCCCCGATGAGGAGCGCCGCGCGCCACACGCGCGGAGGGACCGTGAAGCGAGGCTTGGGCTTGGGCGGCTCGACCTCGGGAGCGCGTTGTTGCTCGATGCGGGCGAGCGACTCGGCATCCACCGCGGTTCGCTTCACGGGCTTGGGCTTCTCTCGAGGCGCTTCGACCGCGAGCTCGAGCGCGGCGCCGCCCGCCGCGAAGGGGTCGAGCGGATCGAGGCTCGCTGCCGCAGTCCCGCCCGGAGCCGCGGCGCGCGCGCGGCCAGGCGCGGAGGTCTTTGCCGATCCGGCGGTCGCGGCGGCTGGCGTCTGCGCGGCGCCGTCCTCGGCCGGAGCGAGCTTGGGTCGTGGCATGCCCGAGCGCGACGAGGTCGCGCTTCGCGGAGCGATGTCGAGCGGTGCGTCGAAGTCGAGCTTGGGATCACCGACCGGCGCCGACTCTTCGGGAGTGGGCTCGAGGCTCGGCGGTGTGACCGGCTCGGCGGCCGGCGCCTTGCGCGGGGGCCGCGCGAGATCGGCGCCGCTCCGCTTCGGATCGGGTCTCGCTGCGCGGATCTCCACGGTCGCGCCGAGCGCACGAAGCGCGGCAGCGACCTCCTCGGCCTCGGCAGCCGAAGCCCCGTGCTTCACGACTCGAGGCAGCGTGGACACGATGCGGCTCGCGCGCTCGGCGTCGATGTCGACGGCCTGTCGCAACGAAGCGACCGGCTCGGCGCTCCCCGCGAACTCGAGCAACCACACGTCGTATGTTTCCGAGCTCATCATGACCAGGCTACCGCGGTCCGTGCTTCGGGCGCTCCAGGAAGTCTCGGTCAGGGCGCCTTCGGGATCTCCGCGTGAATACGCGTGCCGCGTGGCGATCGACGCGCGGCCTCGAATCGCCCTCCGAGCAGCTCCGCTCGCTCTCTCATGCCCCGGAGGCCGCTGCCTTCGTGGCCTTCGGGCGCGGCGAGCCCTGCGCCGTCGTCCTCGATGTCGACGACGAGGAGCGCGCCGCGCTCGGCGAGCGAGACGCGCACGCGGGTGACGCCCTGCGCATGGCGCACCACGTTCGTCAGTGCCTCTTGCACGATGCGGTAGATCGCTGTCTCCACGGTGGCCGCGAGCCCGCCCGGCACGTCGAGCTCGCGCGTGATCTCGAGCCCGAGTCGCTCCCCGGCATCGTCGGCGAGTCGCCCGATCGCGCGGGCGAGGCCGATCTCGTCGAGCGCGGCCGGGCGCAAGCGGGCGAGCGCGCGCCGCACCTCCTCGATCGTCGCATCGGTCGTCCGGGCCATCCCGGCGACGATCGCGCCGAGGGGCTCGCGCGAGGCCGCATCCGAGCGGGCGAGGTGGGCCGAGAGCACCTCCGTCTGGATGCGGATCGCCGTGAGCGACTGGGCCACCGAGTCGTGCAGATCTCTCGCGATCGCGCGGCGATCTTCCTCCTGGGCTGCGATCGCGCCGAGGCGCAGCGCGCGCACCCGCTCTTCGGTCGTCTGCGCCGCGAGACGCTCGACCAGGGCCGCGATCCGCTCCTCGGCCCCGCGCGCGCTCCGGAGGGCGATCGCGTACACGAGCAGCGCCAGGATGACGGCGAGAACCGCAAAGCCCAGAAGGAGCGCGAGGGCGCGCTGCCGGAGCGCCGCGCGGCTCGAGCCCACCCACACGACGCCGAGCGTTCTGCCAGCGACGACGATCGGCGCCGAAGCCCAAGCCACGGCCTCCGTGGGCGCCTCGTAAGAGGTCGCATCGATCGGCGTGCCTTGCGCGTCCACCACGTCGATCCGCACGACGTCGGACTGTGCCTCGAAGTATCGCAGGTGCTCGACGAGCTTGAGAGAATCGTAGCGCCAGAGGACGGGCTGCTCCTCGGCGTAGCGTGCGAGTGTCTCCGCAGCCTGCGCGGCGAGAGCCTCTCCGCGCTCGTCGAGCTCGCGCGAGCCCACCGCGAAGAAGGCGAGCGGCGCCGAGACCGCGAAGAGCGCACCGAAGACGGCGAGCATCGGCGCGAGACGCTGACGCAGCCCGCGGCTGATCGCGCCAGGGCTCCGAGCCTCGCCGAGCGAGCTCACCGCGCCTCGAGGGGGAGCGGCGCGGCGCCCGCCGACGCGATCACGGCGCGCGCCTCGTCGCTCGCGGCGAAGGAAAGAAAACGAGCGACCAGCGGCGCGTCGGCATCGCGCACGACGAACGCGAGATCCTTGAAGAAGGGATACGAGCCGTCCGAGACCCCCTCGACCGAAGGAACGCGCCCATCGACGGAGAGCACCCGCGCCGTCGGTGCGTTGAGTCGCGCCTGCGGAAGGTCCGCGATGCCGATGCCTCCTCGCAGCCCCTGGATCGCGCGCGTGAGCTCGTCGTCGTGGTAGACGACACGGGAGCGGCCGAGGGCGACGGAGCGCTCCGCGGCCTCGCCGAAACCGTCGATCACGCGCGCGACGACCGCGCTGCCCGCATCGCCCCGCTCGCGCAGCAGCCATACGCGCGGGGTCCCATCGCGCCAGGCCGTCGACTCTCCGCTCAAGCTGCGCACGAGCTCGTCGGACGTCACGTCGAGGTCCCGGACATCGGGGTGCGCGAGGAACGTGATCGGCACCCGCGCATAGGGGACGACCGCGAGACCGAGGCTCTGCTCCCGCGCGTTGAGTGGGCGTGCCACCAGCCCGATACCGACGGCGCCGTCGTACACCGCACGTAAGCCGCCCGTCGATCCGACGGAATCGTGCACCACCACGCGTTCGTCGGGGTGTGCCAGTCGGTAGACGGCCGCGAGCGCCCGCGTGACCACGAGGTTCGAGCCGGAGCCGGCGAGGTGAAGACCCGGACCCAAGGTCTCGTCGACGGACGGCGGTGTCGGTTGCGCCTCCGGCGGAGGCGAGCGCCCGAGGTGGCGCGGCGTCTCGCCTCCCTCGAGTGCCCACACGATCGCAGACACCACCGAGAGGAACGCGAGCAGCGTGAGGACGATGCGCACCACGACGTTCACACCACGAGCTCTTCGCCGCGGTCCGGGATACTGACCGAAGACACGCCGAGCTCGAGGAGCTTCTTCGCCAACGACTTCTGCGGGGCCGGCTCACCGTGCACGAGCGCCACGTGGCCGACGCCTCCGCGCCCGCGCATCGTCTGGACGAAGCCCACGAGCTCGTCTTGCCCTGCGTGTGCGGAGAACCCGTTGAGCACCGACACCTCCGCGCGACGGTCCCGCTCCACGCCGAAGATGCGAACGCGCGCGCGCTTCTCGACGAGGCGTCTGCCGAGCGTGTGCGGGGCCTGGAAGCCTACGATCACGACGGTGTGCTCGGGCCGCTCGATGCAGCCCCGAAGGTGGTGGAGCACCCTGCCGGACTCGCACATGCCACTGCCCGCGAGGATCACCATGGGTTGTCGATCGGCCGACACGCGCTTGGACTCCTCGGGGGTCTCGACGTAGCGAAGCCCATCGAAGTCGAAGGGCGATCCCGCCGCGGTGAGCTTGCGGCGGAGCTCGTCGTCGTAGCAATCGGGGTGCATGCGGAAGACCTCCGTGATCTTCACCGCGAGGGGCGAGTCGACGATCACCGGGATCTCCGGGATCGCCCCCGAGGCACGCGAGGAGCCGAGCGAGAGGATCACCTCTTGCGCTCGCTCGAGCGCGAACGTCGGCACGATCACCTTTCCGCCTCGCGCCGCCGTCTTCGTCACGATCTCGGCGAGCGCCGCGTCCATCTCTGCGCGCGGCGGGTGCAGCCGGTCGCCGTAGGTGCTCTCGAGCAGGAGCGCGTCTGCGCGCTCGGGTACCTCCGGATCGCGCAGGATGGGCATGTGGGAGCGACCGAGGTCTCCGGAGAAGACGACGCGTTTGGTCTGCGGCCCGTCGCGCACGTCGAGCTCGACCACCGCGCTGCCGAGCACGTGGCCTGCATCGGAGAAGCGAGCCCGCACACCGTGCGCGACCTCGAACCACCGGTGGTAGGGGACCGCGACCATGAGCTCGAGCATCCGGATGACGTCGCCCGCCGTGTAGAGAGGCTCGACCGGTTCGCCTTGGAGCAGACCCCGGTCGATCTGCTTGTTCACGAAGCGTGCGTCCGCTTCCTGGATCATCGCGGCGTCCTCGAGCATCACGGCGCAAAGATCCCGCGTCGCCGGAGTGCAGAAGATCGTCCCGCCGAAGCCGCGCGACGGCAGCATCGGCAGGACGCCCGAGTGATCGATGTGCGCGTGAGAGAGCACGACCGCGTCGAGCGTGCGTGGCGAGAAGGGGAGGTTCCGGTTGCGATCGAAGGTCTCGCGCCGAGGGCCCTGGAAGAGGCCGCAATCGAGCAGTACGGTCGCGCGCGGAGCCTCGACGAGGTGCATCGAGCCGGTGACCGTCTGCGCCGCGCCGAGGAAGTGGATCTTCATCCCGGGACGGTAGCAGGCGACGCCGAGCCGGGGAGGGCGCATGGCTTCCGACCCCCGGGGAATCCTGTAGGATGTTTCCATGCGAACCCGCACCTGCTTTCGCCCGGCTGTCGTCTCGTTCGCGTACCTCTGGTGGCTCGCGGCGTCGCTCGTCGCGGGCTGCGACTGCGCCTCCACACCGCTCGACTCCTGCAGCTCGAGCACGGACTGCGAATCCGGCTTCGCGTGTGTCGATCGCCTCTGTGTCCCGCGGGGTGACAGCGGGGGCGGCGACGGAGGCAGACCGGGCAACGACGCGGGCCCGGCTTGCGTCGACGTCGATCGAGATGGTCACTTCGCCGTCGATGCAGCGCTCTGCCCGAGCGGCGACGACTGCAACGACCTCGAGCCGGCGGTGCACGGCGGGCAGCCCGAGCTGTGCGGCGACGGCATCGACAA
The DNA here is from genome assembly GCA_046342295.1 of Deltaproteobacteria bacterium. Lineage (GTDB taxonomy): Bacteria > Myxococcota_A > Polyangia > Polyangiales > Sandaracinaceae > JAFLCL01. The sequence goes on along the minus strand of JBKDQC010000492.1, from coordinate 9,627 downwards.
CGACTGCAACGAGGGCATCGACGAGCCGAGCTGCGGCTGTGACATCGGCCAGACGGTGAGCTGCTACACGGGCATGCCCGGGACGAGCGGCGTGGGCCTCTGTCGCCCCGGCATCGCGGTGTGCACGGGGGTCGGTATGCCCGGCGAGTGCCGCGGCGAGCGCCTTCCGGTCGCCGAAGACACCGCGGCGCTGTGCAACTTCGAGGATGACGACTGCGACGGTCGGATCGACGAGGGCCTGCGCAACGCGTGCGGCGCGTGCTCGACGGAAGCTCTGGTCGAGCTCTGCGGCGACGACCTCGACAACGACTGCAACGGCCAGACGGACGAGAGCTGCGACTGCGACTACCGCTGCCTCTGCGAGCCGATGACGTCGTGCGAATGTACGCCGCCGACCAACCAGCCCTGTTACGAAGGACCCTTCGGGACCGATGGTCGGGGACGCTGCCGCGGCGGCGTGCGCGACTGTCTCGTGGTCGGGGACGGGGCCGAGTGGCAGGCGTGCGAGGGTCAGGTGCTCCCCGGTTCCGAATGCGCCGGCGGTGCGGTCAACGACATCGACGACGACTGCAATGGCCTCGTCGACGACGGGTGCCGCGATGCCGATGGAGACGGCTCCCCGTGGCCGGCCGATTGCGACGACGGTGACCCCGCCGTCGAGCCCGGCGCGGCCGAGACCTGCAACCTGCGGGACGACAACTGCAACGGCGTCGCCGACGAGGGCACGACCAACCGCTGCGGTCGTTGCGGCGCCGTGCCCGAAGAGATCTGCGGCAACGGGCGAGACGAGGACTGCGATGGGTCTCCCGATGATGGCTGCACGTGCGAGTCGGGCTCGATGCAGGACTGCTTCCTCGGGCCGCCCGAGACCGACAACGTCGGGCGGTGCCGCCCAGGCCGCCAGAGCTGCGAGGGCCCGTCCGAATTCGCCGAGTGGGGTGCTTGCGCCGGTGCGACTGGCCCGGTCCCCGAGGTCTGCAACGGCGAGGATGACGACTGCGACGGCGAGGCCGACGAGCGTTGGTCGGCGGGCTCGAACGCGTGCGGCTTCTGCAACCCCACGGAGGTGTGCGACGACGCCGACAACGACTGCGACGGGCGCGTCGACGAGAACGTCTCCAACCGTTGTGGCGACTGCGGGCCCGACCCGGTCGAAGTGTGCGACGGCGACGACGACGACTGCGATGGGACCATCGATGAAGGGACCACCAACGCCTGCGGGACCTGCCCGCCTGCACCTTGCTTCACCGAGATTTGGGATCGACCGGCCGACTGCATGGATCCGGGGCGGACCTGCGACGGCGTCGTCGAGGACATGGACCACCCGGGAGCGATCACGCTCGGCGAGGGCACCCTCACCTTCGACTACATCTACATCGCGGTGACGAACATGGGCCAGGTCGCCCAGCTCGACACCACGACGGGCGCAGTGAACTGGATCCGCCCGAGCTACGGTCAGAACCCGTCGCGCACCTCGGTCGCGCTCGACGGCAGCGTGTGGGTCGGAAACCGCGGCTTCCCCGACCCCGGGAACATCGAGGTCTCGAACCTCGTGCACCTCGACACCGCGGGCAACCTCGTGTGCCGCGCCGCGGGCGTCACGGGGCTCATCCGCGGCGTCGCGATCGACGCCGAGGGCAACGTGTGGGCGGGCGCGTACAACGGGCGCCGCCTCTACCGCGTCAGCGGAAGCGACGTGGACCGGACCACCTCGCCCCCGACGTGTCGTCTGATGGCCACGTACGACGTGCCGGTCAACGTCTACGGCGTCGCGGTCGATCCGGACGGCTTCGTCTGGACCGCCTCGACCCCGACCATCCGCCTCCGCATCTCGGACGGCGCACAGACGAGCATCCCGCACTCGGGCTATTACGGAGTCGCGGCCGACGGGGCGGGCCGCATGTGGTTCGGGAGCTGGAGCTCGGCGGGCCGCATGCACGCGGTCGACCGCACGGCGCTCGCAGAGACCTCGACGCCGATCACGAACCCCATCACGGGCATCACGGTGCATCCGGACGGTTCCGTGTGGGGAACGGCCTACGGCGCCAACCGGATCGAAGCCTATGACCCGCTCACGGGCCTACAGCGCTGTGGCGTGCCCATCCCCGCGTTCGGAGGCGACCGGAATCCGCATGGCATCGCGGTCGACCGCACAGGTCGGATCTGGGCGCCCAACCGCTACGGCGGCTACGTGAACGTGTACGACTCGACGACGTGCGCGCACATCGCGCGCTACCCGGTCTCTCCGGGCCAAGAGCTGTACAGCTACTCCGACATGACCGGCCATCTCCTGCGCACCTTCACCGCGCCCGAGGGGCACTGGTACCAGGTCTTCGACTCGGGATACGCGCTCGCGTACTGGACGGAGGCCTCGTGGGTCGCGGACGTGCCACCCGACACCTCGGTCGAGGTCTCGGTGCGCGCGTCCGATGACCCGTCGGACTTCCGCGGGTCGGTCGTGTGCGGCCCCTTCACGTCGAGCCCCGCCGACCTCGCAGGCTGCGCGCTCGGCCGTCACCGATACCTGCAGCTGGATGTGGTCCTGCGCTCCACGCGGTCTGGCGCCCGGCCCATCGTCTACCGCGTGGACGCACGCTGGGCCTATTGAGGATCTTCGTGCCCGCCTGTGCGGACGAGCGCCGATCCTGGAGAAGTGTCCTGCGGGACGCGGGAGCGTGCGACCCTCGCGGAGCGATGCTTCCTCTGCTCCTTGGGGCCCGCGTGAAGACGCGTCGATCGGTCGCGGCTTTCTTCCTCGCTCCTCACCTCCTGACGCTTCTCACCGCGGGCTGCGCCCCCGAAGCGCCGTCACTTCGGGTCGCGCCGCCGCCTTGCGACGAGCGCATGGTGCACCTCGGCTCGTTCTGCATCGATCGACACGAGGCGGTGATCCTCCGCGGACGCGCGCAGCCAGCCACGAGCGAGCTTCCCTCGAGCGGGATCTCGTACGTCGACGCTGACCGAGCCTGCCGCGCCGCTGGCTACCGCCTCTGCACGGAGGACGAGTGGAGCCGCGCCTGCGAGGGGGTCGCACCCACACGGCGCCTGCCGTACGGGGACACGTGGGAGCCGCACCGCTGCAACGGCTCCGAGTGGAACGATCCGCTCGACCTTCCCCTGCGCCCGAGCGGTGCTTTCGCCGACTGTGTTTCGCCCGAGGGCGTCCACGACCTGTCGGGCAACGTGTGGGAGTGGACGAGCGGGTTCGACCCTTCCGCGATGCTGCGCGAGCTCCGCGGAGGCGGAGCGCACAACGGAGAGAGCCAATCGGTGTGTCGCCCCGACGATCGCTTCTATCTCGCGCCCGAGCTCGACGTCGGGTTGGTCGGATTCCGCTGTTGTGCACCGGCGCGCGATGCGCGCGCGCGAGCCCAAGAGTGAGGGCTGCCGCGCTGCGAGGAGTCCGATCGTCGCGCGCGAACGGAGCCGGGGCCGCGACGGCCATCCGAACCGATCATTCGTGCCCGGGCCCTCGGCGTCGCCTCGCCGCGATGCCCTCGGCGAGCCTCACAGGCGTTCGCGGCCCGCCGTACACGAGGCCCGTGTAGAGCTGGAGCAGGGTCGCGCCGCGGTCGAGCCGCTCGCACGCGTCCTCGACGGTCTCGAGGCCCCCGACGCTGATGATCGCGACGTCTTTGGAGAGCTTCGCGCGGAGCCGCGTGAGCACTTCGAGCGAGCGGGCTCGGAGCGGCGCGCCGGAGATCCCGCCCGCGCCGAGCGAGCCGACGTACGCGGCGTCGGTCTCGAGGCCATCGCGACGAATCGTCGTGTTGGTCGCGACGATGCCGCCCAGACCGAGCGCCGTCGCGAGCTCTGCGCACGCGTCGACGTCTTCGTCGGCGAGGTCCGGGGCGATCTTGACGAGCAGCGCGGGTGCCCGTTCGAGGCCCGCCTTCGCGCACGCCGCCTCGCTCGCACGCGCGACCGCCGAGAGGATCGGCGCGAGCTTCTCGACGGCCTGCAGGTTGCGCAGCCCCGGCGTGTTGGGGCTCGACACGTTCACCACGAGGTAGTCGGCGTGGGGCGCCACGCGCGTGGCGCTCGTCGCGTAGTCCTCGGCCGCATCCTCCTCGGCGGTGATCTTGCTCTTCCCGATGTTCACGCCGACGACGCCGAAGCGTCGGTCGCGGGCCGCGAGGCGCGGCACGGCCCTGGCCGAGCCGCCGTTGTTGAAGCCCAGACGGTTGAGCAGCGCGCGGTCGGCAGGAAGCCGGAACATGCGGGGGCGCGGATTGCCGGGCTGTGCATGGGCCGTGAGCGTGCCGACCTCGACGAAACCGAAGCCGAGCGCGAGCAGCGCGTGCATCGCCACCGCGTCCTTGTCGAACCCGGCCGCCAGGCCGATCGGCGTCGGGAACCGCAGGCCGAGAGCCCGCACCTCGAGCCGCGGGTCGTGCCGGGACATCAGCGCCAAGGCGATCCGCGCCGCTCCCGGCAAGGCCTCGAGGAGTCGCAGTCCGGCGAACGCGACGTGATGCGCCGTCTCGGCGGGGAGCGAGAAGAGCAGGGGCCGGACGAGCGCGCGGTAGAGCATGCGGATTTGCGTCGGGCCCGCGTCAGCCGACGCGGAAGTCGGCGACGACCTCGATGCCTTCGGCGAGCGGCGGCGCGTACGGCACACGCTGGGTCTCGAGGAGCACGACGGTCGCGTCCGAGAACATGGCCTTGGCGAGGTTGGTGTTGGCGGGCTCGTTGTCGAAGAACGCCGCGATCGCTCCGAGGCGCTCGAGCGTCGGCAGCGCTCCTCTCTTGAACGCTTCGTCCGGAAGGTTCGCGTCGGGCTTGAGCACGAGCTCGGTCCCCGCGACGCCGATCGGGAACCCGCAGTCGCGGAGCGAGCTCACCGTGCCGAGGAGCATGCCGGGAATGTCCCGTCCGGTGAGGTAGACGACGATCGCGCCCGCCTCGTGGCAGGCGCGGACGTACTCGGGCGCCCCCTCGATCGGGGCGTCGTGCTGGCAGTACGCGTCCGTGAAGAAGCGCTCGTGCCAGAAACGCGTGACGTCTGCCACGACGTCGGCGCGCGTGACGCCGTAGCCGCGCAGGGTGTCCGACAGCAAGTACTCGATCCGGTCGGAGGTGAGCGAGGCGAGCGCGTCGGCGACCTCCGGGCGCGTCTCGAGGATCTGCTCGCGGTACTCCATGAGGATCTCGAGCGTTCTCGGGCGGTTGTCGTAAAGCGTCGCGTCGAGGTCGAAGACGACGAGGGGCGTGGGGCCACCCTCCTCGACGGCGCGCGACACGTGCGCGAGGACGCCCCGAAGGAGGCTCGTCTGGTGAGGAAGGGGGGGAGGCCGCATGGCGCGCGGAGCCTAGCCGAGGGCGCCCGATACGGGCAACGCCGCCGCGTTCTCGGCCGGCGCCTGCGCCGCTCGCAGCCTGGCCTCGACCGTTCCTGCACCGACTGTGACCTCCGACGGTCGCGCGAGCGCCCATGGTCCCCCGCGGCGATCACACTCGAAGGATGCGTCCACTCGCCGCCGTCTACGTCGCGCTGCTCCTCGTCCTCGTCGTGCTCGCGGACGCAGGACTGCTCGGCCCTGCGCTGCGCGCGGTGCACGACGTGCCCTGGCTCGACAAGCTCGTCCACTTCGTCCTCGCCTTCGGGCTCGGGTCGGTGCTCGAGGCGGCGACTCGCTCACGCGGCCGCGCCGTGCTCGTCGCCGCGCTCGCCGTACTGGCCGAGGAGCTCTCGCAACTGGTCGTGCCCGGTCGCACCTTCGATCGGCTCGACCTCGCGGCAGACGCCACCGGGCTCGCGCTCGGAGCGCTCGCAGTGCTCACGCGATCGAGCCGCTCTCCTCGGGCGTACGCGCGTCGGACGTGAGGATGGCTCCGCGGTGTGATAACGACACGGCGCCGTGACCTGCGCTGCTGCTGGGAGGCCCGATCCACGCTCGACGAGCGCTCCCACATGGCGCGCGAGAGAACGCCGCGTGCTCGACCTCGGCCGAGCCCTCGCGCTCCTCTTGGTCGCCAGCGCAAGCTTCTCCGCCCGAGCGCAGGCGCAGCGGGATGCTGGCCCGCCCGAGACTGGCCAGCCCGACGGCGGAGCCGGCGACCGCGCAGCCGGTGCGGTTCCGGCCAGGCCCGTGATGGTGCCCCCGCGCGTGCTCGAGGCTCCGACGGTCTCGCTACCGGAGGGCTCCGGGCCGCTGCCGGACGGAGCTGGCGTCGAGCTGCTCCTCACCATCGGCCCGGACGGCGCGGTGCGCGAGGCCGCGCTCGTCCTCCCGGTTCGGGACGACGTGGATCCGATCGTGCTCGACGCCGCCCGACGGATGCGCTTCTCCCCCGCCACGCGCGACGGCGCCCCCATACCCGCCCGCATCCGGTTCCGTTACGCGGTCGGCGTCGCTGCGCCACCGGGCACCCAGGCTGGCAGTGACACCCAGGCTGGCAGTGACACCCAGGCTGGCAGTGACACCCAGGCTGGCAGTGACGCCCAGGCTGGCAGTGACACCCAGGCTGGCAGTGACGCCCAGGCTGGCAGTGACACCCAGACTGGCAGTGACGCCCAGACTGGCGCCAATCCAGAGTCTACCCTTCCGCCCGTCGACCCGGACTCCATCCCGGACGAAGAGTTGCTCACGTTCGGCGCGCGGGCGACGGTGGACCGTCCCGAGGCCGGCGCCGCTTCGCGCATCACGCTGACGGGCGCGGAGCTCAGCACCGTACCGGGGACCTTCGGCGAGCCGCTTCGCGTCGTCGCGACGCTGCCGGGTGTCGTGCGCTCGCCCTTCGGTCTTGGCTTCTTCCTGGTGCGCGGCGCCAACTTCCAGAACACGGGCTTCTTCGTCGACGGCTTCCCGATCCCCATCCTCTACCATTTCGGCGCCGGTCCCGCGGTTCTCTCCTCGCGCCTCGTCAATCGCCTGCGGTTCTATCCGGGGGGCTACCCCGCGACCCTCGGCCGCTACTCGGCCGGCGTCGTGGCGCTCGAGACCGGCATTCCGGACGACGTCCGCTCCTTCCGCTTCGAAGCCGAGGTCGACCTGCTCCGCGCGAGCGCCCTCGCGGTCGTCCCTTTCGAGCGCGGCAGCGTGGCCATCGCATTCCGGCGCAGCTACTACGATCTGCTCGTTCCGCTCTTCGTGCCGGGCCTCCAGGTCGCGTACACCGACTACCAGATCCGGGGCGAGTACCGGATCGACGATCACCTCACGGTCTCTCTCTTCGCGTTCGGCTCCGACGACCTCCTCGATCAGAGCGGCGCGCTCATGGGTGGCGCGACCAGCGACGGCTCGAACACCCGCGTCAATTACAACTTCCAGCGCGCCATCGCGCGCATCGACTGGCGCCTCGGGCCGGACTCGTTCATCCGGCTCTCGGGCGCGATCGGTCGCAACGGCACCTCGTTCGGTTCTCGGACGGCGGGCCAGGCGCAGCAGCAATTCGACATCGAGAGCTTCGAGCTCGGCCTCCGCCTCGACGCCTCGGTGCCCGTTCAGCCCTGGCTGCGCGCCAACTTCGGCATCGACGCCGCCGCCAACGCCTTCGGAATCGGCATCACCGCGCCTTCGCCGACGGGCCTGGGCGAGTACACCCGCCCGGTCTTCGACCCCATCCTCATCCAGATCAACGCCCGCGTCGCCCGCTCGACACCCGCGATCTACGGCGAGGCCGTCCTCGACCTCGCTCCCGTGGAGATCTCCCTCGGGACCCGGCTCGAGCTCTTGCGGTGGGGCACGCTCACGGACGTCGCGCCCGACCCGCGCGGCGTGATCCGCTGGCGGATCGTCCCCGAGCTCACCGTCAAGGCGGCGACGGGCCTCTTCACCCAGCCTCCGGTCGCGTTCCAGACGATCGCGCAGGGTGGCAATCCCAACCTCGGACCTCAGCGTTCGTGGCAGACCTCGGCGGGCGTGGAAGCCGACCTCCCGTTCGACATCGATCTCGAGGTCAATGGCTTCTACAGCCACATGTTCGACATCGCGCGCTTCTCCCAGCAGATCGTCCCGGGAGCCGATGGCCAGCCGCGTCGCGAGTTCTTCCGCGCCGATCAAGAGGGTCGCGCCTACGGCCTCGAGGTGTTGCTTCGCCGCCCCGTGGAAGAGGGCTTCTACGGCTGGATCTCTTATACACTCTCGCGGTCGGAGCGCCTCAATCCAGGTGGCGACTGGCGGCCTTTCGGGTTCGACCAGACGCACGTGTTGAACCTCGCTGCCAGCTACGCCTTCGACGGCTGGCGCCTCGGCGCAACCTTCCAGCTCGCCACCGGTCGGCCGACCCTGTCGCCCACGGCCCCGGTCTACGACTCCGATGAGAATGGGTACGACGCGACCTTCGTCGACCGCGGCGACCGACTGCCCATCTACCACCAGCTCAACCTGCGCATCGATCGCGATTTCGACGTCGACTTCGCGACAGGCACCGTCTATCTCGACGTCTTGAACGTCTATTACGGCCAGAACTCGGAGGGCGTCGTGTACCAATACGACTTCGCGCGGAGCGTGCCGATCCCGGGCCTCCCGATCCTCGGAACCCTCGGCGTCCGGGCCATCTTCGAATGATTGGCGCCTCCGCATCGTCGCGGCCGGCAGCGGCGCTCGGCTGGGCGCTCGTCGGGCCAGTCTCGGCGCTCGTGACGGGCTGTCTTGGAGCCCTCGATCCGCCGACCCTGGTACGGACTCCGCGGATCTTGTCCATCGTGTCCGATCACCCCGAGTCGGTCCCCGGCACGGACCTGCGGCTCGGCGCGCTCGCCCACGTGCCGTCGGACCCGGAAGGCACGCGCACGACCTACCGGTGGCGCCTCTGCGCGAGCCTGCCGCGGGTGCTCGACGCCGCGCAGATCCCCGCGAACCTGCCCCTGCCCGACACCTGCGAGACGCTCGAGAGCACGGGGCCGACCGCGCTCGTGCCCGGCGACCGCACCGCCATGCTCGCCGACCTCATCACCAGTCTGCCGAGCGGAGGCCGCTTCGATGCGAGGTTCCTGACGCAGATCCTCGAGAGCGCGGGCATCCCGTTCCAGGTCGAGGTCGACGTGCTCGACGAGAGCGGCGCGGTGCTCGTCACGGGCGTCAAGACCCTGGCGATCACCACGCGGACGGCGCCGCTGCCGCCCGCGACGACGAACCCGCCGGTCGTCCTCTTCAGCGTCGGTGATGGGAGCGCGGGGCCCTTCGACGACGCCGACGTGGCGATGCCCACGGACTTGCTCGACTTCCGCTGCGTGCCCACGCGCGGGCCCGTGAGCGTGCCGGCGAACACGGAGCTCACCCTGCAGCCCATCCCGGGGATCGATTGGACCGAGGAGTTCCCGATCTGGGACTACTCGGGGAACATCCGCATCGGGCGAGAGAACGAGTACTATTCGTTCTATGCGACCGACGGCGCGATCGGAACGGAGACGACCCGGCCCCCGAACCGAGAGACTTCGTGGCGCACGCCGGAGGAGTTGGGCGCGGTGCGCCTCTGGGTGGTCGTGCGCGACGGCCACCTCGGCGCCCGCGGCTGCTGGCTGGATGTGAATGTCCTCGCGCCCTGAGAGCACGTGGCACTCGGATGGATCGATGCGGGTGCCACGGGCTCGAATCGGCGGGAGGGAGGCTCTCGCCGATTCACTCGGCGAGAGGGAGGGTCTGCGGCCAGACCCTCCGGCAAGAAACGTCAGAGCATGAG
>JBKDQC010000491.1:0-1962 GCA_046342295.1 Deltaproteobacteria bacterium | reverse complement strand
GTCTCCGTCTTCGGCGACCAGATGTTCAACGATTGGACGACCGAGGGCGAGTGGCTCGTCTCGCCCCGCCTCGATGCGCCCGATGGTGTCAGCCGGGTGGGCGTGCTGGTGGAGCTGGTGGAGGCGGGAGCGATCCCGAGGCTCGAGGCCCGGAGCCTCGAGGGCGACCGCGCGGGTCGCTGGACGGCGGTCACCTCGACGTGGGGCGAGGAGGATACGCACGTCGGCACGGCGGACGTGGGCCTCGGCGAGGGCGCGACGCTGCGGATCCTCGCGAGCGACGCGGCCCGCATCCGCACGCTCCGCTGGAACGCGGTGATCCCCGAGGTGCACGAGGGCGAGTCGGGCGAGGACCTCGGCGCGACGCGCGACGCGCTCCGCACCGAGCTGACCGGCATCGGCATCACGAGCCGCGAGGCCTGGGGCGCGCGCGCGACGCGCTGCACCTCGCGCGATGCGTCGCGCGTGCGCTTCGCGATCCACCACACGGTGTCGGGCTCGACCGATCCGCTCCGCCAAGTCCGCGGCATCCAGAACTTCCACATGGACAGCAACGGCTGGTGCGACGTCGGCTACCACTTCCTCGTCGGCATCGACGGCACGATCTACGAGGGCCGCCCGGTGCACCTCCTTGGCGCGCACGTCGCCAACGAGAACACGGGCAACATCGGGATCTCGTTCGTCGGCTGCTTCCACTCGAGCGGCTGCGCGGGCCTGGGCCCCTCGCGCCCGCCGCAGGCGATGATCGACGCGGCGGGCCGACTGATCGGCACGCTGTCTCGGCTCTACGGGATCACGGTGAGCTCGACGACGGTGCGGGGTCACCGGGACCACCCGGGCCAGTCCACCTCCTGCCCGGGCGACTATCTTCGTGCGCGTATCGTCGACATCATCGCGATCGGCCGAACGGGCACGCTCGGCGGTGGATCTCCCGCGCCGGCGCCTCCCTCGTCGCTGCCGGCCATCGAGGTCTACTGGTCGCGCGGTGACGACGGTGCGTACGCGCTCCGCGCGCTCGCGCCCGCAGCGGTGAGCCGCGTCGTGTACCGCGTCGATGGCTTCGTCGTCGGCCGCGCGAGCCGCGCGGACGGGCCGAATTTCCCGACGCAGTACACCTTCGCGACCGAAGCGAGCGGGCGCCTCTTCGAGGTGATCGGCCTCGACGACCGCGAGAACGAGGTCGCCTACGGCAACGGTCGGATCGACACCGTCGCCGGTACTGCGGTCTTCGTGAAGCAACTCGGGGCGGGCCACTACGAGATTGGCCTCGAGCGCGCGCCGGCCGGCGTCACCGCGATCGAGGTGCGCGCGGATGGCTTCCTCCTCACGGACGAGATCTCCGGCGCCACGCGCTCGAGCCGGCTCGAGGTGCGCTCGCGCTTCATGCGGCTCGGCAACCGCTCGTTCGAGATCACCACCTACGCAGCCAGCGGTGCCGCACGCGGGACTCTTCGCCGCGCGCTCGAACTCCACTGACAGACGTCAGATCGCGCGGAGGGTCTCTCCGCGCGGAGTCCGCGAACGAGACGACGACGCGCGCCGAGAAGCCGCGTCGTCGTTTTCGTGGGTGCCTGCGCACGCCTCTCACGCGCACGACGGCGCGAGGTCGGCAACACCGATGCAGCCCAGAGGCCGCAGTCCTGGACGTCCGAGCTGTGCACACCTCCTGCGTCGTCGATGGGCATGACCCACCGAACGAATCCGATCCATGCGAGCCTCCGAGTCGCGTCGGCTCTCCTCTTGATGTCCGCCGCGTGCGCGGGCTGCGTGAATCGCTTCGGAGAAGGCGACGGCCCGACCCATGGCGACAACGTCGCCGAAGTCTCCGTCTTCGGCGACCAGATGTTCAACGATTGGACGACCGAGGGCGAGTGGCTCGTCTCGCCCCGCCTCGATGCGCCCGATGGTGTCAGCCGGGTGGGCGTGCTGGTGGAGCTGGTGGAGGCGGGAGCGATCCCGAGG
>JBKDQC010000490.1:0-11857 GCA_046342295.1 Deltaproteobacteria bacterium | reverse complement strand
AACAAGCCCCGTGGCCCGGGTCGTCCGGGAGGTCGCAACGATCCCGATCGCGACAAGCGGTTCAAGGACGACGACGACTATTGATGCGTGGCGCCGGCGGTCTCGATCGCCGGCCCCCGCTCTTCGGCTCGTGAGGCTGATCGAACGACGCGACGAGGTCCGACCTCGCCGCGTCGTTCTTGTTTCGGGTCGAGGTCGAGAACCTCCGGCAAGAAACGTCAGAGCATGAGTCAATCCAAGTGACTCATGCTCTGAGTCTCCCGAGGAGCCGTGCCGCTCGCCGAGGGAGCGACGAGCCGACGCGCGCATGGTAGCTCCGTGCGCATGACGAAGACGCTCTTGGTGTGTGGCCACGGACCTGGGATCTCGGATGCGGTCGCGCGTCGGTTCGGGGCGGAAGGGTTCTCGATCGCGCTCGTCGCGCGGCGCGGCGAGCGCGTCCGGGCGGCGGCCGAGCGGCTCGCAGCCCGCGGCGTCCGCGCGGCTGCGTTCGCGGTCGACCTCGGAGATCCGGAGGCGGTGAAGGCGCTCGTCGCCGAGGTGCGCGCGACGCTCGGGCCGATCGCGGCGCTCCACTGGAACGCTTACGCAGGCAAGGCGGGGGACCTCCTCACCGCGGACGTCACCGAGCTTCGGGCGGTCTTCGACGTGGGCGTCACCGGGCTCGTCGTCGCCGTGCAGGCGGCCATGCCGGACCTGCGCGCGCAGCCGGGCAGCGCAGTGCTCGTGACCGGGGGAGGTTTCGCGTTCTACGACGCGCAGGTCGACGCGATGGCGACGCAGTGGGGTGCGATGGGGCTCGCGGTGTCGAAGGCCGCGCAACACAAGGTCGTCGGCCTCTTGTCGGCGAAGCTCGCGCCGGAGGGGATCTTCGTCGGCGAGGTGAGCGTCACCGGGCTCGTGAAGGGCACCGCGTTCGACACGGGTCACGCGACGATCGAGCCCGACGCGGTCGCGGCGCGCTTCTGGGATCTCTTCGTCGCGCGCGACGCCACGAGCGTGACCTTCGGCTGACGGCCAGGCGCCTGGCTCTGGACGTCCAGGCGCCTGGCTCCGGACGGACAGGCGCCTGGCCGTGCGATTCTCGGCGTGCGCCCGGTTCGGCGACGTGATGCACTGCCGCGCGTGCGTGCTCGTAGGCTGCTGCCGGTTCTTCTCCTCACGGGCTGTGAGGCCATCACGACCTCGGAGGTTGGGCCGGCCCTCGACGCCGGGCTCGACGCCGGTCCCGAGCCGCTCGTGCCCGCGCCGGCGTGCGCGGCCCCAGGGGCGACCGTACACGACCTCGCCCCCGTGCTGCGCCTGCGCGAGGAGGGCACCTTCACAGCGATCCTCGAATGGACGCGAGAGAGCCGCGACGCTCTGGCGACGACCCGCGACTCCGATCCGGACACCGGCTGGCTTCCGACCCCGGGCGAGGCAGCGCTCGCGGAGCTCGATCTCGCGCCATTCACCGGCAGACCCATCGCGGTTCGGGCCATCGAGATGGAGTGGGCCGGGCCCGCGCCCGAGGTCGAGGTGCGCGTGCGCGACGCTTGCGGTGGTGGGCTGGTCGCGCGCAGCCGCGGAAGCGCGCGGGTTGCGCTGAGCGACGTCTGCGGCAGCTGCATCGAGCTCGCCGTGCGCGCCGAGACGGGAGCGCGGCTGGTCTCACTCGGCGTCGAGAGCGCGGACGGTGCGATCGCGCTGCCACCGCTCGTCGCGGCGCCTCCGGCCGTGCCGGCGATCTCACATCGGGACCTCGGCGTGATCGAAGGCTTCTACGGGCAACCCTGGGACTGGGATGAGCGCGCACGCATGGTCGACGTGCTCGGTCGCGCGGGTCTGGGCCTCTACATCTACGCGCCCAAGGACGACCGACTGCATCGCGCCGAGTGGCGCACGCCCTACCCGGCCGACTTCGTCGCCCGCTTCGGCGAGCTCGCAGCGCTCGCCGAGGCGCGCGGGGTGCGTGCCGTGATCGCGCTCTCGCCGTTCATCGACTTCGATCCAGGCGCCGCTTCGGACCTGGACGCGATCGTCGCGAAGCTGCGCGCCTTCGTCGAAGCCGGCGCGGGAGGGATCGCGCTCTTCGCCGATGACATCGAGTTCGATTCGGACCGGCCGATCGATGGAGCGCTCGGCAGGGTTCACGTCGACGCGGTGAACGCCGTGCTCGCCGCCCTCCGTGACACCGAGCCGGATGTCCGGATGTGGTTCGTCGGCACGGTCTACTCCGACGAGCGCCTCGCGACCTGGGCGAGCGGAGCGGACTACCTGCGGGCGCTGCGCGGGCTCGATCCGGGCGTGAGCGTCTTGTGGACCGGTCCGGGCACCTTCTCGCCGAGCCTCGCGGGCTCCGACCTCGTCGCGGCCTCCGAGCTGGTCGGTCGGCCCGTGGCGATCTGGGACAACCATTGGGCCAACGACGGCGGCGACGCCGTGTTCGGCCGCATCCTGCTCGGAACCTACGGGGCCCGTGATCGCGACCTCCTCACCGTCCCGCGATCGGTCGTCAACAACCCCATGATCCAGGGCTCGCTCTCGCGCCTCGCCGTGGGAACGTTCGCCGCCTGGGCGGCCGATCCGACGCTCGACGCCGCCGGCATGCGCGCGCGGTCCGCGGCGGCCGAGCTCGCGTTCGGCGGGGGGGCGGGGGACGACGCGCTGCTCGTCCGCCTCATGGAGACGCTCGACGGCTCGAACGCCGGCGAGCCCTCGGACCGCATCCTCGCCGCGGTTCTCGGTCGGATCACCGCGGCGCTGACCGCAGGGGAAGCGCCCGCGACGGACGACGTCGTGCTCGCGCTCGACCGGCTCGCGAGCGCGCGCACGCTCGCGTCGGAACTACGTCACTCGCGCGTGGGGGCAGACCTGGTCGATGAGCTGGCGTTCCCGCTCGCGAAGGTCTCGGCCGGCGCGGAGCTCGGGCTGCTCGCGCTCGAGCGTGTCGCCGTCGTGCTCGCCGGCGAGAACGTCGACGAGCACGATGCACGGCTCCGCGACGTGCGGCGCGCCTTCCCACGCGTGTCTCGCTTTCGCTGGATGGATCTCGCGCTCGACTCGCTGGCCGATGCTGCAGAGGCGTTCTCGCCCGCGGACCTCCGCGGGCGTCCCACTCTCGGCATGCTGCCGGCCGCATGTCGGGTCGGAGAGCCGCTCGAGCTCTCGAGCGTCGAGGTGCCGGGCCTCACCGTCTCCGGGCTGCCGGGCGCGACCGTCGGCGCCGAGCGGATCGTGTGGACGGCGCCGCACCCCGGCCGCTACGAGGCCGTGCTCGTGGCGGCGCCCTCGGCCGAGGGCTCGGGCTGGACTGCGCGAACGGTGTCGCTCGTCTGCCGCCCTTGAGCCCGCCGCGCGGTCCGCTCGACGGTCCCCCCCGGCCCCTCCAGCCAACGCAGTTGCCCATCGCCCGCTGGGCGAGCCCTCGGGATGAAAGCGCTGTGTTTGGGGGGCACTCAGCCGCCCGGAGGAACCACGAGGTCGGCGCGAACCAGCGCGAGGCGTGCGGTCGCGCCTTGGATCACGGCCCGCACCACCGTGGGCCCGGGCTCATCGAGGGGAACGCGCGCGCCCGCGCCGGCGAACGCGTGGCGCGCCTCCCCGCGCTCTACCGTCCCGCTACAGAACTGGCACGCGCCGAGGTACTCGCCGACGAGCGGCGTGTCGGTCTCGAAGACGAAGCTCGCGCGGCGCGGCGCCCCCCGCACCTCGATGGCCGGGACCGGTACGGGCCAGCCCACGTGCCAGTCCTGCAGGATGGTCGCGACCGTCATGCTGACCTCCGCGTCGCCGCACCGGTAGTCGCGGCCGAGGTGCAGCGCGACGCAACCGATCTGCTCCCCGCTGGCCGTCTCGAGACGCATGCGCGGCCGCGGGAAGAGCACGCCGAAGCGCAGCCCGCGGCACGGCGCATCGCCGAGCGGAACGAGCGCCACCACCAAGAGCCCAGCGACCATCGACACGCGCGCAGGCCACGCGGAGGCCAGCCACGCGCGGGCGCGACGCTCGATCCGCGCGAGCGCCGCGCCCCGCCGCGCGCGGACCGCCGCGATCGCGAGGAGGCCGAATGCCGCGATCGCCGCGAGGCCGCGCCCTCGGCCGTCGGAGGGGAGCGGCCCATCGGCGCGCACCCGGGTCGTTCCGGGGGGTAGCTCGAGCACGACCGCGCGCTCGCCCCGGTCGATCGCCGTCTCCGGCGCCGCGCTCACAGGCAGAGGCGAGAGCGGGACGGTCGCGCCGTCGTGCGTGGCGCGGAGCCGCGGGTAGTAGGGCGTGCCCAGCTCGACGCGCGCCGGCCCACCCTCGACCTCGAGATCGAAGCCCTCGCCCTCGACCACGCGCACGCGCACCGTGGCCTCGCCTGCGTGCGCGAAGGCCCCGTCCCAGCCGGGGATGTCGCGGAGGAGGAGATCACCGAACACACGCTGGCTCGCCGCGTCGCCGGGGGGCGGAGTGCGCGAGACCGCAACCGCCCAGCGCACGCCGAAGCGTCTGAGGTTCTCGGGGCTCACGTCGAAGAACTGATCGCGCAGGAAGTGCCCCGCAGGCGCCGGGTGGTGGAGCAGGAGCGGAAGGCCCGGATCCCACGCGAGCTCCATGAGCTCGTAGGGGCAATCGAGCGGACAGAACAAGAGAAGCCGCGCGTGCTGCTCGGGCGGGATCGCCGCGCGTGCGGCCGCGAGATGCTCGCGGAGGAGGAGGAATTGCTCCTGATCGCGGAGCTCGTGGCCCGTGAGGTCATGCACGCGGACCGGCTGCTGCGCGGACAGCCACTCGCTCCACTGCGGCTCGCCGAGCCTCCACACCGCGAGCGCGAAGAGCGCGGCTGCGAGACGGAGCGTCCAACGCGGCCGCGGAGCGCTCGTCTGCGCGAGCAGCGTCGCGCCAGCGCCGAGCGCGTGCGCCGAGAGCACGTAGAGCATCGGCTTGAGGAACGTGCCCACGCGGAAGCTCTGCCAGCGCACCGTCGTGACCGAAGGCGCGAGGCCGAGGTCGAGGAAGTAGGTCTCGACGTAGAGCGAGACGAGAAAGAGCGCCGCGATCGCCACGATCGCCGCGCCTGCGCGTCGCACGACGATCGCGCGCACCACCCCGATCCAGCCGAGGAGCACGAGGACGACGAAGCTGCCGTCCGGCAAGAGGCCCTGCGCCATGCGGCCGCCCGCGCTCTCGATGGGCACGGGCGGCGTACCGAAGTGGACGCCGTGGTCGAGCACGCGCTGGCTTGCCGGCCCCCAGATCGGCGCGGTGAGCGCGAGCGCGGCGCCGAGCGCGACGAGCAGGCCGACGAGGCGCGCGCGATCGTTCGGACGTGCGGCCGAGAGCCCCACGAGGGACGCGACGCCGAGCGCACCCGAGAGCACGCGGCCCACGGGGTGGAGGATCGCCGAGGCCCCGAAGCCGAGCGCGACGAGCACGAGGCGCGTGCGTGTCGGACGCCGCAGCGCCTCGAGCGCCGAGGGGAGCGTGCTGTACCAGACGCCCATCGCGAGCGTGGAAGGAAAGAAGCCCCAGAAGAACGTGGCGCGCACGCCCCAGCCGAAGTCCGAGCCGTAGTCGTAGAGACACGCGAGCCCGACGAGCACGCACGCCAGCGTCGGGGCGCCGATCGAGCGGGCCGCGCGCGCGACACCGACCGCGACCGCCGTGAACGCGATGACCGCCGCGCCGACCACGAGCCGGTGGATCGAGAGCTCCGGTTGGTGGTGCGAGATCCACGCGAGGACGCGGTGCGAGACGCTGGGGTAGAGGTCCGCCGTGGGGTCTCCCGGCGCGATGCGCGTCGACCACGCGAACGGAGCGCCGCGGTCGAGCGCGTCGCGCATCGCACGCACGAAGGCCTCGTTGACGGGCCAGTCGCCGCGGAGCCCCATGTCGTCCCACGCGCTCGGGCCCCCGAGGTAGAGCGCCGCGGCACCGACGATCGGCAGCGCGATCGCCGCGAGCGCTGCGAGGCCGGGGAGCGCGCGCGGCCGGTCGAGCCAGCGCGCGAGGCGCCGCGACGCGCCCGCGGTGAGGACGGCGATCGCGAGGAGCGCAGCGCAGAGCTCGAACGGCGTCTCCACCGCGACGCCCGACGCGATCGCGACCGCGAGAGCGAGCAGGCACAGCCACGCCGCGATGCGCTCCTTCCTCATGGGCGGCTCACCGCGCGGAGGGGCCGAGGCACACGTTCTCGTAGATCCGGATGCTCGGCCCGAGATTCACGAGCCCCGCATATCCCCAGAGCGGCGCGTAGAAGTGGTCCTGCTCGTCGAACTGGGCGTCGCACGCGAGCTCGCCGGGCTCGAAGCGCGCGCGCTCGACGTGGCACCGGTCGCTTGGGTCGGTGCCGTCGTAGCGGACCGTCTCCTGATTGCACGGGAGGTACGGGCGCGAGACGACCACGAAGCGCCCCCGAAGCGCGGGCGGCACGCCGCGGAAGAGCACCGGGTAGAGCGCCGCGGCGGCCGTGTTGCGCCAGCTGCTGCGCGCGTCGGTCGTCTGGACGCTCTGATCGTTCGGGAACTGGAGGCGAGGCACCGGCCGCGCCCAGCCCTCGGGCACGAGGCCCTCGCAGAGGTCGGCGAGGTGATCTTCGACGGCGTAGAGGCGACCGTATCCACCGAGGGTGTCCGCCGGCACCTCCGGCGCGTGCTCGAGCAGCCAGGTGCGCGCGAGCTCGCGGGTGTCGTTCAGACCGAGGATGCGCACGTAGTCGATCGAGCGGTAGGTGGGCTCGGCCGAGAGCGCGAGCGCGGCGCATCCGACGGCGAGTGGCACCGCGAGCGTGCGAGGCGCGCGAGAGCGAGCGAGCAGCGCCGTCAGGCGCGGCCGCGCGCGGGCCGCGAGCCCCACCAGCGACACCGCGACGAGCACCGCCACCACGGGATGCGCCGGCAGCGAGTATCGGGCGAAGTTCATCGTCGTGCGCCCGACGACCGCCGCCCAGAAGAAGAGCGCGAAGAAGCCCAGGATGCCCGGCATGGGATCGCGGCGGCGCAGCGAGGTCCAGAGCCCGTGCCCGCAAGCGAAGAGGCCCGCGAGCGCGAGAGGCCAGCCGTACGCGAACGGAAACGAGACCGTCGCGTGTTGCACGAGGCCGAGGGTCTCGGTGGCGTTCTCGCGGAACGAGAAAGCCTGGTAGTTGTCGGGGTCGTACCGCATCGCGTGCGAGAAGATGCCGTCCCAGTACTGCTCCGGCTCGTCGAGGAAGGTCGGACTGGTGAGCACGAAGGCGCCGGCGCAGCCGAGCACCCCGAGCGCGACCGCGACGGCGTTGTCCCACGCGGGGCGGTGCGCGGGCTCGAACGGCCAGAGGGTGAAGCCGTGCCGCGCGATGCGAACGCCGAGGGCGAGCACGGGGACGCACGCGAAGGACAGGCCGGTCCACTTGGTCGAGATGGCGAGCCCGAGCGCGACACCGGTGAGGAAGAAGTCCGTCCGTGCGCCTCGCGCCATGCCCTGCGCGACCGCCACGAACATCCACACGAGGAAGAACACGAGCGCCGTGTCGGACACCGCGAAGTGCGCGTCGCGCATCGCCAGGACGTTGACGGCGTAGAGCCAGCCTGCGGTGAGCGCGACCGTGTGCCGCTCGGTCGGCGTCGCATCACGCGGCGCGACGAGGAAGCCCAGGCGCATGAGGAGCGGCACGGTGCCCCACCCGAAGAGCGCCGACATCGCGCGCGCCGGGACGATGAAGCGCGCAGGGTCGAGCACGAAGAGGCAGCCGAGGTGCGGCTCGCGGCCCGCCTCGCTGCTCCAGAGGACGTCGAGCGCGCGCTGCACGAAGTGGTGCGCCCAGAAGAAGAGCTCGGGCCAGCCCGTGTGTCCGACGTGTGGGTTCGTGTCCGAGAAGAGACCGAGCGCGACGGCCGCGAAGATCTCTTCGTCGGGCCGGGCCCAGGGCGTGCTCGGCGCGAAGCCCAGATGCGTGAACCGGAGCCACCCCGCGACGCCGAGCACCAAGGCATAGAGGGCGGCGCGTACGCGGCGTGCGCGGGCGAGATCGTCCGGTCCGTTCGGAGGCAGGCGCAAGGGAGGCGCGTTGTAACACGGCGCTTCCACGCGCCGCCGGTCGCGGCCCGACCGGCCGAGGGGCTCGGTTGGCGGAGGGCCGGGAAACCCGATAGAGGTCGTGGGTCCGAGACCATGACCATCCCCGAGGCGAACAAGACGGCCCAGCCCGAGGCGGGCCAGTCCGAGGCAGGCCAGTTCGAGGCAGGCCAGTCCGAGGCAGGCCAGTCCGAGGCGGCCCAGCCCGAGCTCTCGATCGTGCTGCCGATGTTCAACGAGGTGGACAACGTCGTCCCGTTGCTCGGCGAGATCGAGGAGGCGCTCGGAGAAACGCGCTTCGAGGTGATCTGCGTCGACGACGGCAGCCGCGACGGTACGCGCGAGCTCCTCCGCAAGCTCGTCGCCGACAAGCCCTACCTCCGCGTCGTGCTCTTTCGCCGCAACTCGGGGCAGAGCGCAGCCTTCGACGCGGGCTTCCGCGTGGCCACCGGGCGCGTCGTCGTCACGATGGACGCCGATCGCCAGAACGACCCGAAGGACATCCCGCGCCTCGTCGACAAGCTCGGCGAGGGCTTCGACCTCGTCACGGGCTGGCGCCGCAACCGCAAGGACGGAATGTTCCTGCGCAAGGTCCCCTCGCGCATCGCGAATGCGTTCATCCGCTGGGTGACGGGCACGCGCATCCACGACCTCGGCTGCTCGCTCAAGGTCTACCGCCGCGAGATCACCGACGAGATTCGTCTCTACGGCGAGATGCACCGCTTCCTCGTCCCGCTCGCGGAGCACCAGGGCGCGCGCGTCGCCGAGCTCGTGGTGACCCACCGCGCGCGCACGGCGGGTGTCTCGAAGTACGGCCTCTCGCGCACCGTGAAGGTCCTGCTCGATCTGCTGACGGTCTGGTTCTTTCGCCGCTACCAGACCAAGCCCCTCTACGTCTTCGGCGGCGTGGGCTTTGCGATGCTCGCCGCCTCGCTCGCCCTCTCCGCGTACGTCCTCTACCAGAAGCTCGCCCTCGACATCTGGGTGCACCGCAACCCGCTCTTCTCGATCGCGGCGTTCTCCGCGCTGCTCGGTGTGCAGTCGCTCGGCATGGGCCTTCTGGCCGAGCTGATCGTGCGGACGTACTTCGAGTCGCAGGGACGCTCGCCATACCCCATCGCCGAGCGCCTGGGCTTCGCCGACGCGACGCAAGCTCCTGCACGCGCAAGCCGGACCCCGCGGGCCTGAGATGTGCGGGATCGCGGGAATCGTCGCGAACGTCGCTGCCGAAGCCGTGGTGCGGCGGATGCTGGCGCGGCTGGCGCACCGCGGCCCCGACGGCGAGGGGCTCGCCGTGCGCCGGGTGGGCCGGCGCATCGCGACCTTCGGCCACCGGCGGCTGTCGATCGTGGATCTCGAGAGCGGCGGCCAGCCCATGGAGGATGCCGGCCTCGTCGGCGGCGCGGGCGGCCGGGCGATCGCGACCTTCAACGGCGAGATCTACGACCATGCCCGCACGCGCGAGGCGCTCGCCCGGGAGGGCGCTCGCTTCGCGACCCGCTCGGACACCGAGACGCTCGTCGCGGGCTATGCGCGTTGGGGTGAGGCGGTCGTCCCGCGCCTCTCGGGGATGTTCGCGTTCGCGGCGATGGATCTGCGCAGCGGCGAGGTGCTCCTCGCGCGCGACCGGAGCGGCATCAAGCCGCTCTACTGGGCGCGCCTCTCCGAGCGCGCGTTCGAGGGCGGTGGCCTCGCGTTCGCGTCCGAGCTCGACGCGCTCCTCGAGGTCCCGGGGGTCGAGCCGCGCATCGACGACGACGGCCTCGCTTCCTTTCTGTTCTCGGACTACGCGCACCCGCCGCACACGCTGATCCAGGGCGTCCGAAAGCTCGCGCCGGGCGAGCTGCTCGTGCTGCGCGCCGACGGCCGGGAAGATGGCCCGCGGCGCTACGTCGCCCCGCAGGTGCCCGAGCGAAGTCCAGCGCCCGATGCCCGCGCGCTGCTCGAGACCTTGGGGGAGGCCGTCGAATCGCAGCTCATGAGCGACGTGCCGCTCGGGGTCTTTCTCTCGGGCGGTCTCGACAGCTCGGTCGTCGCCGCGCTCGCTCGACAGCGCCTCGCGCGGCGCGGCACCCCGCAGCTCAAGGCCTTCTGCATCGCCTTCGAGGAGTCGAGCTTCGACGAGAGCGCGCACGCCCGCGCGGTGTCCGAGCACCTCGGGCTCGAGCACGTCGAGGAGGTGCTCTCGCCGCGGGCGCTGCTCGAGGTCGTCGACGAGGTGCTCGATCACCTCGACGAGCCGCTCGGCGATCACTCCATCCTCCCCCCCTACCTTCTCTGCAGGCTCGCGAGCCGGCACGTGAAGGTCGCGCTCGGCGGCGACGGCGCCGACGAGCTGTTCGGTGGCTACCCCACCTACGTCGCGCACGTGCGGCACGCGCGCGCGCTCGGCCCCCTCGTGCGCGGCGTACGGAGCGCGCTGGGCGAACGGGCGCTCGCGGGCCTCCTCGAGCGGGTCCCGGCGAGCGACGGCTACCAGGCCCTCGACTGGAAGCTCAAGCGCTTCGTCGGGCGCTGGGACGACGATGTCGTGCGCCGCCACCTGCGTTGGATGTCGAGCCTGGACCTCCCCGCGCTGGCCGAGGCCATGGGCCCGCGCGTGACGGGCGAGCCCGCGACCCTGCGCGAGGCGCACGCGTGGTGGGGCGATCCGATCGCGACCGCCACCACGCTCGACTTCGCGACCTACATGCCCGGCTCGGTGCTGACCAAGCTCGATCGCGCGTCGATGGCGCACGGTCTCGAGGCGCGCCCGCCCTTCCTCGACGAGGGCGTGCTGGCGCTCGCGCGTCGCGTGCCCTCGGACGCGAAGGTCCGCGGCGGGACGGGCAAGGTCCTCTTGCGGGAGGCCGCCCGCGCGCTCGTCCCCGCGGCCATCCTCGACCGCAAGAAGCATGGCTTCTCGGTGCCGCTCGCCGCCTGGCTGCGCGGTCCGCTCGCCCCGCGGATCGACGCCATTCTGGCGGGCTCGCCCGTGTGGACGTGCCTCGCGCGGGCACCGTTCGCGCGCTGGCACGCGGCGCACCTTCGGCGCCGGGGCGATCACGCCAAGGCGCTCTGGGCGCTGCTCGTGCTCGATCGGTGGATGCGCCGCACGGGAGTCACCGGGGCGCAGCCGGGCTGACGGTCTCCCCGTCGCGCAGTTCCTTGCAGGAGCCCCCTTCCTTCCGATGCGCGCTTCCGGCACTCTCTGCCGCATGGAAAACGAGCACCTCGTCCAGCGCGACGTCGAGATCCTCCAGCGAGCACAGAGCCTCGGGGCCAACCTCGACTTCCTCTTCGTCTTCGTGGTGGCCGGGTTGATGGCCGTCGTCGGCGCGATCTGCGTGTTCTGTATGGGCCTCTGGGGCGTGGCGACGTTCGCCGTCCTCGCGGGCGCGGTCGCCGTCGACTACTTCACCGGGATCGGTGACAAGGCCATGATCATCGCGCTCGTCGTGTGCTCGTTCCTGCTGGGCGTCGCGACCCTCGCGGTCGCCGGCTTCGTGTGGGTGGGCGCCGGCGCGGGCGGCTGAGAGCGAGCGTCTCGCGAGGCCCGGGAAGCGCGCACGAGGCGGCGAGCCGGGCCTTCAGCCCCGCGGATCGCCCGCCAGGATGGGCTCGCCGTCGATCACGAGACCCCGCTGTACGATCGCGAGGTACACGAGCGGGAGATCGCCTTCGACCGCGAACGTGTGCGCGCTGCCGGCCGGCTTCCGCGCGATCTGCCCCGCGCCGACGACGCTGCCGTCGACGTCGCGGAGCGCCCCCTGGAGCACGAGCACGGTCTCGTCGCCGAGATGCTCGTGGTCGGGGAAGTGACCGCCCGGCGAGATCCTCACGAAGCCGGTGACCGCGT
>JBKDQC010000489.1:0-4085 GCA_046342295.1 Deltaproteobacteria bacterium | reverse complement strand
AAGTCGCCGAGCACGATCACGTCGCGCTCGCCGTGCACCCGCGCGAGCTCCGTCGTGAGCCCTTCGAAGGCTCCGTAGGCACGCGCGCGACGCTCGAAGGCGCGGTCGTCGCGCCCGCTGTCGAGGTGTACGACGACGATCCACGCGTCGAGGCCCGACGCGAACCGCAGCGCGACCGCGAGGCCCGGCCGCATGAAGCCCGCGCAACCGTCGCCGCGTTCGTTGCCCGAGAGCGCATCGACGCGGTGAACCGCGAGGCGCTCGGTCCGCGAGGCATCGTAGAGGAGCCCGACGTGCTGGCGCCCGTCGTCACTCGGGCAGTCGTCGAGCACGACCTCCCATTGGCCGTGCGTCAACGAGTCGAGGCGCGCCCGCAAGCGGTCGAGCGCGGCGCTCTCGCGCTCTCCGACGAGGATCTCCTGCAGACCGAGCGCAGAGACATGGAGATCGGCGATGGCAGAGCCGAGCATGTCCACGTCGGTCCGGTGCTCGCCGGTCCCGCGCGCGTCGCCATCGGGGAACCACCGGACGTTGAGGGTGCCGATGCGCACCTCGGGGACCTCCGCGGAGGTCGAGCCGCTCGGGGCCTCGACCGCCGAGACGGCCTCGGTTCGGGCGCTCGGACGCTCGGGGGTCCGCGGGACGGACTCCTCGCCGCAAGCGAGGAGCGCGCTGGCCGCGAGCGCGTGTACGATGGCGCCCATGATCGCACGTGCGCTCCGAACTTCGCTCTGCTTCGTGGTCCTGGGGTCCATGGCGTGCGCGGGCAGTATGGCCGAGATCTCGCACGACGAGCGGGAGCGCGAAGACCAGGCCCTCTCGGCGCGCGGCTACCACGACGACGTCGTGCGCCTCGTGGGGGACGCCGAGGCCGCGGCGGTCCCCGACACGGCGTGTGCGGACTGGTGCGGACGCGTGCCGCGCGTGCACGACCTCGCCGAGCGGATCTGCCGGATCGCCGGGGGCGACGATCACGACGAGGCCACGCAATTCCTCTGCGAAGACGCGCGCTCGCGGGAAGCGGGCCTCGCCCAACGCCTCACCGGCTGCGGATGCGCGCGTTAGGGCCCGTGCAGAAACAACCTGATCGGATCGGCGTCGCGGCGCCCCGCCGGTGCTGACCGAGCGACGAAGAACACTGGGGGTATTTCGAGGAGAGCGGGCGGCTCTGACGGGGATGCCCCGGCGGCGAAACGGATGGGTGATCTCTGCGCGGGCCCCTACACAGGATCGGCGAGACGCCGATCCATGTGTAGCCCTTTTTCCCGGCAGGTCTGATGCATACCCGCCCCCCGCCCGGCAGAGCCGGCTCGGGGCCCCCCACCCAACTCCGCTCCCCCCACCCAACTCCGCTCCGCGAAACAGAATCGCCGCGACGCGGATGATCCACTCTCGCGGCGATTTTGTTTGGGGCCCGTGTGAGAGGGAAGCCTCGGCTCACTCTCGGCCCGACGCACCGTCACGCATCGACTTCGAGGACACGCTGGTCCGTCACGATCGCGTTCACGCGCTCGTCGCCCTCGGTCTCGGGGACCTCCGCGATGAGCTGGAAGTCGAAGGCCACGGCGACGCGCCTCGCCGGAAGGCGTGCGAGGAGACGATCGTAGAAGCCCTTGCCGTAGCCGATGCGCGCCCCCCGAGGGTCGACCGCGAGCGCCGGCACGACGACGAGGTCGATGCGCGCCGGGTCGAACGCAGGCGCATCGGGGGGCGGCTCGGGCGCGAGGCGCCCTTGCTCGAACGGTGCGACTCCCTCTTCCCACACGCGCGGCTCGATCTCCTGCTGGTCCTCGCTCAGGCGAGGACAGAGGACGGTCTTCCCCTCCGCGCGCGCCCGACGCTCCATGCCCCGTGTGTCGACCTCGGTGCGCATCGAGGCGAACAGCATCACGACCTCGGCCCGCTTCCACTCGTCGCGCGCGAAGAGCGCGGCGTGGATCCTCGCCGAGCGCTCCTCACGCGCCGCGGCCGGCAGGGCCTTGCGAACCTGACGCATCCGCTGACGGATCTCGTCTTTCACCTTGCGGCGCAGCGCCTCTTCCGCGTGCCGCATCGCTATTGGCCGGCCGCCTCGGCCTCGAAGCGCTGCGCCTGCGTGATGGCCACGTCGAGCCGCTCCAACGCGCGGCCGACGGCGTCCTTCGCGGTGCGCTCGACGTGCTTGCGACGCTCTTCGGCCTGGACGAGCTCGTCCGCGAGCCCCAGCGCCACCACCGCGAGCAACTGGGCCGGGCTCGCGGTCCTCGCGACCTTGGGTCCGAGCGCAGCGACGCGGTCGTTGATCAACTCCGACAGCCTCGCGAGGTGTGACTCGTCTGCATCGGAGGCCATGCGGTAGCGCGCACCGGCGATCTCGAGCGTGATCGTCCGCTTCATGGCGCGAAGGTACCAGCGCAGGGAGGCGCGAGCGAGCACCGCCTGCTCTTTCCCAGGAGGCGAGGGCGCGTGTACCCTCCGGACGCAATGATCAAGGTCGCGTGCATCTCCTGCGAGAACCCCTACGAGCTCGACGAGCGGCGGCTCCCGCCGAGCGGCCTTCGGATGAAGTGCCCGAAGTGCGGTACTGCGTTCCTCGTCTTCCCGGATGCTCGAACCGCGCCCGCGCCGGCCTTGCCGCCCAAGCCCATCGCGCCACCCCTGCCCAAGCCGGCGATTCCCAAGCCTCCGCCGCCGCAGCGCGCGCCGACCCTCGGGCTCGACGAGATGGACCCGCAAGATCTCCCGACGCTGGCGCGCCCGGCGGGGGCCGAGCTCGACCTCCCAGCGCCGCGCCCTGCCAGGCCCGCCGCGCCCGCGGCTCCGCGCGGCCTCCTCGGCGAAGACCTCGATCTTCCGGCGCGTCGTCCGGCTCCGCGCGAGCAGCCCGAGTCGGGTGCTGCCCCCGGCCGACTCAGCCCGCGGGCGCCAACGGCCGCGCTGACCGAAGACCTCGACCTCGGCGCTCCGAGAGGCGCGCCGACGGATGACTTCGATCTCCCGGCACCGCGACGCGCCGCCACTCCCGCCGAAGACCTCGACCTCCCCGCACCGCGTCGCGCCGCGCCCGCCGAAGACCTCGACCTCCCCGCACCGCGTCGCGCCGCCGCGCCGGACGACGAGCTGGACCTCCCGGCACCAGCGCGCGGAGCGACCGGAGGACTCGATCTCGATCTTCCCTCGCCCAGGACGAAGGGGCAGAGCATCCGCCCCGCCCTCGCCAGCCCGGGTCGCACACCCTTCGACGACGCCGAGCCTGGGCTCGAACTGGACCTCCCGGCGCCGCGACGAGCCGCCGGCGAGGTCGATCTTCCCGCACCTCGAAGCGCGGGGCCTGGGCTGGACCTCGACCTCCCCGCACCCCGTCGGGGCGCGTCCTCGCGGGCCCTCGACGAGCTCGACCTCCCTGCCCCCAAGCACGACGGCGCGGACTTGCCCGGGTTGGTCGGCGGCCTCGAGCTCGACCTTCCTCAGCCGCGCAGGGCCGGCGCCTCGCGCGGAGAGGTCGACCTGCCCGCGCCCGCCGGCGCCGTGCTCGGGCTCGGAGACCTCGACCTGCCGCAGCCTTCGCGTCGAGGAGAAGTGGAGGATCTGCCGCGCCCCGCGGGAGTCACCGACCTGCCCGGGATTGCCGCCGGACTGCCGGGCGTCGCGGCGGGGCTGCCCGGGCTCTCCGCGGGGCTGCCCGGGCTCGCCGCGGGGCTGCCTGGGCGCGCCGCGGGGCTGCCTGGGCGCGCACGCAGCCCACAGGGCCTGGGAGACCTCGACGACCTCGAGTTGCCGGAGCCGAGCGTATCGCGCCTGCGGCCCGGGACCGCCGAGCTGGAGCTGCCGCTGCCGGCCGCACCGGAGAGGGACCACGGAGAGGTCGACCTCGGCGGCGGGGCTGGCGCCGACGAGATGGAGTTCGCGGACATCCCGCAAGAATCCAGCCGCGTGGGCACGCCGAGACCCCAGGTGCTCGACAAGTCCCCCACGGCGGTCGCCTCTGGACCCAAGGCACCCAGTCGCCTCCCGCTCGTGCTCGGCATGGGAGCCGTCGTGCTCCTCGGAGGCGTGGGGGGAGCGCTGAGCTTCACGCCGCTCGGACCGTTCGGATACTACGCGAT
>JBKDQC010000488.1:0-3887 GCA_046342295.1 Deltaproteobacteria bacterium | reverse complement strand
ATGTCCGGGTCCGTGAGGAGACCGAAGATGATGTTCGCGTCCTCGTGCGCCGCCTGGTGCACGAGGCTGGCCGCTTCGTTGATCTCCTTGAGCCGCACGTCGGGGCCCGCCGTGAAGTTGAGGAGGATGCCCATCGCGCCGTCGATGGAGATGTCGTCGAGGAGCGGCGAGTTGATCGCCATCTCGACCGCGTCGAGCGCACGGCGATCGCCCTTGCCGTAGCCGGTGCCCATGAGGGCGCGGCCCTGCGCCTGCATGATCGTCTTCACGTCGGCGAAGTCGACGTTGATGATGCCGCTCTGCGTGATGAGATCCGAGATCCCGCGGACGGCCTGCACGAGGACGTCGTCGGCGCGTCGGAAGGCCTCGAGGATCGAGAGATCGTCGTCGAGCCCGAGGAGCTTCTGGTTCGGGATCGAGATGATGGTGTCGACGTTCGCGGAGAGGTCCGCGATGCCCGAGTCGGCGTTCTTCATCCGGCGCTTGCCCTCGAAGAGGAAGGGCCGGGTCACGACGCCCACCGTGAGCGCGCCCATGTCGCGCGCGATCTGCGCGATGATCGGGGCGGCGCCCGTGCCGGTGCCACCGCCCATGCCCGCCGTCACGAAGACCATGTCGGCGCCCTCGAGCGCCTCCTGGATGCGCTCCATCTCCTCGAGCGCGCTCTTCTTGCCGACGTCGGGGTTCGCCCCCGCGCCGAGCCCGCGCGTGAGGCCGGGCCCGAGCTGGACCTTGCTCGACGCGAGGTTGGCCTCGAGCGCCTGCGTGTCCGTGTTGGCCGCGATGAATTCCACGCCCTCGAGACCGCTCTGGATCATCGTGTTGAGCGCGTTGCCGCCGCCGCCGCCGACGCCCACCACCTTGATGCGCGCCTGCATCTCGTCGCCCATGTCCGTGAATTCGATGTTCAGACCCATGATCGCCTCCCAGACCGTCGGAGACACCGACGGCTCGTGACCTCGCCCGGTCACACAGAACGTTTCTCTCTCTCGCCCAGGAATCGCCCTCACGGATTCGCCCTTCCGCGTGGGCCACAGACCGTGGCGTCTCGCGCGCTGTCCGAAGGTCATCCTCCAGAAGCAGATCGGACGCGAACGGAAAGCTCTCTGCTCTCTGAGACGACGCCGCTCAGAACACTTCCTTGAACCAGGCGCCGATGCGCTGGCCCCAGTTCGCCGTGGGCGCCGCGATGAGCTGCGCCTCCCCGACCACGACCTGCTGGGGCACCGCCCGCAGCTAGCCCGCCCCGTACTTCACGAGCCCGACGCCCGTCGCGTAGGCAGGGCTCCGGACCACGTCGAGCAGACCGCCGACGCCGGTCGGGACGCCGCGGCGCACGGGGAGCCCGAGGATCTGCTCGGCCAGCTCCGGCATGCCGTCGAGCTGCGTGGTGCCTCCGGTGATGACGCCGCCGCTCGCCAGCACGTTGGTGAATCCGCCCTGTTCGAGCGTGTAGGCCACGGCCTGGAAGAGCTCCTCGACGCGCGGCTCGATGATCCGGCAGAGCTCGTGGCGCGACATCGTGCGGGGAGCACGACCGCCCACGGACGGGACCTCGATCATCTCCTCCGGATCCACCATCGACGGGCTCGCGCAGCCGTACTTGATCTTGACGCGCTCGGCCTCGGCGATCGGCGTTCGCAGGCACTGCGCGATGTCGTTCGTGAAGTTCAGGCCACCGATGGGGATCACGCTCGTGTGCACCACCGCGCCATCGACGTAGACGACGATGTCGCTGGTACCGCCGCCGATGTCCACCAGCGCGACCCCGATCTCCTTCTCGTCGCTCTCGAGCACCGCGTCGGCGCTGGCGAGGGGCTCGAGGACGACCTCGGCGACGTGCAAGTTCGAGCGCTCGGCGCACTTCACGATGTTCTGGACGCTCGTGGTCGCCGCCGTGACGAGGTGGACCTGCGCCTGCAGACGCACCCCGTTCATGCCGACGGGCTCCTTGATGCCGCCCTGGTCGTCGACGATGTACTCCTGCGGAAGCACGTGGATGACCTGGCGATCGCTCGAGAGCGGAAAGGCCCGCGCCTGCTCGAGCACGCGCTTGACGTCCTCCTGCGTCACCTCGCGGTTCGCGATGGCGGCGACACCCTCCTTGTTGAGCCCTTGAACGTGGCTGCCCGAGATCCCCGCGTAGACCGAGCCGACCTCGACGCCGGCCATGCTCTCGGCCTGCTCGATCGCGGCGCGGATCGCCTGAACCGTGGTCTCGATGTTGACGACGACGCCGCGGCGCAGGCCCTTGGAGGGGACCGAGCCGACGCCGATGATGTCGATGCCGTCGTCGGTGACCTCGCCGACGATCGCGCAGACCTTCGTGGTGCCGAGGTCGAGGCCCGCGATGATCTCGCCTTCGCCGGCGGCCATGACGCCGCCCCCGTTCGGGAGGTGCATCGATGCCAGATGGGTACGTCCGGTGTTGGCCATGGTGGTCTCGCCTCGCCCCGCGCTCGCCTCACGCGAGCCTCGGGACAGCTGGACCGATAACCGGGCCGGGATCGGAAGGACAAATTTTGTGCAACGTTGGGACGGCGCGGAGCGATGGCCGAGCGCGGACCGTCGCGGCGCGCAGCGCCGAACCACCGCGTCCGTCACGCCGGGCTGTTCAGGCGACACCCGTCGCGAGGATGCGGACGACGTCGGGCTGGGACTCGAGGAACGAGCGTCGGTAGCGCTCGCTCCGGAGCTGGCCGGCGCGCTCGTGCACCCACGCGCGGGCCTCCTCGCGGGCTCGAAGCGCTTCGCCCTCGAGCCCGTTGGCCTCGAGCGCATCGAGGTGAACGCGGAGGATGAACGCGGGATCCTCGAACTGACTGGGATCTCGTCGAAAAGCTTCCCGCGCAGCGTGGGCATGGGCCGCTGCGAGGGGCGCATCGTCTGGGCCCGCGCGCGCCAGGAGCGCGTTCGCGAGAGATGCCCGCGCCATCAGCGCGGCGGGGTGCTCCCCGGGAAGCCTCGCGGTCGCTCGCGCCGCCTCCGACACGGCCTCCTCGGCGCGGCCCGCAGCCGCGAGGATGCGCGCCAGGTAGTCGCGAGACCCGGCCTCCATCAGCGCGTTGCCGCGCGCCGCGAAGGCCTCGATGGCCTCTCGCTCGACGAAGAGCGCCTCCTCCAGACGCCCGAGCCCCAGCAAGGCGAGGCCGAGGTTGTGCTGCGTCGAGGCAATCGCGTAGCCGAGCCCGAGGCGACGGCACCCCGCGAGCGACGCCTCGAGCGTCTCGAGCGCCTCCTCGTAGGCGCCGAGCAGCGCGAGCTCGTAGCCTCGGCTGGCCTCCTCCGCCGCGGCCGTGCGCACGTCTCCGCCGCTCCGAAGGAGCGCGGCTGCTTCGCGGCGTAGCTCGAGCGAGCGCCCGATGTCGTGGGCGTGGTGCGCGCGAGCGACGCGCCACCGCGCTCTCGCGCCAAGGATGCGCGCGCCCCGCGTCTCGAGCGGGGGCTCGGCCTCCTCGAGGGTCGAAGCCAGCGCGTCGGCGGACGCGACCAAGCCGGCGGGGAGCGCGATGGTCGCGATCCGCAGCGCAGAGAACACGACCGTGTCGTTGGTGCCGTCCCGTGCGGCGCACTCGCGCACACGCGCGAGCACGCTCCCAAGCTCCGACGCGTCGCCCGCCCGCAGCGCGCCGAGGGCCATCCAACGGAGCGCTGCGGCTTCCTCCTCGATCGTCGTCGCGACCGCGGCGAGCCGCCCGGCCGTCTCGCAGAGCGCGGGGTTGTCGTCGAGCCAGGAGCACGCCTCAGCGCGCGCGAGGAGGGCCTCGACCAGGTCGTCTCCTCGCGCGCCGCAGCGCTCGGCGGCCTCGGCGCGCGCGATGGCGCCGGTGAAGTCGTTGGCCTCGAGCGCCTGCGTCGCGGCCTTGGCCCACCACGGCGCCGCGCGC
>JBKDQC010000487.1:0-11845 GCA_046342295.1 Deltaproteobacteria bacterium | reverse complement strand
CCCGAGGACTTCACCGGCGGTGCTCACCCGCGACGAGCTCGTCGGCGTCGCGACGCTGCGACGCGCGGTCTCCTCGAAATTCGGCGCGCCCGCGATCGCCCGCCTGTCGCTCTCGGCCGAGGCGCGCGCGTTCTCGGAGCGAGCGGACGTCGCCTCGATCTCGGGCCGCGGCCCGCTCACGCCCGACCACATCCTCCACACCAAGCGGGTGCCGGTGGTGCTCCCCCGATCGCTCGAGGAGGCGTCGATCGGCGCGAGCCTCGACGCCTTCGAGCGCGCCTACCGGGACTATTTCGAACGCCACGCGGGCGGCCGCGGGCTCACGATGCTCGACGTCGCGCCGCGCTGGGCGGTGTGGCCCGGGCGAGGCACGTTCGCGTTCGGGCCGACGGCCGCGCGCGTCGAGGTGGTGCAAGACATCACCCGCCACACTTGCGCCGCGATCGAGCTCGCCGAGCGTCTCGGCGGCTGGGTCGCGCTCCCGGAGCGCGATCTCTTCGACATGGAGGACGGGGCGCTCGAGCAGGCCAAGCTCGGAAAGGCCTCCGCAGCGCCCGCGCTTCGGGGCAAGGTCGCCCTCGTCACCGGGGCCGCGGGCGGGATCGGCCGCGCGAGCGTGGAGGCGCTGCGCGCCGCGGGCGCGGCCGTGGTCGCGCTCGACGTGAACGAGTCGATCCGCGCCGCGTTCTCGGGCGAAGGCGTGCTCGGCCTCGTCTGCGACGTCACCGATCGCGCGGCGATCGAGGCGGCGGTCGCGCGCGCGATCGAGCGCTTCGGCGGCCTCGACGTCGTCGTGGCCAACGCCGGGATCGTCCCGGCGAGCCAGCCCATCGCCGCGCTCGCCGACGAGCTCTGGGACCGCACGCTCGCGGTGAATCTCACGAGCCAGATGGCGCTCCTGCGCGCATGCACGCCGTTCCTCGCGCTCGGGCACGAGCCCGCGATCGTCGTCGTGGCCTCGAAGAACGTCCCGGCGCCGGGGCCCGGCGCGGCGGCCTACTCCGTCTCGAAGGCGGGCCTCACGCAGCTCGCGCGCGTCGCGGCGCTCGAGCTCGCGCCCCAGGGCGTGCGCGTGAATGTCCTTCATCCGCACGCCGTGATGGACACGGCCCTCTGGACGCCCGCGCTGCTCGAGAGTCGCGCCAAGAGCTACGGGATGTCGGTCGAGGCCTACAAGCGGAACAACCTCCTCAAGGTGGAGGTGCGCAGCAAGGACGTGGCCGACCTCGTGGTCGCCATGGCAGGCCCGCTCTTCGCCAAGACGACCGGCGCGCAGGTGCCGGTCGACGGAGGGAGCGACCGCATCCTCTGACGGTCCTCGAATGCGGGCGAAGGCGCCGTCCGGACGTCAGGATCCGACCGCTTTTTGCGGGGTCGCGCGCGAGTCGGCGTGCCCGTCTCGCAGGCTTCGGTAGGATGCGCCTCCATGCGCACCACTGCTTCCGGCGAGAAGGTTCTGGATGTCGTGCTGATGGGCGGCGGCCTCGCGGGCAATCTGCTCGCGCGCCAGCTCAAGATGACCAAGCCCGAGCTCGAGATTGCGATGTTCGAGCGCAAGGAGGAGCCCGGCTACAAGGTCGGCGAGTCGACCGTCGAGATCGCGGCGAACTACCTCATCCGCAAGCAGAAGCTCAGCCGCTACCTCTACATGAACCAGCTCCCGAAGAACTCCCTGCGGTTCTTCTTCGACAGCAAGGAGCGGGACGGCGACCTCCACGACCTCTCCGAGATCGGTGTCTACCACCTGCCGCCGATCCCGAGCTTCCAGCTCGATCGCAACCGCCTCGAGACCGACCTGCGGCAGATGAACCGCGACCTCGGCGTCGATGTGCAGATCCCGGCGACGGTGAAGGACTTCGAGCTCTCGAACGACGGCGGCCTCCACAAGGTCACCGTGCTGCGCGAGGGCGTGACGACGACGTACCGCTGCAAGTGGATCATCGATGCGGCGGGCCGTGCGAACCTCATCGCGAAGAAGCTCGACCTGCGCCTGCCAGCCCCCGAGCACAAGATCGTCTCGAGCTGGGCGCGCCGCGCCCACGTCGCGGACATCGACGCGTGGCCGAACCAGGCGTTCCACGAGCGCGCCCGCCACACGTGCCGGACGCTCTCCACCAACCACTTCTGTTACCCGGGCCTCTGGATCTGGTTCATCCCGCTCTCGAACGACCTGATCTCGCTCGGCATCGTGCAGGAGCGTCGGCTGTGGAAGCCCGCGCAGGCCACGAGAGAGGGCTTCCTCGCGTTTCTCCGCGAGCACAAGGCACCGCGGCAGATGCTCGAGAAGGCCGAGCTCGTCGACATCGGCGCCTTCCACCAGCTCGCGTTCCGCACGAAGAAGTTCTGGGACGGCCCGCAGCGCTGGGCCACGATCGGCGAGTCCGGCGCCTTCCACGATCCCTTCTACTCCCCTGGCTCCGATTACATCTCGATCGAGGCCGACTGCCTCACGGACATGATCACGCGCGACTTCGCGGGCGAGGACATCGCCGAGCGGAGCCAGCTCATGAACGAGTTCGTGAAGTTCCGGTTCGAGGCGACGCTGCTCCTCTACGCTGGCCTCTACGGCACGTTCGGGAGCTACGAGCTCTACCGGGAGAAGTGCTTCTTCGACTGCGCGAACTACTACAACCTCTGGGTCGAGTCGTTCGTGAAGGACGAGCACCTCGACCCCAAGCAGCTCCGTTACATGCTCCGCCGCAAGGACTACGTCCTCGAGGCGATGCGGAACTTCAACCACTTCTTCCGTTCCGCGGCGGAGGAGATGCAGGCCAAGGGTACCTACTGGCGCGGCAACCTCGGGAACTGGGTCCTCAACGGCGCGCAGGCGTTCGGTGTCCCGTCGCAGCTCGGGCTGCCGCGCACCAACAGGGACACGAACGACAAGACCGAGCTCATCTTCAACAAGGCGCGCGAGGGTGTGCTCAAGCTCCTCGCGAACGAGGATCCCACGCCCTACCGCCGAGGCGCCGACGACATCATCCCGCTCGGCCAGCTCGACAACCGCGTGGGCCTCGAGCACTTCATGGGCGCGACGAACCTGCGCGACTTCTCGCCGCTGCCTCCGCCGCCGGCCGCGCCGATGGCGATCTCCCCGGCGGAATGAGCGCTCGCGGCTGGGTTCGCGGGGAGGGGCCGGTCGGCCCCTCCGGCCAGGTCAGCTCGGCGATCTCTCGCCGAGGCTGACGCGGCGTGTTCCCGGGTCGGTTCAGCCTCCCGCGGCAGGCTGCGGCTGGAGGTACTGCGCGGGGTTGGCCTGGAAGCGCGCGTCACAGCCGGGGCAGCAGAAGTAGTAGGTGCGGCCCTCGTGCTCCGCGTGCGGCGACGCTTCCGTGACGACGAAGGTCTCGCCGCTGACGGGGCAGGTCGTGGTGTCGCCGATGGTGGCCTCGCCCGGCGGCACGACGCGCGCGGCTGCGGCCTCGCCCCCGGCGCCCGTGCTCGCCGAGGTCTCGGTGCTGTTGCTTTCGGTGCTCTGGCCCGAGCCGCCGCAGCCGACGAGGAACGCGAGGACGAGAGCGAACGAACCGATTCGAGACGATGAGCGCATGGAGACCTCCTGAAGAGCCCGAGATGTAGGCGCTGGAGCGGCGCACGACAACGCCCGACGTGACCCCCCCGGTGATGGAAAGTGCACGACGTGGCGCTACGTTCGCGCGTCGCCCATGCCTCGTTGGCTTCGGATCGCCCTCACGGGCTGGTGTTTCTTCCTGTTCTTCTTCGGCAGCCCGCTGATCCCGCTCTTGGTCTTTCCGTGGATCCGGCTCACCTCGAGGGGCGAAGCGGAGCACCGTCGGCGTTGCACCCAGCTGCTCCACCGCGCGAACGGGCTCTTCACGCGGCTCATGGTCCTGCTCGGGCTCGTCGATGCGCCGAGCCGGGTCGCCCTGCCCGACGGGCTCGCCTGGCATCGCCCTTACGTGTTGATCTGCAACCATCCGAGCCTCATCGACGTCGTGCTCTGCCTCGGCTGGTTCGAGCGCCTCACCTGCGTGACCAAGGGCAGCTGGAAGCAATCGCTCGCGCTCGGCATGTTGCTGCGCTCGACCGACTACCTGCCCGGTCCGACGGGCGAGGGCGAAGACGTGCACGGCACGCTCGTCGAGCACCTTCGTCGCGGGCACCCGCTGCTCGTCTTTCCCGAAGGGACGCGCTCGCTCGCGGATCGCATGCACCGCTTCCGGCGAGGGGCCGTCGAGGCGGCGTTCGAGGCCGAGGTGCCGATCGTCCCGATGTACCTGGATGTGACCGAGCCGTTCTTGATGAAGGGCGTGCCCTTCTGGAACGCTCCGCTGCGCACGCCGCGCTACCGCCCCGAGTTCTTCGAGGTGATCGACCCCCGCACCGATCCGCGCGAGCCCAAGCAGGTGAACCAGGACCTGCAGGACCGCTACCGGGCGCGGTTCGCGCAGACGGTCGCCGCCCGCGCGCGCACCTCGGAGCCGGAGCGGCCACGACGGAGTTCGAATTCTCCGGGTTCGGCGCTATAGAGCGGCCCCCATGAGGCCGTACGTCGTCGGAGTCGCAGGAGGAACCGGATCGGGCAAGACGACCGTGGCGCGCAAGGTGGTCGAGGGCGGCGGCGCGGACGTCTGTGTGCTCGAGCACGACACCTACTACCGAGACCGGCCAGACCTCTCGTACGAAGAGCGCTGTCAGCTCAACTTCGATCACCCCGGGTCGCTCGAGACCGAGCTCCTGCTCGAGCACATCCGAACGATCAAGAGGGGCGAGGTCGTGCAGGCGCCGACCTATGATTTCAAGACCCACCGGCGCGGCGAGACGACGCGCGCCGTGACGCCGGCCCCCATCCTCGTCGTCGAGGGCATCCTCCTCTTCGTGGACGAAGCCGTGCGCGCCGAGCTCGACCTCAAGCTCTTCGTCGACACGGACGCCGACATCCGCGTGCTTCGCCGGGTGCGTCGCGACATGGAGAAGCGTGGACGCTCCTTCGAGTCGGTGCGCCAGCAGTACTACGACACGGTGCGCCCGATGCACCTCCAGTTCGTCGAGCCGAGCAAGCGCTGGGCGGACGTGATCATCCCCGAGGGCGGCAAGAACATGGTCGCGCTCGACCTCATCCTCACGAAGATCCGCAGCGAGGTCCTCGCGCGCAGGTGAGCGAGGGGCGCGCGCGTGTCACGCTCCGGCCGCTCCCATGGGTGATGTCCTCTACGAGGTGCGCGGCCTCGCGAAATCGTTCGGCGGTCGGCCGATCCTCGCGTCGATCGATCTCGACATCCCGCGCGCGGAGTTCCTCTGCTGGATCGGCGAGTCGGGCACGGGCAAGAGCCTGCTCGCGAAGATCCTGCTCGGGCTCGTTGCGCCCGACCGCGGCACGCTCCGCTTCGACGGCGAGGACGTCACGCACCTCCGCGAGCGGGAGTGGCTGCGCATACGGCGCCGCGTGGGCGTGCTGCTCCAGAGCTCGGGTCTGTTCGATTCCGTCAACGTGTTCGAGAACGTCGCCTACGGCCTCAAGGAGCAGCGCCTGCTGCCGCCGGAGGGGATCCTCCAGCGTGTGTCCGAGAGCCTCGCGTCCGTCGGGTTGCCGGGCATCGAGTCGATGATGCCCGGCGAGCTCTCGGGGGGCATGCGCAAGCGAGTCGCCCTGGCGCGGGCGATCGCGATGCGGCCCGAGGTGTTGATCTACGACGGACCGACCGAGGGCCTCGACCCCATCAACGTCGCGCGCGTGAACCGCCTCCTCCTGCGCCTGCGCGATCAGCTCGGCGTCACGACCGTCGTCATCACGCACCAGATGGAGACGGCTTTCGGTGCCGCAGACCGCGTGCTCCTCGTGGCGGACGGACGCATCGCGCTCGCGGGCACGCCGCACGAGCTCTGGCGCTCGAAGGAGCCGGCGCTCCAGCCTTTTCTTCGGCTCGCGCACGACGTGCTGCCCGCGCCGCGCGGAGGGTGACGCGCAGGTCTCGAAAGTCCCCGCGCGTGCGGTGCGTTTGGTAGCATGACCGCGTGGTGCGCCGCGTACCCCTCTCCCCACGGCAGCTCGAGGGCGGTCCCCACGCCGTCGCCCCGGCCGGCGTGATGGCCGCGTTCGCGGGCGCGCTGGTGGACGCGGATCCGGTCGCGCTCGACAAGCTCGCGCCCGAGGATCGCGGCGCGATGTCTCGGGTGCGCGCGTTCGCCGTCCCGTCGCTCGAGGGCTTGGTCGTCGAGATCCCGCGGACCCTCGAGGCCAACCGCGAGGCGCTCGCGCTCCTGGCGCGGACCTTCCCGTTCCCGTTCGAGTGGAGGCTCGAGCGCCCGATCTTCGGTGCCCTCCACAAGCAGATGGCGCTGGTGTTCGCGTGCGAAGCGCCGAGCGACGAGGCGACCGGGCAGCCGATGTGCCTCGTGGTGCGCGGTCCCGTCACGCACGTCGAGGGCGTGTCGCTCGACACGACGGACGGCAGGCAGCGTCTGGAGCGCGTGCAGCGCTCCTTCTCCGCGACGACGGACTTTCGCGCGACGCTGCGTTCGTTCTCGATGCGCGCCCGCATCGAGCGGGCGGTCTGGGCGAACGTGCAGGCACCCTTCGTCTGACGGACGTGCGGAGGGACGCCCCGCGAGGAGCCGAAGGCGTCGCCGCGCTCGGAGCCTGAGTCGCTTGCATGGACTCATGCGGTGGCGTTTCTTGCCGGAGGGGCCGCCCGCAGCCCCTCCCCCCCTTTCGCCGGGCCACCGGCGAGAGCCTCCCTCCGGGTGCCGCGTGCTCTCACGCGTCGTCGTGCAGGTCGAGCGTGTTGCCCTTCGTCGCGGCGCCGACACTCTTCATGCGGTCGGGCACGCGCAGCGCCACCACGCCGCGCTCGACGCCGCGCTCGACGCTCGGACCCGCGAGCGCGCTCGCGACCATCCCGCGGTTCCACTCCGCGTCCCATGCGTAGTTGAAGCCATTGCAGGCGACGCAGCGCTTCTCGAGCCCCGTGCAGACGATGTCCTGCGCGAGCTCGCTCTCGAGCGCGAGGACGAGCGAGTCGGCCTTCACGTTCCGCCCTTGGTGCCAGCACAGGTAGAAGCCGTGGTCGGAGAATCCGATGAATTTCTGGGGGATCTTGCAGCCGTCCGCGGGGCGGTAGCGAAAGTCCTTGCGGCTGTACATCTCGAAGTGTTCGAGCAGGAGCTCGCGCTCGTTGAACCACGTGTGCGTCTCGGCGCACTCCTTCTCGATCCGTACGAGCTGCGCGTGCGCGAGCTGCTCTTGCTCCGGGGTCATCTGGTACTGGGCCGTCTCGGGGACGACCTCGACGTGGCTGAAACCGCAGTAGGCGTATCTGTTCTTGCCGATGCCCTGGATGTGCTTGAACGAGTCGTAGAGCGTGTGCGCGTTGTCGCGCTGCATGACGGTGTTGGTGCCCCACTGGATCTTCGACTCGGCGAGCCAACCGATCGTCTTCATCGTGCGGGCCCACGTGCCCTTGCGCTGCCGGATGTGATCGTGGGCCTCCTCGGTGCCGTCGACCGAGATGGTCAGGCAGTCGAGCTGCTCGAGGAAGTCGAGCTTGTCGCGCTTGATCAGCGTGCCGTTGGAGACCATCTGGATCTTCACGCCGAGCGAGAACGCATGCTCGAGCAGGCGATGGATCGCGGGGTGCACGAAGGGCTCGCCTCCCGAGAAGCTGATCGTGCCGATGCCGATCTCGGCGGCCTCGGAGATCGCCTTCTTGCAGAGCGCCTCGTCCATGAAGAGCGCCTCCGAAGGGCGGCGGCACATCTGGCACGTGAGGTTGCAGTACTCGCTGAGCGCGATGTCCATGCGCTCGTAGCTCGTGAAGACGTTGCTCTCACCGCACGCGGGGCAGGCGCTGCGCTCGAGCGGGAGCTTGCCGCTCATCGTGTGGCGGACCGGCGCGCCGCAGCGCGCGCAGGCGCGCTCGCGCGTGGCGGTGACGCTCGACGGACCGGGCGCGATCGTCCGGATGCGGGGACCGAAGGGTAGGGTGCCCATGAGGGCGGCAGCGTCTCACGGAGCGGCCCGGGGCGGCACCCGAAGTGACGCGCTGGTCCCCGGCGCCGCGCTTGACGAGGGGCCCGGCCATCCCCAGCACCTCCCCACGTGCGGACGAGTCCTCCGGTCGAGATCGTGTGGAGTCAGGGCGACGCCTTCGTGGCGTGGGCGCGAGGTGTCGTGGGCGTCCGGTGGACCGGTGTGCCCGGCGTCGCGCAGCTCGAGGCGCTCGCGCGCGCGCACGCGGACGCCAGCGCCGGGGGCGAGAGCGTGGTGCTCTTCAACGACGTCCTCCGACTCGACGGCTCGACCAAGGTCGAGGCGAACGTTCATCGGGCGATGCTCGCGCTGATCGAACGCGGCCGCGGCCGCACCAGCGCGGTCGCGCACGTGATCGAGGTGCCGGGGACGACCGGGGCCGCCGTGCGTGCGTTCCTCATCGCGCTCGAGCACCTGTCCGGGCACAGCAGCACGCGGACGGCGACCTTCTCGCGGCCTGAGCTCGCGGCGCGCTGGCTGGCGACCTTCGGCGAGCGCACGCCGGGCGCGTACCTCGAGGCGGTGTGGAACGAGATGGCCCGCGGGCAGTCTCGCCGGGCCGCTTGAGGGAATCCCTGGGTCAGGGACCGTTCCCGTCGGCGGTGCTCCAGTGGCCCTTGGCGGGGGCGTAGACGACGGGCTCCTCGGCCTTGCCGTGGAAGGAGTCGACGTCGCTGCAGGCGGCGAGGCAGCCGGGGCAGCGCTCGGAGAGCGCGAGCACCTGCAACTGCTTGTGGTGGATGCCGTGCCAGAGATCGGTGATCTCGTCCTCGTAGACGTTGCCCATGCGGTCGGTGTCGGTGCGCATGAAGAAGCACGGGTAGACGTGGCCACGAAAGTCGACAAGCAGGAACTTCGAGGGCAGGTAGCAGCCGCCCGGCGGGATCGGGCGCTTGCCCGTCGCGAGATAATCGGGGACCACGCCGAACATCGACTCGGTGAAGATCGAGACCCCGGCGTCTCGGGCGTAGCGGGTGAGCTCGGCCAGGCGCTGCGCGATTCGCTCTTTGGGTGTGCGGAGCAGCGTGAAGCGCGGGATGTCCTTGTTCGGGCCCGAGATCTCCTCCTGGAAGGGCTGGAACGACACCTCGCGGACGCCGACGTCCTTCGCGAGATCGACGAGATGAAACGCGTGCTGGAGCGTCTCGCGCATGAGCACGCCCGAGAGTCCCACGCGGATGCCGCGACGGACGCACTCGCGCGCGCAGGCGACCGACTTGGCGTAGTTGCCTTCGCCGCGGAGGTCGTCGTGCACGTCCTCGGGGCCGTCGATCGAGATGTGCAGGTAGACCGACGGGCACGCCTCGAGGCGATCGAGGTGCGCGTCCGTGATCATCGTGCCGTTGGTGACGATGTCTTGCGTCCGGTAGCCGAGCGCGTGGGCGTGCTCGACGAGATCGAGGAAGTCCTTGCGCATGAAGGACTCGGCGCCGCAGGGCGTGAAGGTGTGCGCGCCGAGCGCGCGCGCCTGCTCGAGGAGCTTCTTCGCGAGCTCGAAGGGCACGCCGTGCTCCTTGAGCTCCCACACCGAGCACATCTTGCACTTGAGGTTGCAGTAGACCGTGAGCTCGACCGCCAGCTCGTCGAGCGCGTGCTCGAGCGCCGGGTGCGGCGAGAGGGGCGTGAGGACGTCGAGCTTCTTCATGGTCTTTCCGGAGCGGCAGGATGAGCCGCGGAGGGATTCGAGGTCACGCGGGGCCGGGGCCGAATGGCCGGATGGTGTGAGGGCGCGGCGTGCGCCCGGCCGCAGCGAGCTCGGCCCGGCTGTGCGCGAGGACGCGGTCGACGTCGTTGGCGTGGCCGTTCTTCACCCATGCGCCGCGTGCCTCGTCGCGGACGTACCAGCGCAGGTCCTTGCGGACCCACTCGCCCACGTCGGGATCGTGGGGGTGCTTGTCCATGAAATAGACGGCGTTGCGGACGTAGCTGTCGTAGGTCGGCGGCAGGCTCCGTTCCTCACAGCGGAACGGATCGCGCGGCGCCGGGTCTTCGATGTGCAGCACACGCGCGCGCGGGGCGGCGTGGAGCGCGAGGCCCGAGCGCCAGAGCCGGTAGCCGGCGTCGATGTCCTCGAGGCCCCAGCCGACGAAGCCCTCATCGAACGAGAGCTCGCCCGCGGCGCGGGGCACGGAGAAGTTGCACGAGTACACGAACATCCAGGGCTGCCGGTGTGCCCCGACCGCCTCGCCCTCCGCGCCGAGGACGGGCACCCGATCGTCTGGCTCGCCAGCGCGGATCTCCTCGAGGCTGGGCTGGCCCGAAGGGTCGCCGTAACGGCGGTGTCGGAAGCCGATGACGAGCCGGGGCGCGCCCTCCGCGAGACCGCCCGCGTGCGCCTCGAGGTGCGCGGCGATGAAGTGAGGCGAGACGACCACGTCGTCGTCGACGAAGATCACGACCTCGCCGACCGCGCTCTCGATGCCCATGTTTCGCGCCTGCCCCGCGCGGAAGCCGAGATCGGGCTGGTGTCGGTACACGAGCGGCAGACGTGCCGCGAAGCGAGCGGCGACCTGCGCGGTGTCGTCGGGTGAGCCGTCGTCGCACACCACGACGCGCGCGAGGCTCGCGCCGAGGGCGCTCCGCCCCGTGGCCTCGCGCTGGTGCTCGAGGCACCCGAGGAGCGCCGCGAGCCTCTGGCTCCGCTGGTAGGTGGGGATGACGACGGTCGCGCGCACGGGGGAGATCTCCGGGGGGCGGGCCCCGCGAGAGCGCAACACTGACACGCGCGGGGGGCCTGCGGCGAGATCGTCCTCGGCGACCTCGCCGCGGGCCGTGCGCAGCGCGCACGACGAGGCCGGGGCCCGCGTGCTATCGAAGCGCTCCCGCGGAGCGGGACGACCCATGAAGCTGCCCGAGTCCATCGGACGCTATCGAATCGAGCGCCTGCTCGGGCAGGGCGCGATGGGATCGGTGTACCTCGGGGTCGATCCGTCGCTCGATCGCAAGGTCGCGATCAAGACCGTGAAAGATCTCGACCTCGAGGAGGCCGCCAAGAAGCGCTTCCTCGAGCGCTTCCGCAACGAGGCCCGCGCGGCCGCGCGCTTGTCGCACCCGTCGATCGTGCAGGTCTTCGACGTCGGCGACGACCCCGAGGTCGGGCCCTACCTG
The DNA here is from genome assembly GCA_046342295.1 of Deltaproteobacteria bacterium. Classification (GTDB taxonomy): domain Bacteria; phylum Myxococcota_A; class Polyangia; order Polyangiales; family Sandaracinaceae; genus JAFLCL01. Next base: position 747 of record JBKDQC010000487.1, on the reverse strand, counting down.
GTGCTCGAGTTCATCAAGGGCCCTTCGCTCAAGCAGGTGCTGCGCGAGAAGGGGCCGCTCGGAGCAGCCGAGCTCGTCTCGATCGCGCTGCAGCTCGGAGAGGCGCTCGACACCGCGCACGCGGCGGGGATCATCCACCGCGACGTCAAGCCGGACAACGTGCTCGTCGGCGAGGACGGACGCGCGAAGCTCGCGGACTTCGGGGTCGCGCGGGTCCCCGACGCGGCGCTCACGAAGGAAGGACAGTTCCTCGGCACGCCGTGCTACTCGGCGCCCGAGACGCTGGCCGAGGGGCGGTACGGGCCGCGCACGGACCTCTTCTCGTTCGCGGCGGTGCTCTACGAGCTGGCGACGGGCGCGCGCGCGTTCCCCGGTGACGACGCGATCGCGGTCGCACACTCGGTCATCCACGACGAGCCCATGCCGCCGAAGGAGGCGGCGCGTGTGGAGCTCCCCGCCGCGGTCGACGGCGTGCTCCTGCGGGGGCTCGCGAAGAACGACGCAGCGCGCTTCGCGTCGGCGCGCGCGCTCGCGGACGCGCTCGAGGGGGTCTTCGTGGACGCTGGGAAGCTCGCGCCGAGCGACCGCTCGACGCGCGTGCGACCCGTGAGCGAGCTCGCGAGGCCGCCGGGCCGTTCGGCGGGGTGGATCTGGCTCGGCGCCCTCGGGGTGATGGCGGTCGCCGCGGTCGGTGTGCAATCGATGGGTGGGCTCGGGCTGGTCGGCTCCAGGGTGGGCTCTCTGCCC
>JBKDQC010000486.1:0-1962 GCA_046342295.1 Deltaproteobacteria bacterium | reverse complement strand
CGCGCGGCCGAGGCGATCGACCGGCACGACGAGGTCGCACGCGACCTCGCGCGACACGACGAGCGCCTCCCCACGGCGCTTCAGCCCTGGGCCGCCGAGACGCGTGCCCGCGCCCTGCTCTTCCTCGGCCGCGCGGACGAGGCCGACGCCGAGCTCCAGACGATCGCGTCGCCCCCCGCGCGGGTCCGCGCGCTTCGGGTCGAAGCCGCCGCGATGCGCCGCGATCTCGCGAGCGCGCGCGACCTCGCCGGGCCTCTGATCCGGGACGATCCAGCCGAGGTCGACACGTTCGCGCTGCGGATGCTGCTCGCCGAGCTCTCGCGCGCGGCTGGCGATCGAGAGCGGTCCGCGGCGGAGCTCCGTGGCCTCCTGATCGAGCGTCCCGCGCACCCGGACGCGACGCGCGCCGAGGCCGTGCTCGCCTCATGGCTCGGGCAGCGCAGCCCAGGATGGACGGCCGACGAGCGCATGCGACGCGCCTCGCGCCTGATCCCCGCGCACCAGCCTGCGAGGGCCCTCGCCGAGCTCGAGCCGATCCCGCGACCTGCGCCGGATGCCCCCGGCCTCGGCGCGTGGCTCTCCGCGCGCGGGACGGCCCTCTACGAAGCGCGCGGGCGATACGACGAAGCGGCGGCGATCCTCGCGGAGTCGGCGCGGGTGAACCGCGACGCGCGGCACCGCTTTCTCGCGGCGCGCGCACTGCTCCGCGCCGACCGGGAGCGCGAGGCCTTGCGCGCGCTTCGCGCGTTCGTCCGCGACGAGCCCGCGCACGCGTCGGCCCCGGAAGCCGAGTGGCTGATCGGGGCGACGCTCCTGCGCGGCGGTCACACGCGCGAAGGGCGGCGCGCCCTCGAGGCTTTTCTGCGCGGACCGCGCGCGCGCAGGTCTACCAGGCTCCGGCGCGAGGCCGAGTGGCAGCTCGCGCTGCTCGATTTCGACGCGGGGCACCTGCGAGAGTCAGCGGACCGGTTTCGCGGCTGGGGCGCGGGGGCGAGCGGCGCGATGGAGCGCGGACGGGCTCTCTACTGGGAGGGGCTCGCGGCGTTGGTCGCCGACGATGCGGCGCGGGGGAGCCGCGCGATGCGAGCCGCGATCGACGCCGATCCCCTCGGGTGGTACGCGCTCTGGGCCGCGCGACGCCTCCGCGAGCACGGAGAAGATCCAGGTCCGCCCGTGCCCGACCGCGCTCCGGCGGAGGCGAGCTTCGCGCCGCTCGCCGAGCCACCGCTCGTGACCTTCCATGCAAGCCTCGGCTTCGACGACGAGGCCGCTTCGCTCCTTCGGGCAGCGGAGCGCACGCGCGGCTGGGCGCCGTCCTCGCGGCGCGCGCTCGTCGAGCGCTTCAGCGCGCTCGGAGACGCGAGCCGCGCGTACCGCCTCACCGGAACGAGCGACCTGCTCGTGCAGGCCCCGACCCGTGAGGCCGCGTGGGTCTGGCGCGCCGCATACCCGCGGCCGTTCGCGAGCGAGGTGGACGCGGCCGCGCGCGCGACCGGCGTCGAGCCCGAGCTCCTCTACGCCGTGATGCGGCAGGAGAGCGCCTTCGACCCGCGTGTGGTCAGCTACGCGGACGCGATCGGGCTGATGCAGCTCCTTCCGGAGACGGCCGAGCGTTTCGCGCGCCGCGCTGGGGTCGCGTTCGGCCGCGAGATGCTCTACCGGCCCGAGCACAACGTACGCTTCGGTGCGATGTACCTCCGGGACTTGATCGACGAGGTCGGCGAACCGCTCTGCTTCGCCGCATACAACGCGGGCGAGCACCGCGTGCGTGAGTGGGTCGCGCGCGCGAGACGCGATGGCGGGCCCGCGGGGCGGGAGCTCGACCGGATGGTCGAGGACATCCCCTTTGTCCAGACGCGCAACTACATCCGCCGCGTGACAGCGAGCCACGCGCGGTATCTCTATGCTGCGCAGGTCGCAGGCGGAGGCTCGGTGCGCGATTGGCCAGCGCTCGACCTCCCG
>JBKDQC010000485.1:0-1914 GCA_046342295.1 Deltaproteobacteria bacterium | reverse complement strand
GCGCAAGCCGGCGACGCCATCGCCGCCGCGGCGCGCCGCGCCCGAAGACCACGGCGCGCCGTCCTGCGGTCATTTCACCTGGATGGTCTTGGAGGCCTGGGGCTTGGAGCCGGCCAGCCGCGCCACCTTGATGTTCAGCATCCCGTGGTCGAAGCGGGCATCGATCTTCTCGAGGTCAGCGTCCTCCGGCAACCGGAACGCGCGCATGAACGACCCGTACGACGTCTCGACGCGATGGGCCTTGTTTCCCTCGCCCTCCTTCTTCTCGTAGCGACGCTCGCCGCTCAGCGTCAGGAGGCCGTGATCCAGCGTGACCTTGACGTCCTCCTTTTTCACTTGGGGAAGCTCGGCCTGGACTTCGTAGGCCTCCAGCGTCTCGTGGATGTTCGCACGCGGCGTCCACTCCGCGAGCGGGGTGACCAGCGTGTCGCGACCGAACCAGCGGTTCAGTCGGCCCGAGAGCTCGTCGAGCTCGCGGAAGGGATCCCACGAGTACGTCTCCTGCACCTTGCTCAGCTTCGTCATGGCGTTTCTCCGTGTGGTTGGGTACGCCCGGCGGGCGCTCCACCGTCGCTCTAGGCACGGCTGAGGTGTCCTCACACCGACGGGCGTCGGAGGTGTGACCTCCCTCTCGGCCGCGCGTCGTCGCCCGCCCCGCGCGCGAGTTGGGATAGAGTCCGCTCGTTTCGCGGATGTCGAAGGTGCGAGGTTGACCAAGGAGGTCGTGCAGGCGGCGAAGGTCGGAGCCCTGGTGGTGGCGGCCCTCGTCGCGGCGTTCTTCCTCTACCGCGCGGTCGACGAGACCTCGGCGCGGGGCGACGGCTACCGTGTGTACGCGCTCATGGACAACGCGCAGGGGCTCATCACGAAGTCGCGCGTCACGATCGCGGGCATCTCGGTCGGCCGCATCGAGAGCATCCGCCTCGAGGGCAACCAGGCCCGCATCGACCTCCAGATGGACGAAGGGGTCGCGCTCTACGAGGACGCGACCGTGCAGCGCACGAGCGCCTCTCTCCTCGGCGAGTACCTCATCGCCATCGCCCCCGGCACCGTCGGCCGGCGACAGCTCGCCGATGGCGACCGGATCGGGACCGTCGTGGAGACCGCAGGGATGGGCGACATCCTGGACGACGTGGGCGCCATCGCCTCCTCGGTGCGTCAGGTCGCTCGTCAGCTCGAGGTGTCGTTCGGCACGGACGAAGCGGGCCGACAGATGACCGACGCGCTCAGGAACCTCTCGGAGGCTCTCGCGACCGTGAACACGATCATCCAGCAGAACCAGGAGATCGTGAACCACACCCTCGAGAACATCGAGCGCATCACCGACGACGCTCGCCCCGACCTCCACGAGATCCTCGACAACATCTCCGCGATCACCGACCAGATCCGTGGCCTCGTCGAGCGGAACCAGGGGGACATCGACCGGGGCATCGGCGAGGTCGACGACACCGTGGCCTCGATCCACCGCGCCTCGGACCAGCTCGAGAACGTCCTGGCCGATCTCGGCGAGATCACCGAGCGCACCGCGGCGGGCGAGGGGACCGTTGGACGCCTCACGAGCGACGATCACCTGATCGACGAGGTGGAGGCTTCGGCCGAGGGACTCTCCGATTTCATCGGTGGCATCACGCGCTTGCGCACCATCGTGGAGCTGCGGAGCGAGTACAGCTTCCTCGCCAACAGCTTCAAGAACTACTTCACGTTCCGGGTCTTGCCGCGCGAGGGCCGCTACTTCTACATCCAGCTCATCGACGACCCCCGGGGCCGCACGCAGCGCCAGTCCGTGCAGGTGCGGCGGAGCCCCGTGGCGCCGGGAGAGCCCGAGTTCTACGAGGAGCAGCGGATCACCCCGAACGACGGCCTGCTCGTGTCGGTGATGCTCGCGCCGCGGGGGTACTTCGCCCCGGGCCGGGG
>JBKDQC010000484.1:0-2437 GCA_046342295.1 Deltaproteobacteria bacterium | reverse complement strand
CGCCCGAGAATGTCTCGTTCGAGCACGAGCTGGCGGCGCTGGGCAGCCGGGCGCTGGCGTGGCTCGTCGACATGATGGCGATCGTCGCGTTGATCCTCGGCGCGTCGATGGCTGTCGGAAACACGCTGGCGCAGCTCGGGGGCCTTGGGGCAGCGCTCCAGCTCATCCTCGTGTTCGTGATCCAGTGGGGCTACGGGGCCGTGCTCGAGTGGGCCCTTCACGGCAAGACCTTGGGCAAGGCGATCCTCGGCCTGCGCACGGTCAGCGAGCGAGGGCTCCGGATCACCTTTCTCGAGGCCGCGATTCGAAACCTGGTCCGAACGGTCGACTTCCTGCCCCTCCTCTACGGGGTCGGCGGCACCGCTGCCCTCCTCGACCCCAAGGGCCGGCGCCTCGGGGACCTGGCGGCGGGCACCGTCGTGGTCCAGGAGCGGCGAGCCCCGAGACCGGCGTCCTTCCTGCCCCGTGCCGAGCGGCACAACACCTTCGCCTCCGATCCGGCAGTGCTCGTGGCCGCCCGGCGCATCACGCCGCCCGAGCGCGAGGTTCTCGTCGCGCTCTGCCTGCGCCGAGAGCAGTTGCCCCTCTCTGTCCGACACGCGCTGTTCGAGGACCTGGCGAGCCACCTGTCCCGGCGCCTCGGGCTGGCGCGCCCCGCGTTCTTCTCGGCGGAGAAGTTCGTCGTTCAGCTCGCGGCGGTCGTGCTCGGACAGGCGACCGCGCCCCCGCTGCCCCGCCCCGCGCGGTGACCGCTTGCGCGCTGCCGCGGGTCGCGGAACACTCAGCCTGTTGCTTGGCTCGTTGGTTCTTTCGCGAGAGTCACCGTCCTTCCCGCTCCTCTTGCCGTCTCTGACGCGCCGAGCGAGCCTGCCCGGGCAAGGACGCACCCCGACTGGCCGACTGGTCCGCGTCCCGCGGAGCCGGCGGGTCGGGGCGCCAGGTTCCGATGTTCCGGCAGGGAAGGAGTCACGGTCAGGAATGGGTCTTCTCTCCACGTGGTCGGCGCGCCAGGCCGCGAGCGCGGTCGCCCAGCAGACACCCCCGTCAAGCAGCGGAGAGCCCGAGCCACCAGACGGGCAGGACGACGGCGAGCATTCCCGTCTCGCATGGTGCGAGATCTGCCAGAGAAGCGAGTACCGCGGCCGCTGGGTCGCGCTCGACGCGTGCCGCTACGACGACCAGGGGAAGGCCTCCGAAGGTTCGGTGGTCGACGCCGACGAGGACCTGGTCGAGCTCTGCAGCCGCATGCGGGCCGCGGACCGCAAGAATTGCGCAATTCTGTTCGCCGACGACGACTGAGAGCACGTGGCACTCGGATGGATCGATGCGGGTGACACGGGCTCGAATCGGCGGGAGGGAGGCTCTCGCCGATTCACTCGGCGAGAGGGGCTGCGGCCAGACCCTCCGGCAAGAAACGTCAGAGCATGAGTCAATCCAAGTGAGTCATGCTCTGAGCCTGAGGCGTACAAGCGGGGCTGGCGCCCCGCGCGCATCACTCGTCAGCGAACGGAGCAGGAGGGGGCCCCGCTTCGGGGGAAGGTCCTCATGGACCCTCCGGGCATTGCAGCCGCCGAGTCCGCTCACGGAGCTGCGCACCAACGGGGGTCTCGGAACTGCGAGCGCGCCTCACGCTCCGCGCCTGCGGTCCGGAGCCGTCGGAAGATGTCCTGGGCCCCTGCGCAGTTGCCTCGCGCGAGCTGGCCGCCGATCTCGCGGCTCCCGCGCGCGCTGATCGCGTTGCGAAGCTCTCGGGCCTGGGGCGAGGACCGCCCCGTCAAGCGCTGGATCTCCTGAAGTGACGCGATCGCGTTCACGAAGTCGCCCCGCTGGAGCGCACCCTGACCGTTCGCAGCGAGGCGCCGGGCCATGGCCTCGTCGGCCGGGCTGACGCGTCGCTCGGTGTCCCGCGGCGGGGCGGTGGTGGTGGTGGGAGGCGTCCGGGGCGGGGTCGTCGTGGTCGCGGGCGGCGTGGTGGGCAGTGTGGTCGGCGGGGGCACCGTCGGCGGGGGCGTGGGCGTCGTCGGAGACGTCGGCGTCGTCGGGACTTGGGGATCGACCGGACGCATGACCGGGCCGATGGTGACGCCCGTCGGCGGCGGCGCGGTGGTCGGGTCTGGGTCTCCGCTCCCGGAGAACGCGAAGATGAGGACGCCCACGCCGACACCGCCCGCGACGCAGAGCGCGAGCACGCCTGCGACGATGAATTTCAGCGCGCCCCCACCCGTCGGTGCGACGTGGGGCTGCGTTGTGCCCAAAGCCGCGGCGGTGTTGATGACTACCGCCGCAGCGGGGATGATGCAAACCGCAGCGCCGGTGTTGAAGCCGCCGGCGCCCGTCGGGGGGGTGCCGCCATACGGGGCGGGCGTCGGCGCCGGGGCGTACGCGGGTTGCTGGCCGCTGACGCGCCTGCCGCCGCTGCCGGCCGGAAGCGCCGACG
>JBKDQC010000483.1:0-6707 GCA_046342295.1 Deltaproteobacteria bacterium | reverse complement strand
CATCGATCCGCGGTTTCGTTCCCCGCTTCCTTCACGCCGTCCTCGCGGCTCGACGCTCTGCGGTTCACTTCGATCGCTACGACCAGCTTTCGAGAGGACTTGCACCTCCGAGTCAGCGCCCATGCTGGGCGCACCGAGAGGAAGGGTCTGCGGCCAGACCCTCCGGCGCGAGATGTTCGAGCATGAGTCAATCCAAGTGACTCATGCTCTGAGCACGCGAGCGCGTAGCGCGCTCCGTCGCAGCCAGCGAACCGCAGCGCCTCACGACGCTGCCGTGGTTCTCGCGGTTGGCCCGCGGAGGGCGGCCGCGTCGTGCGCGCGCTACCCTCCGGCGGCGTGGACCTTCGCTCGCAGACCTCGCTCCTCGGCACGGTGCTCTCGCTCGCCATCGCGGCGACCGTGTTGCTTCGTCCTCGCAAGCGGCGCGTCCACTGGCTCTTCGCGCTCTTCGACCTGACGGTCAGCGCCTGGTACGGCACCTCCTTCCTCGCGCGATGGACCGCGGGCTCGGCCTTCTGGGAGCGCCTCAACCTCGTGTTCGCGGTGCTCCTGCCGCTCGCTGCGGTGCAGTTCTTCCGGGCGTTCCTCCTGAGCGAATCGCGGCGCTCCGGGCAGCTGAACCGCGTGGCGATCGCGCTCGCGTGTCTCGTGATCGTGGCGGTCTTCACTCCGCTTCATCCGTCGCTGTTCCTGGGCACGCTGATCTTCACGTACGTCTTCGTGCTCCTCGGGACCGCGCTGATGCTCGTGTACCGCGCGGGCCGCCGAGCGCGGTCTCGCTTCGACGGCGCGCGCCTCACCTATCTCGCGCTCGTGGGGACGTTCGCGGCGGTGTTCACGCTCGCCGAGTACCTCCCGTACGTCGGCCTCGACATCCCGCCGGTCGGCACGGTGCTGATCCTCGTCTTCCTCTACGTGCTCTCGCAGTCGATCCTCCGCTACCGGCTCCTGGACCTCTACGAACTGGGCGGAAAGCTGTTCGTGCTCACCGCGCTGTCGTTCACGCTGGCGGGCATTCTCTGGGTGCTCGTGTGGCTCGACCCCGGAAACTTCTACCTGCACTCCGTGGCGGCGGCCCTCGTCCTCCTGATCACGTTCGAGCCGGTGCACAGCTGGGTGGAGCAGCGGATCTCGACGGTGTTCCTCCGAGAGCGCCTCGACTTCGAACGACTCGCTGCCGACCTGCGTCGCAAGCTGTCCCGAGCCACGTCGCTCGACGAGGTGGTGCGCGCGATCGTCGGCTCTCTCGGTGAATCACGGCGGATCACGCAGGGCGCGGTGTACCTGCTCGACCGCGAGCGTGTGGGCTACCAGCTCGCGGGACACGTCGGAGAGCGCCCCGTCGCGCGCGTGGATCCGGCGGCAGCCCGCGCGTTTCTCGAGCGCCTCTCCCGCGAAGGCGCGCTGGTGCTGGAGAACGTCGAGCGAGAGAGGGAGGAGCGCGTCGAGCTCGGGGACGAGCGCGAGGCGGGAGCGCTCGGCGAGGTGCTCGCGTCGATGAGAGAGCTCAACACCTCGCTCGTCGCCGCCGTGCGTGGAGACTCGGAGACCTATGGGTTTCTGTGTCTTCGCGACGATCGACTCCGCGACGCCTACACGCCCGAGGAGGTCGTGGTCCTCCGGGGTCTCGCCGGACACGTCGCCAGCGCCGTGGAGAGCTTGCGCCTCTACGAGCGGCTCAGGGATCGCGACCGCCTCGCGGCGCTGGGCGAGATGGCCGCCGGTCTCGCCCACGAGATCCGGAACCCGCTCGGATCGATCAAGGCGAGCGCCCAGTTCCTCGCCGAGTCGGCGGAGCCCCCGGGCAAGCGCGACCCGTCTCACGAATTCCTCGAGATCATCGTGGAGGAAGTCGACCGGCTGAACCGGGTCGTGAGCTCGTTCCTCGACTACGCACGGCCGACGGCGGGCAGCCGGGAGCCCGTCGACCCGACCGCGACCGTGCAGCGGACCCTGCAGCTGCTGCGCCCCGAGCTCGGCCCGGACCTCGTCGTACAGATGGACCTCGCGGCGGCACTCGCGCCCGTGCGGATCGATCCGGAGAGGTTGCGGCAGGTCCTGCTCAACCTGATCCAGAACGCCGCGCAGGCCATGGACGGCCGCGGCAGGCTCACGATCGAGAGCCGGATCGCCGATCGGGCCGTCGAGATCGCGGTCTCGGACACCGGCCCAGGCCTGCCCGCGCGGGTGTGCGAGAATCTCTTCGTCCCGTTCGTGACCACGAAGGATCGCGGCACCGGGCTCGGCCTGGCGATCTCGCAGCGGATCGTGAGCGCCGCGGGAGGCCGCATCGAAGCGAGGCCTTCCAACCAGGGGCCCGGCACGACCTTCGTCGTGCTCCTGCCGAGCGCGGAGGACACTGCGACCACGGACCGCCTCGGGCCCGAAGAGGAATCGCGCGCGAGCCCCCCCCGCGACAGCACGCCTCAGGGTGACGACAAGGCGTCGATGACCAAAGAGTCGGGGTCGTGGGCCATCGAGGGAGGCGCGAGCGCCGTGCGCGAGGGTGCTGGCGAGGTCGCGACGCGCCTCGCGACGGATCGATAGAGCCGCAGGTCGGAGCGATCGAGACTCTCTCGCGGCATGTCCTGGTCGGCGAGCAGAGCGGCGTAGGCTTCGACCGCCGAGCCTCCGCCCCGCTCGCGGGTCGCGTCTGGAAGGAGGTAATGCCAGTTGCCACGGTGCTCGAACGCGACGCCGTGCCCCGGACGAAACGCGCTCTCGATGAACGGATGCGCACGACTGCCGAGCGTCCCGTCTTCCTCGAGGACGTGAACGCTGACGTCGAGCGTTGGAAGGACGCGTGGCAGCGGGCCACCCATGGCGGTCTCTCGCTCGGTCCAGCGCTGTCGCGCGACGGTGGCGGCGGTGAGCAGCGCGCGCGCGAAGGAGCTTCCCCGGGCGGAACGCCAGAGCCGCGGGCGGTCCTGGTCGGCGAGGAGCACCATCACCTCGACGTTGTGGATGCGCCGTAGAGGCTCGGGGAACGACTGCACGCGGGGCACGGTCGCGTTGGCCAAGATCGCCCGCGCGACGTGGGCGACGGCCTCCGAGAGGATCGGTGGCAGGTCGAGCCCCGTCCGCGGGACGTAGAGCGCCGCCTCTGGCGCGAGGTAGAGACACGCGAGACGCTCGAACGGCTCGAAGCTCGCGAGCCGCTCGCGGAGCGGTCGGACGGGGCTCTCCTCCGTGGGCGCGGGCCCGTGCGCGACGAGCACCGCCCCGACGCCCTCCCGCTCCATGACCTCGACGAGGGCGGCCTCGTCGGTGCCGTCCAACACCCCGGCGAACCTGTCGGGTGCGACGGTCTCGACCGGACCGAGCCCCCCCCGCACCTCCTCCGCGAGCGACCCGTCGCCCAGCACGACGACTCGGCCGCGACCTTCGACACGCTCCGCGATCGCGTCGATCCAGGAAGGTCCTCGTGCGCGGCTCACCCAGAGCGCAGTCCCGATCGCGACGGCGAGCGCGGTCAGAACGAGAACGACGGTGGGCGTCGCGCGCGGTGTGCTCCGCATGGGCGCTGGCGTCTAGCCCATCGCGAACGGGAATGCTACGGCAGCCCGTGCCGCGAGCGTTTCCGAGACCGCCCGCCGTCCACTTCTCGTCATGCGGTTGACCCTCGCGAGCGTCTACTCGCACGATGGCTGCACGCTCAAGGACGTGGCGGGTGGCTTCGGCACGGTCTTCGAGGTCGGGGCCTCGAGACGGGCTCGTTTCCTCGAGCGCGCGAAGTCCCGACTCGCCGAGCTCCCTCCGGTGGTGCTCGGCCATCTCGCCGCGCGGCTCGGGGGCTTCGGGCACAGCGTCGCGATCGCCAAGGTACACGGAGAGCTCCGCGAGGCGCGCACGCTCGCGCGCGACAGCGATGTCGTGATCGTGCACGTGTCGCTCGTCGATGCAGACGCAGAGCGCCGCTTCCTCGATGCCCTTCGTGAGACAGGTCGGCGGACGGTCGCCTTCGGCGCGGCTGCGACGGCGCTGCCCAGGCACTTCGCCGATCACGTCGACGTGCTCCTGACCGGCGAGCCCGAGGGCGCGCCCGAAGAGCTCTGGCGAGAGGTGCTCGAGGGCGGGGCCTCGGGCGTGGTCGACACCGGCAGCGTCCGGGAGCTCGACACGCTGCCCTACCCCGACTGGTCGCCCTTCCCCGTCGACCGTTACCGCTACGCCCTTCTGAGCGCGCGCGGTCCCACCCTGCCCGTCCAGAGCGCTCGCGGCTGCCCGTACGGTTGCGGCTATTGCCCGTGGCGCGTGACCGCGACGTTCCGGGAGCGGGACCCGGCGCGTGTCGTCGACGAGGCGCGGCGCAACAAGGAGGTCTTCGGGGCACGCGCGATCTCCTTCCGCGACCCGCTCTTCAACTTCGACGCTGCGCGCGTGCGCGAGATCGCTCGCGGGCTCGGGAGGCTCGGCATGACGTGGAGCGCCGAGATGCGCGCCGACCGGCTCGACCGCGACCTGCTCGCCGAGCTCGCGCGCGCCGGCCTGCGCAGCCTGGAGCTCGGTGTCGAGAGCGTCGACCGGAGCCTGCTCGCTGCCGAGAAGCGAAAACCTCCGAGCCACGCGCAGATCGAAGAGGTCGTCCGAGAAGCACGCGCGCTCCACGTCCGCGTGATTTGCAACTACGTGCTCGGACTCCCCGGCGACACGCTCGAGACGATGCGCGAGACCGTGCGATGGGCGATGACCCTCAACTCATTCGCCGTTCAGTTCACCGTCGCGACGCCCTACCCGGGCACGAGCCTCGAGGGGCGTCGGCGCTTGCCGGTCGTCGGTCGCCCGGAAGAGCTGACGGGGTTCCGGCCCACCGCGCTCGAAGGCTCCGTGGACGCCGCTGCGCTCGCGCGCATGAGGGAGTGGGCCTACGTGCAGTACCATTTCCGCCCCCGCTACGTGGCCAACTTCATCGCGCAAGCGGCTCGTGCGCTGCTCGATTGATACCGCGAGCGTCCGGGGCGGCGTCTCTTCGGCGTCAGTAGAGGTTCCGGACGCTGATCGTGGTCTGGAGGGCGCGGAGCCGATCGACCAACTGGGCGCTCAGGCGATCGCGGCTCGGGTCGAAGTCGTCGAAGTCGAGCACCAGGTAGCCGATCTCGGAGTCCGTCGCGAGGACCTGGCCGACGACGTTGGCCTGCGCGTCCGAGACGATCTTGTTCACGTCGCGGAGCACACCGGGCACGTTGCGGTGGACGTGCGCGATGCGATGCACGCCGGCCCGACGAGGGAGCTCGACCTGCGGGAAGTTGACCGCGCCGGTGGTGCTCGCCGCGCGCAGGAAGGAGATCAACGAGCCCGAGACCTCGTGGCCGATCGCGACCTGCGCCTCGCTCGTCGAGCCGCCGATGTGCGGCGTGAGGAAGACGTTCGGCAGCCCCTGGAGCGCGCTCGCGAAGGTCTGGCCGTTGCCTTCGGGCTCCTCGGGGAACACGTCGATCGCCGCGCCGCCGAGGTGCTTGTCGGCGATGGCCCGCGCGAGATCCTCGATGACCACGACGCTCCCGCGGCTGGCGTTGAGGAGGCAGGCCCCCGCCTTCATCGTGCGGAGCTCGCGCTCGCCGATCATGTTCTTGGTCTGCGGTGTCTCGGGCACGTGCAGCGTCACGTAGTCGGCCTGCGCGAGAACCTCGTCGAGGCCCTCGGCCCGGCGGTTGTTGCCCATCGGCAGGCGCGCGGCGACGTCGTGAAAGACGACCGTGAGCCCCATGGCCTCGGCGAGGACGCCGACCTGCCGTCCGATGTGGCCGTAGCCGACGATCCCGAGCGTCTTGCCACGCACCTCGTGCGAGCCGGCCGCCGACTTGGTCCACACGCCGCGGTGGACCTCGTTGTTCCGGTCCCCGAGGCGCCGAGAGAGCACGACGATCTCCGCGATGATCATCTCGGCGACGCTGCGGGTGTTGGAGAACGGGGCGTTGAAGACGGGGACGCCCCGCGCGTTCGCTCGCTCGAGGGCGATCTGGTTCGTACCGATGCAGAACGCGCCGATCACGCGCAGCTCGGGGAGCGCGTCGAGGACCCGCGCGGTGACGCGCGTCTTGCTGCGCAGGCCCAGGCCGATGCAGCCCGCGGCCGCGGCGATCAGCTCCTCTTCGGGAAGCGCCTTGGCGAGCAGCTCCACCTCGAAGCCCTCGGCCTCGAGGTTCGACTTGGCGTCGGGGTGGATTCCTTCGACCAGCAGGACACGGCCAAGCGACACACGAGCCTCCGGGGTCACGACGCGCCGCGTCGAGGACCCTTGTCTAGAGGTGCGCAGCCGATGTGGCAAGCCCGCGTCTGCGTGGAGGCAGCGATGATTCCGTGCCGAGCCGGGCGGTTTGCGACATACCGGATCGGAGCTTCGACCGACCCGAGCAGCGAGGAGCAGACGATGCGGATGGTCCGGAACACGGTGGCAGCGACGATCATGGGCCTCTGGGCAGCTGGAGGCGGCGGCGAGGAGTCGAGCGGCGGCGCACCCTCGACGCCAGCGGCAGGTGAGATTTCCCCGACCGCGCCCCCCACCGCAGCGCCCGCAGAGGCGCGCGCTCGCTGGGAAGACGCCGGGTTCGAGCTGGGCTCGAGCCCGGGCGGACCGTTCCAGGCCGGGCAGGAGGGCCACTTCGACATCCGCCTCGCGGCGCGTGGCAACTACCACGTGAACCAGGAATATCCGATCTCGGTGCAGATCACGGCCCCGTCCGGCGTGACCTTGCCGAGGGCCACCC
>JBKDQC010000482.1:0-14366 GCA_046342295.1 Deltaproteobacteria bacterium | reverse complement strand
CGTAATCATGCGGTCGCGCGCGGCGACCACGGCCACGCTGCGCACCCGAGCGAGCGCCGCGACGCTCTCGCGGAGCTTCTCGATCACCGGGCTGCGCGGACGGATCGCCGACACGAGCGGGCCGGCCGGGATCCGCGCTGCGGCCGTGCCCTCGTGCGGGCTCGCGAGCGTGATCAGGCGGTCGATCGGCCCGGCGACGTCTCCGCCCTCCGGCACCATCCACCGCGCGACGAGGCCTCCGCGCGAGTGACCGACGAGCGTGACCGGGCGCCCCGCGGGGTGGTCTGCGATTACGCGGCGTACCCGCGCGCATACGGCTTCGAAGGTCTCGAAGGGGCCGTAGCTGAAGTCGAGCGTCTCGACGGGGCTCGCGCTCGTCACGGCGTGGCGCATGGGCCCCCACACCGGCCCCCGGGCCATGAAGCCGTGCACGAAGACCACGAGGCGCTCGCCTTCTCCGAGCCGCGTCCCGACCCCGTCTCGCGCGCTCGGAGCGTTCGCGATGAGCTGGCCCTGCCGCAGCACGGCGCGAAGCTCGCGCGCGAGAGAGCCCGACGGACGCTCGAGTGCGCGGGACAGATGGGCTCGCAAGCGCAAGGCCTCAAGCGTAGCGCGGCGCCCAGCGCTCTGCCTGGTACCAGCGCAGCACCTGACGCCAGCCCTCCGAGAAGCGCGGAAATCGAGGTGACCAGCCGGTCTCGCGGAGCGCCTTGGTGTCGAGCACGAGGTCGTCGTAGAGCAACGTCAGCGCCTCGCGGTCCACGCGAGAGCGGAGCGCCGGCTTGAGGCCGTGCCGGAGCACCACGAGACGCCACGCCGACAGGAGCGCGCGGTCGAGCCCTTGGTGCGCGCCTGGGGTCTGGAAGAGATGCGCCACGCGGTCGAGAGCCGCGCGCGGCAGCTCGCCCGCGGGCAGCGTGTGGAGCCCGTACGCGCGAAACGTCTCGGCGACGCGGTCTCCGAGGCTCAACGGATCGTCGTCCGAGACATTGAACACGCGGTCGGCAGCTTCCTCGCGCGCGAGCACGTGGAGCGCCGCGCGGGCGACGTCTTCGGCATGCACGAACGTGTGCACCGGCCCTCCCGCAGGGCGCGGCAAGATGGGCATCGCCAGGCGGAGCGCCGGGCCGATCGCCAGGAGGATCGCCGCGAGGTGTCGCCCGCGGCGACCGTAGAGAGGCGCGGCCCGGAGAATGGTCCAGCGCGCGCCCCTGCCCCTCCGTTCTTCGAGGAGCACTTCCGCATCGCGCTTGCTCCGGCCGTGCGGGCCGCGCGGGAGCACGGGTGCGCCCTCCGCGATCGGACCTTTCTGGCCCTGCGCGTACAGCATGCCGGTCGAGACGTGGACGAAACGCCTGGCGCCCGCCTGGGACGCGAGCTCGTGGAGGGTCGCGACTGCATCGACGTTCACGGCCCGCAGCGCCTCGTAGGGCGTGCCGACGTCGAGGAGCGCCGCGGTGTGCACGACGTGGTCGACACCGCGCACGAGGCGCTCGACGAAGGCGGGCTCGCGCAGATCGCCCGCCCGTACCTCGCCGCGCACCGGCACCGCGATCCCCTTCGCCGAGACGTCGGTCGCCACCACGCGGTATCCCGCGGCCTCGGCGAGGCTCACCACGTAGTTGCCGACCGTGCCAGCGGCACCCGTCACGAGGACCGTCTGCATGCGGTCTTTGTAGACCAGGCCTCCCCACGTGGCGAGTTCCCGCCACGATCCATCCGGTACGTCAGGCCAGCTCGCTCGGTGGCGGCTCGGAGGGCAGCCTGTCACGCGCGCGCTCGACGCTGTGCGGGATCCGCACCCGGAACACGCTCCCCCGCGGCTCGTTCGGGATCGCGACGATCTCTCCCTGGTGGGCCTCCACGATCTGTTTGGAGAGGGCGAGGCCGAGGCCGAGGCCTCGGCGTCTGCGGGTGAAGAACATGTCGAAGATGCGCTCTCGGTCGGCGGCGTCGATGCCGGGGCCCTCGTCGGACACCTCCACCGTGAGAGCCGTCTCGTCGCTCTCCACGCGCACGCGAACCACGCCGCCCGCCGGAGAGAACTGAAGCGCGTTGCGGACGAGGTTCCAGATCACCTGCCGGATCTGCTGCGGATCGATCACGCCGCTGGCGCCCTCGTCGGGTGAAATCGAGAGATCCACGGTCGTCTCGCTCGCCTGGTGTCGCGCAAGCTCGATGACCTCGCGCGCGATCGGTCCGACCGGAGTACGCACCCTCTCCGCGGGGCCGGCGCGCCCGACCTCGAGCATCGTGGTCACGAGCTCGTTCAGGCGGTCCGTCTCCTTGAGGACCGTGTCGAGCAGGCGGCGGTCCTCCGGCACGAGGGAGGCGCCATCGCGCACGAGCTCGACCGATCCGGAGATGGAGCCCAGTGGGTTGCGGATCTCGTGCGCGAGGCCGGCGGCCAGGGAGCCCAGCACGGCGAGCCGGTCTGCACGCTCGGCCTTCTTCCGCAACGCCGTCAGCTCGGTCAGGTCCTGGAAGACGACGAAGGAGCCCTGGACCGAGCCGTCGGCGGAGCGCAGCGGCGCGCGGGTGAAACCTGCTGGGAAGCTCGAGCCGTCGAGGCGCCGGCCGGTGCACTCGCGACGCTCTGACGGGGAGTCGCTGACGTCGAGGAAGCGGTCGAGCGGCTCGCCGAGCAGGGCTTCGGGCCGATCGCTGCCGAGGATCGTCGCGGCAGCCGGGTTCGCGCTCTCGCTCGTGCGAGCGGCGCCGATCACGCCGAGGCCCGAGGAGAGCGAGCGGACGATGTCTTCGTGCCGCTTCGCGTAGCCCGCAGCGCTCTCCGTGACCCGCACGAGCTCACTGCTCGTGCGATGGAGGCGGTCCCCGAGGCTCGCCGCCAAGCCCCCGACGAGGACCAGACCCACGAGGTTCCGGAGGAGCGCGTTCGCGAGCTCGGCACCGCCAGGCGCGTAGTCGACTGCGGTCTGGTCTGGGGGGCCTGGAATGCCTCCGTTCGCGAGGCCCACCGCGATCGTGCCGTAGAGGACGAGCGTCGTCCCTGCCACGAGCGTCGCGCTGCGGCCCGAGCCCACCAGCGCGGTGACCAGCACCGAGGCGCCGAAGAGGAACGTGAAGCCGCTCCGCGCCCCGCCCGTGAGGTAGACGAGGCCGCCGGCGAGCACGAGGTCGGTGAGCACCTGAACGACCCCGAGGCTCTCGAGCGAGCCGCCGCGCGCGATCGCGAACGCCGAGGCTGCAGACATCGCGTAGGCGGCCACGATGAGCCCCGACATGGCGCGTGCCGTGAACGCGTCCGCGGTCCCCGTGGAGAAGAGCAGCGTCCCGCCGAGCACGGTGGTCGCGATCGCGAGCCGACCGAGGAGCGCCCACTGGAGACGCCGCGCCAGGACGAGGTCTGGCGCGGCGGTCCGTGTGGGGGAGGGCTCGGGCTGCGCGGCGGTCACTCCGACTTGATGCGACCGGCGATGTCGAAGATGGGCATGTACATCGCGATGAGCATGAAGCCGACGATGCCACCGATGACGACCATCATGATGGGCTCGAGGAGCGAGGTGAGGGCGGCGACGGCGACGTCGACCTCTTCTTCGTAGAAGTCAGCGATCTTGTTGAGCATCTGATCGAGCGCGCCGGTCTGTTCGCCCACGCCGATCATCTGGACGACCATCGAGGGGAAGACCTTCGTCTCGAGGAGCGGCTCCGCCATCGAGCGGCCCTCGCGGATGCGGTCGGCCGTCATCTTGATGCCCTTCTCGATCACGACGTTGCCCGACGCCTTGCCGACGATGTCGAGGGCGTCGAGGATCGAGACGCCGGAGGCGAGCAAGGTGCCGAGCGTCCTCGTGAAGCGCGCCACCGCGATCTTTCGCATGACCGGGCCGATCAGCGGGACCTGCAGGCTCACCTTGTCCCAGAACTCGCGGCCAGCGGGCTGGCGGTACGACCACGGGATGCCGAAGACGACTCCGAGGAAGAGCGCGAAGAAGATGTACCAATTGTTGAGGAAGCCCTCGGAGATGTTGATGACCAACTGGGTCGGCCCGGGCAGGGAGTCCTCTCCTCCGAAGTCGGCGAACATCGCCTGGAAGGCCGGGATGACCCAGATGAGGAGCACGACGACGACACCGATGGCGATCGCCAGGGTGGCGAGCGGGTACACGAGGGCGCCGCGGACCTGTCGCTTCAGCTTCACGCGCTTCTCGATGTAGATCGCGAGGCGCTGGAGGATCGTGTCGAGGATGCCGCCGACCTCGCCGGCTCGGACGAGGTTCACGAACAGATCGTCGAAGATCTTGGGATGCTTGGCGAGCGAGTCGGAGAACGTCGCGCCCTGCTCGACGCTGTTCTTGATGTCCTTGAGGATCCGGTTGAAGGCCTTGTTCTCACCCTGCTGAGACAGGATCTCGAGGCATTGAACGAGCGGAAGACCGGCGTCGATCATCGTGGCGAACTGTCGGATGAACACGACCAGCTCGGCTTCGGTCACCGGCGCGCCGAAGGAGATGTTCATCTCCTTCGGCTTCTTCTTGACCTTCGTGGGCGTCAGGTTCTGCTGCTTGAGCCGCTCCTGAACCGCAGCCTCGGTCGCCGCCTCCATGACGCCCTTGCGGACCTCACCTGCGCGTCCCTTGGCCTCCCAGACCCACTCTTGCACTTGCATGAACGACCATCCTTCGGTGCGAGGGCTCGTGCTCTCGGTCGGAAGCTCTCGGTGTCGGAAGCTCTCGGTGTCGGAGGCTCTCGGTGTCGGAGGCTCTCGAGGCCGAAGAGAGAGGGTACCGAGAACGCGGGGCGCGGGTCAAAACACCCGAGCCCGAGCTCGGCTCCTCAGCGGCGGGCTCCGCTGAGGCCCGGACCGGCGGGGACGACGGGCGAGCGTCCTTCGAGCATCGCCTGAAGCTCGTTCGGATCGCTCGAGTATCCGAGGGCGTCCTCCAGCGTGATGAGCCTCCGCTGGTAGAGCGAGTACAGGGACTGGTTCATCGTCTGCATCCCGCTCCGTCCCTGGCCGATCTGCATCTGCGAGTAGATCTGATGGACCTTGTCCTCGCGGATGAGGTTCCGGATGGCCGCGTTCGGGATCATCACCTCGCAGGTCATCACGCGCCCCGGGCCGTCAGCCCGCGGCATGAGCAACTGCGTCATGACGGCCTGGAGGACGAACGAGAGCTGCGCCCGGACCTGGCTCTGCTGGTGGGCGGGGAAGACGTCGATGATGCGGTTGATCGACGAGATCGCGCTGTTCGTGTGGAGCGTGCCGAAGACGAGGTGGCCCGTCTCGCTGATCGTGAGCGCGGCCTCGATGGTCTCGAGGTCGCGCATCTCACCGACGAGCACCACGTCGGGATCCTGGCGGAGTGCGTACTTCAGGGCGTCTTTGAACCCTTTGGTGTCGGCGCCGACCTCGCGCTGGTTCACGACGCACAGTTTGCTTTGGTGCTCGAACTCGATCGGGTCCTCGATCGTGATGATGTGCTGGCGCGTCTCGCGGTTGATCTTGTCGATGACCGACGCGAGCGTCGTGGACTTGCCCGATCCCGTCGGCCCGGTGATGAGCACGAGGCCTCTCGGAAGCGCCGCGATCTCCGCGATCACCGGCGGCAGACCGAGCTCGTCGAAGCCCATGATCTTGTGGGGGATCGCGCGGAACGCCGCTCCCACGGCGCCTCGTTGCATGAAGACGTTCCCGCGGAAACGCGAGAGGCCGCGGATCGAGAAGGAGAAGTCACACTCCCACTGCTTCTCGAACTTCACCTTCTGATCCTCGTTGAGGACCGAGTACACGAGCTGCTTGGTGTCCTCCGACCGGAGCGGCGGCATCTTGAGCGGTACCAGGCTGCCGTCGATTCGGAACTGCGGCGGAGTGCCGCGCGTGATGTGGAGGTCCGAAGCGCCGCGCTCGATCATCGCGCGAAGCAGCTGGAGCAGCGTGACCTGCAGAGGGCCCTGGTGATCGATGTCGCTCATGGCGACAGGATACCGCGACGGTCCCGTCGGCGTCTCGATCCTCCGCGACCACTCCGGGAGCTCGGAACTCCGTTCCGGGCTCCTCGAGCACGTCGTTCCAGCAGTTCTGCTCAGGCCTCGGTGCGCCAGCGGCGCGACAGGGCGACCTCGGTCTCGTAGCGCGCCGTCTCCCGGGCGCGCGTCTCGTCCGTCCAGCCGAGCTTGGCCACGAAGCGCGATGCGATCGCATCCATCGCCGCGAGGCCTTGGTCCTCGGCCCGGTAGAAGAGCTGCGTGCGCCGCACCTCCACGTCGCAGAGCGTGGCGGCGAGCTCGGCGTCGATCGCGTAGTCCACCTGTGCGACGATCTCCGGGCGTCCCGGACTGAGCGGCGCGGCGAGCGAGGGGTCGGCGCGGACGAGGTCGAGCACGCGCGCGGCCCGGGTCCCGTAGGTGCTCGCCAGAAGCGCGACGGTCTCGCTCGACACGGCTCCGGCCGCCTGCTCGTTCAAGGACGCCTCGAGCGCGGAGAGCCCTCCGCCGGGGAAGTCGCGACCGCCCGGCAGTGGGGCGTGCTCGGTGCCGGCCGCGCGGAGCTCCGCGTGGTGGGCGCTCCGCAGCGCGAGCTGCTCGATGGCGGCATCGACGACCGCCTCTGCCATCGCGCGGTACGTCGTGAGCTTGCCGCCTGCCACCGTGACGACACCGTCGACGCTCGTCTCGATCTTCTCCTCGCGGCTGACGGCGGACTCGGTCACGTCGTCCCCCGGATCGATCAGCGGGCGAAGCCCCGCCCACGTCGAGACGACGTCGCCCTCGCCGACCTCACGCCGGGGGAAGTAGTGATGCACCGCGCGCAGGAGGTAGCGCACGTCGTCGCGCGAGGCGCACACCTCCTCGACCGAGCCCGTGAAGTCGGTGTCGGTCGTCCCGACGTAGGTGTGGTCCCCCCAGGGGATGACGAAGAGATACCGGTTGTCGTCGGGGTGGAAGCACGCGACGCAATGCTCGACCGGTAGCTTCGCGCGCGGGACGACGAGGTGCACGCCCTTGGTGGGCCTCAGCCATCGGGGGCCGGCGGCCGCCATCGACAGTGTCCGGTCGGTCCATGGGCCCGTCGCGTTGACCACGACGCCCGCCTTCACCTCGCGGCATCCCCCGCCGAGCGCGTCGCGGACGAGCGCACCGCGAACGAGCCCGCCTGCTCCCGGCAGCAGTCGCTCGATCCGCGCCCAGGTCGCGATCGTCGCGCCTCGCGCGGCCGCATCGAGCGCCGTCTCCAGAGTCAGCCGCGCATCGTCGGTCCCGCAGTCGAAGTAGAGCGGCGCACCCTTCAGGCCCTCGAGCGAGAGTCCAGGCGCGACCTCGGCCGCTTGGGCGGGCGAGAGCGAGCGTGCGGGCTTGGGTGAGCGGAAGAGCGAGAGCCCCTCGTAGAGGAGGATGCCAGCTCGGATCGTGGCGAGGCCGGGCCTGCGCCCCGCATAGATGGGGACGAGGAAACCGAGCGGCGTGACGAGGTGCGGGGCCAGCTTCATCAGGGTCCCGCGCTCGTTCACGGACTCGAAGACGAGACCGAGCTCGCCTTGCTCGAGGTAGCGAAGGCCCCCGTGGACGAGCTTGCTCGAGCGGGAGCTCGTCCCGAAGGCGAGGTCGTTCTGCTCGCAGAGCAGGACCCGCAGCCCGCGCGCCGCCGCGTCCCGCGCGATCCCTGCGCCGTTGATGCCGCCCCCGCTCACCAGCACGTCGACCTCGTCCTGGCCGACGCGCGACCACATCGCGTCCCGTCGCATCGAGACGGCCTCGTTGGGAGAAGTCACGCGAGGAGGTATGACGCGTCGCGTCGGGCGCGCCAAGCGCTCACCGGAGCCAACGAAAGAGACCGCGTCGAAACGCGTCGCGGCGCCCGTCGCTTCGGCCGACCGCGCGGGCAGCGGCCCAGGCTGCGAGCAGCACGCCTTCGAGCCCCAAGCCGGGCAGGACCTGCTCGTTGCAGAGAAGCAGGTTCGGGATCGGCGTCCGGGTGGGGAGCGCCGCCAGCCCGTGCATGCTCGTCATCGGATACCCGAGGACGGGCTCCATGGTCTTGGGCCCGCGCGCCCACTTCTCCGCGGGCAGCCGGTCCTGGCCCGCCTTCACGTCCCGCGCGGGACGTGCGTCGTGGGGCGAGTCCACGTAGAGCAGGTGCGCGTCGAGGAAGGGGACCAGCTCCGCCACGGCCGCGAGGAGTGCCTCGCGGAGCGCCGCGAGCGAGTCGTCTTCTTCCTCGACGGTCCGGCGGGGGAGCAGGGCCTCCACGCAGAGAAGACGTCTTCCGCGCGCATCGCGCGGATGGGTCTCGAGGTGCAGGCAGTTCGTCCCGGCGAGGGCGCGCTCGGGATCGCGGATGAAGAAGACGTCTCGCGCCATGCCTTCAGGCACGCCTTCGGCCGCGACCACGAGATTGAGCGTGTAGCGGTAGTAGCGGACCACGGGCTCGCCCGTGCGCTCGAAGAGCTCCTCGAAGGGCCGGCGGTCGGGGAGCATGCCGAGGTAGCTCGAGACCTCGTGACCCAGAAGAATGTGGTCGGCGCCGATGTCGTCGCCGGAAGCCGCGAGACGGACTCCCTCCGCGCGCCCGCGTGCGCTCACGTGGATGCGGTCGATCTTGTCCCGATCGAGGACCTCGCCCTTGTGCGCTCGGATCGAGGCGAGGAGCAGGTCTCGCACGCTCTCTGCGCCGTCGGCCAGAGCGGCTCCACCGCTCGCCCAGTGAGAGAATGCCCGCCGCGCGCGCAGACCGTGGGCGTGGTCCGGGTCCATCGCGTCCGAGAAGCGCAACGGTGCGTGCAGCACGAGCCGGAACGGGTGGTCCTCGGGAATCTCGCGCACGGGATCGATCTCCTCCCGGTCGCTCGGCAGTCGTTCGAACGCGCGCAGTACGGACCGACGCTCGAGGAAGTTCGTCGGAGGCATCACGAGGTCCTCTCCGAGCACGCGATCGAGCGCCTCCCGGGTGCGGGCCTCCCGCGCGAAGAAGGTCTCGAGCGCGCGAGCGACCGTGGGGAACTCGCGCTCGAGCTCCCGACCGAGATCCGTCGGATCGGCGGCGAGATCGAAGCGGTGTCCGGGCGCAATCACCTGGAAGGCCGGGTCATGCACCTTGGCGCGCTGCCTGAAGCTCTGGTTCAGGGCGAGCTCTGCGAAGAGGCGACGGGCGATGGGGGTATCGGCCGCCGTGAACTGGAAGGGCGCGCGCGGGAGGCGCAGGTCCTCGACGGTGTACTGCTCGGGCAGCGCCTCGTGCCGAACGACGAGCACCCGGAAGCCTCGCTTGGCGAGGAGCGCTGCCGCGAACAGCGCACCCATCCGCGCGCCGACGGCGATGACGTCGTACGAGCTGCGCATACGATCACAAGAATCGTACGCGCGCTTCGAACTCCACGTCGGCCCCCACCTGCTCCACCGAGCCGATGTGGAAGGCGCGCTCCCCTGCGCCTTCGAGGGCGCTGATCGCTGCGGGAGCTTCGCGCTCCGGGACGACGAGCACGAGGCCGAGGCCCATGTTGAACGTCCGTCGCATCTCGGGGAGAGCGACCTGCCCGAGCCGCTGAATCAGCGAGAAGATGGGCGGGAGCGGCCACCGTGTGGCGTCGAGCGCGACGCCCGTCCCTTCGGGAAGGACGCGCGGGACGTTGCCGGGCAGGCCCCCGCCCGTGATGTGCGAGATGGCGCGGACATCGAGCTTGGCGTCGAGCAGCGCGCGCACGCCGCGCGCGTAGATCCGCGTGGGCCGGAGCATCGCCTCCCCGACAGTCTCACCGAGGTCGGTGACGTGGGCGTCGACCGTGAGCTTTGCGTGCTCGAGGAGCGTCTTTCGCGCGAGCGAGTAGCCGTTCGAGTGCAGACCGCTCGAGGCGACGCCGAGGACCGCGTCACCCGGAGAGACCCGTGTGCCATCGAGGATCCGCTTCCTGTCGACGACGCCGACGGCGAAGCCGGCGAGGTCGTACTCTCCCGGCGCGTACATCCCGGGCAGCTCGGCCGTCTCGCCGCCGAGCAGGGCGCACCCTGCGTCCTCGCAGCCTCTCGCGATCCCCCGAATCACTGCGTGGGCGACCTCGATGTCGAGCTTGGCGGTGGCGAAATAGTCCAGGAAGAAGAGAGGTCGGGCGCCGCAGGTGACGATGTCGTTCACGCACATCGCGACGAGGTCGATGCCGACGGTGTCGTGCACGTTCGTCGCGAACGCGACCTTCAGCTTGGTGCCGACGCCATCGGTCCCGGACACCAGCACGGGCTCCTCGAGACCCGCTGGGAGCCCGCACAAGCCCGCGAAGCCTCCCACGCCCCCGAGCATCTCCGGGATCCGCGTGCGGGCCGCCAAGGGCTTGATGCGCTCGACCAATTCGTCGCCCGCGTCGACGTCGACTCCAGCACTGCGATAGGTCAGGCCTGCCATGGGGCGCGACCCTAGCACTGGAACGCGGTCAGAGCGCTGCGCGCAGCGCGGCGGCGAGCTCTCGCCCCGCGTCGGGCTCGAGCTTGCCGGGGCGCCAGCCGATCCCGAGGCCGCTCTCCCCCTGTCGGGGAATGATGTGGAAATGCACGTGGAACACGGCTTGGTGTGCAGCGGCGCCGTTGTTCTGCAGCACGTTGTACGCGCTCGCTCCAGTGACCGTCATGACAGCGCGCGCGATGCGCGGCAGCGCGCGACCGATCGCTGCGCTCTGCTCGTCCGACAGTTCGTGCAGGTGCGCTCTGCGTTCCTTGGGGATGACGAGCGTGTGCCCGCGCGAGAGAGGGAAGATGTCGAGGAAGGCGAGCACGTGCTCGTCCTCGTAGATCCGGTGGCAGGGGATCTCGCCGTCGAGGATCCGGTCGAAGATGGTGCGCTCGGACATGGCTCCTGGATGGGGCATGGCTCCTGGATGGGGTGAGGTGCGGTCTCTTCTCGCGGTCTCGTGCGGGCCCTCAGCCCGCGCAGCGCGCGACGACCCGCCCCACGAAGAAGGGGCCCATCTGCGAGATGAACTCGGAGGTCTGCTTCGTGTGCCTCATGGCCTGCACGACGTGGCTCAGCGGGTAGAGGTCCTTGCCGATGAGGCCGACGACGAACTCGTTGTCGTTCGCGTCGAGGCCGTGGCACGCGAGGCGGACGTCGTGCGCCAGGTCCGCGCGCCCGTACGCCATGCCGATGGAGGCGTGCTCCTTCAGGATCATGTTCTGCTCGTGCTTGTCGAGCCTCTCGAAGGCCCCGTTGCGACGCAGCGGGTACCAGACGTGCCAGTCCCATCCCGCGTGAAGGCAGTACTCCACCGGGCGGCGCAGGAGTGCATGCTCGAGATCGGGCTCGTGACCGAGCGAGTACGTGCGACCCAGCATCGTGTACTCGCGGCGCTGAACGAGCTCGGGGCGGTCGACGATGGGAAGGACTTTCTCTACGAAATGTGCCGGGTTCTCCGACCAGGTGAGGAGGGCGATCGTCATCGGCGCGCTCGCTTCCTGGTAGAGCACGGAGGCGATGCGTTGCTCGGAGAGCATGCTCGCGAGGGCCTCGAGCCCAGCGCGCGTCTGTCCCTGCACGACGTCGAACGCCATGAGCTGGAAGAACGTGCGGCGGTCGAGCACCTGCCGCTCACCCTCCCGCTTGCCGCCCCACTCCCGGACGTCGATGTCGGGCAGGCCCGGCATGCCCGGCGGGGGGCCTCCTCGTGTGCGCGCGTCCTCGGGCTTCGTGGGTTCGGACATGCCGAGGAGGTTTCCTGTTCGCAACGAAGATGGCAAGCGGCGGCGCGCGCCTGGCTCGTCAGTACGGATTGTCGCTGACGAAGCCCGCCCCGCGACCGCCCTGGGCCATGGACGTGGGAGACCGCCCCCCGGTGCTCCGTGTCGTCGAGGCGGGACGGCTCCGCTCGCGTTCGCTCACGCCTTCGCGCGATGTGCTCGCGACGTGGCGATCGTCATCGCTGCGGGCGCTCGTCGCGTGCGGGGGCGCACCGATCGCTGCAGGTCGGGCGTGCGCTTCGCTCGCGCCGCCGGCCCCGACGCGCCGATGGGTCGGGGGTGTGACGGGCTCCGCCGCTTCCGCACGCGCGGGGGGCGCGAGCGCTGCGGTGGTCGCGGCGGGCGCGGGCGCGATCGGCGCGGCCGCGGGCGTCGGGGCAGGCGCCGCGGCGAGGGCCGGTGCAGCTGGGGCCAGCCGTGGGGAGTCGGAGACTGGCGCGGCAACGGCCGGCGGGGCAACGGCCGGCGGGGCCACGGCCGGCGGGGCAACGGCCGGCGCGGTTGGCGCTGATGGCGCCGCGGCCGGTGCGGCAGCGACCGTGCTCCCCGAGCCTGGCTCGTTCATGAGCCACGCGAGCCCGAGGCCGCCCACGAGCAGAAGCCCGGCGGCGGCGGCGAGCCAGAACGCGGGGCTCGTGCCGCTCCAGAGCGGCGGGGCGAGCTCATCCATCGCGTACGAAGGCTCGGCCGGCTCGGGAAAGGGCACGAGGTTGAGCGGCGCGCTCCGCGCGGACGCGGCCATCGACGCGGGCGTCGAGGAAGCTGCGCCGAGCGAGGCTGGCGTGGACGAAGGCGCATCCTCGGCCGTGGCCAGCGCAGCATCGATGACCGCACGCGGCACCTCCTCGAGGGTCCGATCGGGGGCGCCGCCGCCACCGCTCGCGCTCTCCATCGCGCGCAGCGTCGGGGCGTCGATGGTGGTCGCCGCCCAGCTCTCTCGGTCACCACCCGTGCGGGCCTCGGTCGCGGGAGCGGCCGCGGGGTGCGCCTCCGCGTCGCCCGCGGCCATCAACTCCCAGAGCGCGAAGACCTTGGAGGCCTCGTGGTCGAGACGGTCGAAGTCGACCTCGGATTTCGGATCGGACTCGGTCGCGCTCATCGGAACCTCGTGCGGCGAAGTGCGCAGGCTACCACGGAGAGCGACCGGGCGCGCGCGGCTGCCGGCGCGGCTGCGGGGCCGCTCGGGCCCTCACGGCGCATTCATCGCTCGCCGGCGTAGATCTGCGCGAGCCGGTCGTCCCACTCGTCCGCGACGCTGGCCATGGTGTGGAGCAGATCCTCGAATTCCTCGTAGTCGAGGCCCGAGAGCCGCCGCAGCGCCCGGAGGTAGACGGCGTCCTTGTCTTTGTCGATGGCGAACGACGCATCGCTCGTCACGAGGAAGTTGAGCTCGAGCAGGCGCCGGTAGAGCGCCTCGCGACCCTCGCGGGGAACGGCCATGATCCTGGAGAGGACGAGCAGAATTCCATGCTCCGAGAGCACGTTGATGCCGACGGTCGCCGAGCCCCGCCGGACGTCCGTGTAGCCGTCGCCGTCGAGCGGATCGAGCTCGACCGCCACCGAAGCACCGAAGCGGGAGATGTAGTCGTTGACCATCTCGACGGCGTCGCGATAGACCCGCCCACTCTGGCGGTCCTGGTAGGTCGGCTGCTCGCTCACGTTCGCTCCTCGTCGGAAGGTCTCCGCGCCAGACATCACCCGCGGACCGCAGCGGGAGACGAGGCGGGAGAAGGTCAGCGCGATGGTAGGCGTCGGTGAGACGGTGGGTCAACGCGAACGCTGGATCGCCCGGGCGGTGTTGGGGTTCGGGCTGTGGTTCGGGATGCTCGGCTGCGATGCGCCGGCCGAGCCCGCCTCCGCAGAGGCGCCGGCCACGGAGCCGGCGTGCGTCGAGCCCACGGATCCCTGGACCGCTCCGCTCGAGGACGTCACCCGTTGTGAGCGCGAGCTCGCGACCCGCGCGCGACGTCTCGAGGGGACCCCGGAGGCGGTGTTCGCCGCCATGGGCGCCGCCGAGCTCGCACGCGCGCTCTCCATCCGAGCGGGCGACGAGGCGGCGCTCGACCGCGCCCGGGAGCACCTCGTCGGTGCCGCACGCAGACGCGCGGTCGAAGGCGCGTGCGAAGCGGGGCTCGCGCTCGCGGAGCTCGAAGCTCGCGATCGCATCGATCTCGAGGCTGCGTACGGCCATGCGTACTGCGTCGTGCGTCGCTTCGAGGGCGATGCGCACCGCGCTTGCGTCGACCGGGGCAGGCAGATGCTGGGGGCGCTCGAGGCGTTCCGGCCGAGCCCCCGAGCGCTCGCGGCGTTCGAGGCCAATCTCGACGACAACGATCCGTCGATGGGCCTGCGCGGGGAGGGTGAGGCGCCGCCGACCGGGTCGAGCGCCGACCCCTTCGCCGCGTGGGCTCGCGCGCAGCCGAGCCCGTCGGCGGCCACGCTCGAACTGCTGCGCGTGTACGGAGCCTCCGAGGGGCGCGCCGATCGCGCGGGGTCGGTTCGCGTCGTGCTCGGCCTGTCCGAGCTCGTTCGCTTCGAGTCGCTGATGCTCCCGGCCGACGGTGAGCTGCCACCACGCTTCGTGGTGCTTCGTCCGGCCACCGCGCCCGCGCCGGAAGTCTCGTAGGCCACCCCGGTCGATGCGGGCGGCCTGGCGCGAGTACGCGCCGCAAGCGACGGCCCCGGGG
>JBKDQC010000481.1:0-5086 GCA_046342295.1 Deltaproteobacteria bacterium | reverse complement strand
CTCTCGGCACGAGGCGAGGTCACGCTGGGGTTCATGTTCTTCCTTCGGGGACGACGACTCACGATGGGTCTCTTCCTACCCGAATCCTCGACCATTTCGTACGCCCTCGGCTGTCAACCAAGAGCGCGGGAACACCATAGTTGTTCCGGCGCGGGCCCTTACCGGCGATGTCTCGTGGTGCAGCATGACGCGGCCTCCTGCTTCCAGAAGGGCTGCTCCGGGTAGGCGATCGTTCCGCGCAGGCGATGCGGGCCGAGGTCCTCGAAGGACTCACGCGTCCAGCGGTTCACCTCGCCGGGGCGCAGGTTCCGACCTTTGCGCGCGAGGCGCAGGGATCGAAGCCGATCCACGACGTAGCGATCGATCTGGACCAAGCGCCGTGAGGCGTTGCCCGTGCGGAAGTGGCACCTCGACCTCGGGGTCAGCTCCTTCACACGCTGGCGCACCCGCTTCATCGCACGCTGCGAAGGCCACCGGTTCAGGAAGTAGACGCGACGTCTCTCCCGTTCCCAGATCGTCCCGCTCATGCGCTTGTGCAGGTGGTAGCCGAGGCCCTTTTCCCCAGGAAATAGCATGCCCGCCACCGTCGCCGAGACGACGCCGCCCTTCATCACACCCGCTTCGAGCCACTGCCTCACCAGCTTGAGCACTCGACGATCCGGGACGCGTCGAGCGACCAGCTTCATCAGCTTGTCGTGCTCGATGCTCCCGAAGTAGTCGCGGATGTCCGCTTCGAGCACGTGATGGCCACCCTTGGCGCCGCGTTTTCGCAGCGCCTCCAGCGCCATCGTCGCGCTCCGCTTCAGCCGAAAGCCGTACGAGCACGGAAGGAAATCCGCCTCGAAGATCGGCTCCAACACCAGCTTCGCGGCCATCTGGACCACGCGGTCTCGCACCGTCGGGATGCCCAGCGGCCTCCTCTTTCCATCGGCCTTCGGAATGTACCGACGTAGGACCTCTCTCGGTCGGTACTCGCCCGCGCGCAGGTCCTCACCGAGCTCTTCGAGGAAGCTCTCGATGCCTCGCTGCTCGACGTCGCGGATCGACTGGCCGTCGATGCCCGCGGCGCCGCGGTTCGCTCTCACTCGCCTCCACGCTTCCCACAGGACGTCACGCCTGCAGAGGAGCCCATGCAACGCATGGAAGCGCCTACCCGGTGCTCGCTTGGCAGCACCACACAGCCGTCGCTGCAGTCGTCGCACTTCTTCGCTCGGCCTGAGGCCGGCGGGGTCGTTAGGTCCGCTCGTGGCGGCCATTCCCTCGCGCTTACCTGCTCGGGCGACATCATCGCCGCAGGGGCC
The DNA here is from genome assembly GCA_046342295.1 of Deltaproteobacteria bacterium. Lineage (GTDB taxonomy): Bacteria > Myxococcota_A > Polyangia > Polyangiales > Sandaracinaceae > JAFLCL01. Next base: position 3,785 of record JBKDQC010000481.1, on the reverse strand, counting down.
CTTCGCTCCGCTCGCGTGGTTCTGCGCGGGCATCGCCACGACTGCGGCCCCCTCGGACTCTCGCTCCGCGACGCTCGATTTCGCCTTCGGCTTATACGAAACGCCTCGCCCCGACTCGGGCTGCGAAGACGGGCCTCTCGTGTTCCGCACCTCTTCCTGCACGCGTGCTGCGCCCCCTACCCCGCCGGAGCCATCGACGCACTTCGATGCTCGCGCCGATGGTGTTGCCTTCGCCGCGACATGATCTCTCCCTCCGCCCGGGGCCTGCTACCCGGCGCACCGACGCTTGCCGGGCGGGACTTGCACCCGCTGGGGAAGCGCAGCGAGCAGACCGACGCCCAACGGCTCGGCTTCGGTCTGCGTCACGACGCACCATCGTCGAAGGATAGCGCGCGGCGCTGAGGGCTGGAGGCGGTCGTTCGATGGTTGGGAGCGTTCGCGTGCCTGGTTCCAAGGTTCGAACCCAACGGTCTGGTTGAACCGTGGGCCCGCGCGGGGAACATCTGGCCGCATGAACGAGATCCCGCGGCCTCCCCCACCCGACGCGCTCACCCTGCTCGGCCAACGCGCTTCGGCGACGAAGCTGAGCGACCCCGCGCCACCGCCGGCCGTGCTCGACCGCATCCTCACGGCCGCACTGCCCGCTCCCGACCACGGCGCGCTCCGCGCTTTTCGAGTGCTCGTGATCGAGGGCGATGCGCGGCGTGCCTTCGGTGAGCTCTTGTCCGCCTCGGCCCTGCGCTCCAACCCCGCGCTCGACGACGCCGGCCTCGAGGCGACGCGCAAGAAAGCCGCGCGCGCGCCCATGATCCTGACCGTGGTCTGCACACCCAAGGCCCACGCGAAGGTCCCCGAGATCGAGCAGATCATCACGGCGGGTTGCCTCGCGCACGCTCTGCTCCTCGGCCTCCAGGCCGCGGGCTTCGGCGCGATGTGGCGCACGGGCCCTGCGGCCTACGACGCCGCGCTCAAGGAGGGCCTGGGCCTCCGCGCGGAAGACCACATCGTCGGCTTCGTGTACGTCGGCACCCCCGCGGGCGAGCCTCCAGCGCTTCCGCGACCGAGCACGGAGGACTTCGTCTCGCGCTGGACTCCCGGGTGAACGCAGGCAGCACGCGCGCGAATGCGCTGGCGAGGCTGGCCCCGATTCACGGGGTCAACCGTGCTCGTCGCTCCGCGGTGGCCTTCACGATCAGGTAGCGCACAGGCTCGACGGACGAGGCGTTGTCGATCTCGAGGCTCTGTCCGAGGGCGAGGGGGACGGCGCTGCCCTTGACGCAGGCGTGCGCGCGTCCTTGCACGTACAGCACGGCCTCACCCTCGAGGACGATGAGGACCTCGTCATCGCTCGATTGAACGTGCTTGCCCACGCGGCCCCCGGCCTCGAGCTCGCAGTGAAGCACCGCGCTGATCGCGCCGGTCCGACCGCCGAGGTCCCAGACCCGCACGGTGCCCTCACCACCGAAGAGCGCGGTTCTCGTGTCGCACCGCGCCGGGTCGAGGGGATCGCGGGGTCTCACACTACGACACTACCGCGGTGCATCCTCCACGAGCCAGCTCGTATCCCGCGGCACGACCCCACGTCGGCGCGCGAGCATCTCGAACGGCTCCGGAAAGCCGGCCGGCAAGCGGACGACCTCGCGCGGACCGAAGTAGGCGGTCTCCGCGGCGCGCGCGAGGGCGTGCAGATCGCGGGGAGGCTCGCTGCAGCCCCGCGGCAGCGCTGCCGCGAGCGCCAGGCGGATCGCGTGCGCGTCGACTCCGACCGCGCGCTCGGGGTTCGAGCAGGCCACGAGCGCTGCGATGTGGCCGACCGACTCGTCCGCGAACGACGCGAGGTACGCGCTGAGCTCGGCGCGTACGAGGGATGGGGTCCCTGGGGCGCAGCCGGGACATCGCAAATTGCGGCTCGGCCCGTCGGCCACGTGGCGGATCTCGTGTGCGGCGATCGCCCGCGCCACGAAGGCTGTCAGCGCTTCGAGCGCCTCCTCGATGCGCGGGGTCTCGGCCAGGCGCTCCGAGGCGCCGACGATCTGGGCGGCCTCCGCCAGGGTGATGTCCGGACACGGGCTCCCGCGGCTCTGCTCGATGGCGAGCGCGAGCATCGCGTAACTTCGAGGAGACAGTCCCCGGTAAGGCAGATCGAAGACGCGGAACTCGGAGCCGCACGCGTGCCGCGCCTCGATGGACTGCGTCGCCTCGAGCAGAGCCTGCTGGTCCTCGGCCGTCTCGCGCAAGATCGCGAAGAGCGCTGGGTCGATCGCTCGCTCGACCTCCTCACGCGCCCCGGGCACAGGTCCGCGCTCGGTCTCCGGAAGGCGCTCCTCGAGCGCGGGCGCGAGCGCGGGCCACACGTGCCGCGTCGCGAAGTGCAGGATGCGGTCGGCGACGAGCATCGCGCCGTCGGCTTCGCGGCTCGTGTGCCCCAGCCAAGGCTCGACGAAGGCGAGCCGGTCGATGCGTTGGAGATAGCGCGCGCGGTGACCTTCCTCGGTGATCGCCGCCTCGCGCACGCGGTAGCTCCGCGTCGCGAGGCGGGGGCGCTCTCCGCGCAGGTAGAGCGTCGCCTCGAGGCGGTACGGCTGGTGCAACATCTCGAGGCGCCGGTTGTGCGCCCAGAGGAGATAGTCGACCCGCCGCGCGTGCCGCACGGGGTCGATCGACGTGAGCAGGTGCAGCTCGCTCCAGATCTCGACGAGGTTCGGATCGGGCGAGAGCTGCTCACGCAGGCGCCGGTAGGCGTACTCGGCGCGACGATGACCGGCGGGCGTGTCCGCACGGCCCATCGCCATCACGTACTCGGGCAACGCCCGGCGGTGGATCTCCTCGACATCGAGACGCGCCAGATCCTCCGCAGTCACGCGATGGATCGGCACATACAGCGGGTTGCCGAAGAGATCGATCTCCCGGCGGAGAAACGAGCCCACGGCACTCGCGTGCCTCACCCCGCCGAAGGTCACGACGAGGAGAGACGCGAGGACGAACGTCCAGCGACGGAGCAGACGGCGGCGCTCGTACGCGCCGGCGTCCTCCTCCGGGCTCTGCTCTGCGTCCTTCGTCGTCACGGTCGAGGTCGCCGCACGCGGCTTCGGACGCTGTCCGACTCCCGGGCGCGGCCGAGGTTCCCAAAGGATCGCGGATTTTCGACCGGGGAGCACGTCCGAGGGCGAGGCGGTGTTAGTCTGCGTCGGCACAGCGCGCCCACCGCGGAGACGACGGCTTGACGGATCCCACCTCTTCCTGGCTCGAAGACGCCCCCAACATGGCGATCTTCTGCGATTTCGAGAACGTGGCGATCGGTGCGCAGAAGGCCAGCTACGACGAGCTCGACATCCGTCTCGTCCTCGAACGCTTGCTCGACAAGGGCAAGATCGTCGTGAAGAAGGCCTATGCGGACTGGGACCGCTACAAGCAACACAAGCGGCAGATGCACGAGGCTTCGTTCGAGCTGATCGAGATCCCGCACGTGAGCTACTCCGGCAAGAACAGCGCGGACATCCGGCTCGTGGTGGACGCGCTCGACCTCTGTTACGTGAAGAAGCACGTGGACATCTTCGTGATCGTGTCCGGTGACAGCGACTTCTCCCCGCTCGTCTCGAAGCTGCGAGAGAACAACAAGCGCGTCATCGGCTTGGGCGTGAAAAGCTCGACGAGCGACCTGCTGATCGACAACTGCGACGAGTTCATCTACTACGACGACCTCGTGCGCGAGAGGCGCGAGGCGCAGCGCAAGGAAGCCGCGTCCCGTCGCGCGAAGGCAGAGGTCCACAGGACCGAACCTGGCA
>JBKDQC010000480.1:0-2211 GCA_046342295.1 Deltaproteobacteria bacterium | reverse complement strand
GCGGTACGCAGCCTCGGCGCGCTTGACGTCGGGGATGTGGCGGTCGTAGATGCCCGCGAGCTCGAAGAAGATCCAGCGCAACTCCTCGACCTCGTGCCGAAGCTTCGCGAGGCGGATCAGGGCCTCCGCCGCGCCGCGATGGTCCTCGGCCGCCAGGGAGAGTTGGGCCAACTTCTTGAGCACACCAAGGTGCTCCGGAGATCCCTCGACGCTCGTGCTGGCGAGCGCCGAGCGCAGCGCCTGCCGCGCGCCCTCGATGTCGTTCTGGGCCTCGCGAAGGCTCGCCTGAGCGACGTACAGGGCCGCGGCCTGGGAGTCGTCCCCTCCCGCAGCGAGGCGCCGCGCGACCAGGCCCGACAACCGCTCCGTCTCCCCGCTGCGCTCGAATGCGTCGCGCAGGCGTTCGAAGACCTGGTCGTGAGTCACGTCCGCCTTCGAGGCCTCCTCCAGCGCCGTCACGACGTGCTCCGACTCCGAGGTCTCGTCCCAGGCATCCGCGGCCGCGACGAAGAGCCGCGCTCTGCGCTGGGGCGAGGCCGCGGCGCGCGCTGCTTGCTCGAGGGCCTGCGCGGCGCGCTGGTGCTCTCCGGCGCGCCCTGCGACGAGCCCGACGTGCTCGGAGACGAGCGGATGCTCCGGTGCAGCGGCGCGGAACGCTTCGAGCACCTCGAGCGCCGCGCGCGGGTCGGCGAGGTTCTCGACCGGCAACGCATGCACCGCCGCGCTCGCGCGCTCGGCTGGGCTCGAGAAACTCTCCGCGACCACGAGCCCGGCGCGCTGCGCCAGAGCCGGCCGATCTCGACGCCGGGCCAGGCTCGAGACCCGCCGGGCCAGCCACGGGTCGGGCTCGCTCGCCGCGTCCGCGAGGGAGAGAAAACGCTCCTCGTTCGCCTCGCTCGGTGCCGAGCGCAGCGAGACCACGTACGCGAGCCGAAGGTACGCCGCGCGGTCGACGGGGTCGTCGAGCCTCTCCGCGGTCGTGAACGCGATGGGCTCGAGCTGGGCCCATGCAGGCTCGAGCGAGGTCGCGGCCGCGCGCTCCATCGCGCGGAGCGCGGCGAGGTCGCCGCCCGCTTCCTCGAGACTCGCTGGCGCGGCGACGGCGCGGCGGCTCTCGCCGAGCCGCGCTGCGCGGCGCGACGCCTCGATCTGCACCTGATCCGCGACGCTCACCGCCGCTTCGCCAGCCAACCGCGCCTCCGACGCGGTGTCTCCGATCAAGAGCGAGGTGTGGGTCGCGAGCGCGCGCGAGCCGGCGTCCGGGCCCGCAGGGCGGCGGCGGTCGGCGACGTCGGTCGGCACGGCGACGCCGTTGGCCGTGGCGTCACGCCATCGGAGGAGGTCGAGGATGGAATCGTCCGGAGCCGCCGCGGAGGCGCGGACGAGCAGGCCACGCGTCTGCTCCCCGTCGCCGGCGCCCAGCGACGCGAGGCCCGCGCGGACCAGGGCCCGGGCGCGAGCCCCGGGATCCCGTTCGGTCTCCGCATAACGCGCGAGCGCCTGAGCACGCAGCGCTGGCGATCCCTCGCGGGCCGAGAGCGCGGCTGAGAGCGCGGCGGCGAGCCGGTCCTGGGGGTCGCTCGCCGCGAGTCGGGCGGTGGCCTCCGCGACGTCGGTGGCCGCGACCGCACGCGCGTACTCGCGCCAAGCGCGCTCTGCGGCGATTCCGGAGGCCTGCGAGGCCTCCTCGCGCCACGGCCCGGCGGTGTCCGCGGACCCCCGCTGGACGAGGACACGGAGCCGTGCGGTCGCGGCGGAGGGTGCCGCCTCGTGAAGCTGCTGCGCCGCCCGGGTGTCTCCGGCGAGCGCAGCCACGGTGAGCCCACCGCCCGTGTCGATGGCTCCCTCACGCACGGCGTCGTGCAGCGCGGCGAGCAACTCGGCTCGCCCGTCCCCGCCGAGCGCGCCCAGCGCGTCGATGCCGAGAATCCTCGCGGCGACGTCGGGCGCCGCCTGCCGGAAGAGCTGAGCCTCCCGAAGCGCGGCATCCCCTTCCCGCGCGAGCTCGGCGGCGACGGCGAGCGCGCCGTCCGTCGCGACACGCTGCTCGCGGCGCGCCGGGTCGAGGCGCGCGAGGCGCGCGCGCGCTGCGGAGACGACTCCGAGATTCGCCGCTTCGGACGCCGAGGCGCGCGCGAGCGCCTCGGCGTCGAGGGCCGACGTCGAGCTCGCGACGAGCAGGGACGCGCGACCGAGGAGCGCTGCGCGCTC
>JBKDQC010000479.1:0-3406 GCA_046342295.1 Deltaproteobacteria bacterium | reverse complement strand
CTCGATCGCCAGCAGCTCGTCGCGGTCACGTTCGTCGGTGGCCGCGGGGTGGGCAAGACGCGCCTCGTGGACGAAATGATCGCTCGCTTCGCGAGAAAGGAGCCGAGCGCTCGCGTCCTCCGGGCCTCGGCTCGCGACGCGGGGGGCGGGCCCTACGATCCCGTAGGGCGCCTGCTCCGCGCACGGGCCGGAGTGCCCGAGGGCGCGACCGAGGCCGACACCCGCAGCGCGTTTGCGAAGATGGTCGGCGAGGTCCTCGGTGGCACCGCGACGGCGGAGTTTCTTCATGTGCTCGGCGCCTACGTCGGCTGCTCGTACCCCGAATCGCCTCTGCTCGCGGCCGTGGATGACGACCCCGCGCAGCGCTTGGCCCTACAGCGCGCCGTCGTGCGTCGCTTCGTCGAGATCGACGCCAAGAGCCGGCCGTTGGTCCTCGTGGTCGAAGACCTCGAGCGGGCCAGCGATGATGCGCTCGACCTCACCCATCACATCGTGTCCGCTGCCCGTGGAGCCCCGACCCTCGTCGTGTGCACGGCACGCCCGGAGCTGCTCGTGCGGCGGCCCGACTGGGCCGGACAGACCGTCCCGGGCGCTTCGTCGGCGACCCTGCCGGGCGCGGGGCGAGGGGACCACGACCTCCACGAGCTCATGCCGCTGGGTCCCGAGGAGGCGGCGCAACTGGTGCTCCACCTCCTCGACCCCGTCGGAGACCCGCCCGAGGCGCTGGTCGAAACGGCCGTGGACGTCGCGGGTGGAAGCCCCGCGCTGCTCGAGCAGATGGTCCGTGCGTATGTGGCGAGCGGGACGCTCCAGGCGCAGCGTGACGGCCGCTGGGTCGTACACATCGACAGACTCGACGACACGCAGCTTCCGTTGTCGGTCGAGGACGCGATCGCGGCCCGCATCGCGGCGCTCTCGCCGACCGAGCGGCGGCTCCTGGAGCACGCCGCCGTCATTGGGGGCGTGTTCTGGCTCGGAGGCCTCGTCGCCCTCGGACGCCTCGAGCGCGAGGCCCCGGAGCTCTGGGGAGGCGCGGAGGATCTCGCGGCCCACTACCGGGACCTCCTCGAAGGCCTGCGCGAGCGCGACTACGTCCTCGCCCTCCCCGACTCGGCGATGCCCGGGGAGACCGAACTGGCCTTCAAGCACAACCTGGAGCGCGAGTCGCTCTATCACCTCTTGAACGCCAACGAGGCCAAGCGTCTGCATCTGCACGTGGCGGAGTGGCTCGAAGCCCGCTTCGCGACGAGCGCGAGCGGCCGCCGGGAGACCGGCGGCCGCAACGAAGAGCAGTCCGAGCTCCTGGCCACGCACTTCGAGCGCGGTGGCGCCACGCGGCGCGCTGGTCACTTCTGGCTCGAGGCCGCCGACCATGCGCGTGCTCGGTTCGCGAACGCACGCGCTGCCGAGCACTACGAGCGCGGCTTGGGCTTTCTCGGGATCGAGGACGAAGTCCGCCAGCTCGACGCCCTTCACGACCTCGGTGACGTGCTGCAGCTCGCGGGCAGGAACGACGAAGCGCTCGAGGCCTTCCAGCGCATGCGTCGCATCGCGTTTCGTCTCGACATCAAGGCCAAAGGAGGCGTCGCACACAACCGCCTGGGCCGCGTCTACCGCGCGATCGGCCACCTCGATGCCGCGATGCGCCATCTGGGCACCGGACACGCGCTCTTCGACGCCGTGCGCGACGCCCGCGGCGTCGCGTCGTCCCTCGACGACGTCGGCAAGGTCCACTGGATGCGCGGCACCTACGACGCTGCCGAGCGCTTCCTACAGAAGGGGCTCGAGCTGCGCCGGGACATCGGCGATGTCCGCTCGATAGCTCTGTCGCTCAACAACCTCGGCCTCGTGTACCAGGACAGCGGCCGCTTCGAGGCGGCCCGCGACACCTTCAGCGAGGCCATCGCGCTGCGGCGCCAGATCGGCGACCGCGCGGGGATCGCGCAGACCCTCAACAACCTCGGTTCCATCTACCAAGACCAGGGTGATCACGCGCGGGCTCAGGAGCACTACCGCGAAGCCCTCGAGCACTCGCGCGCCGTGGGGGACCGCATGCGCCAGGCGGTGATCCTCACGAACCTCGGCGAGACCATGTATCGGCAGGGCGATCCCACGCAGGCCATCGCCACGCTCCGCGAGGCCGAGCACCTCAGCGCCTCGCTTGGAGACCGGATTCTCGAGGGAGAGATCTTGCGTGGCCTCGCCAAGGCGCATCTGCTCACCCACGATGTGTCGGCAGCGAAGGGCCTCATCACACGCTCGGTCGCGCTCTTCGAGCAGGCCAAGGCCAAGGCCTTCCTCGCCGTGGCGCTCCGGACGGCCGGCGAGATCGAGCAGGACGCCGGTTGGGGCGGCGGCGAGGCGCACACCCGCGCGAGGCAGCTCTTCGACCGATCGATCCAGCTGCTCGAGGAGCTCGGAAACGAGGTCGATCTTGCACGGAGCTGCCTCGCGCTCGCCGCCTTCCTCGAGATCGATCCGGAGGCGCCAGCCGACCCGGTGCGCGCGCGTGAAATTCAGCGGCTGCGGGCCCGCGCGTCGGAGATCGAGGGCCGGCTCCAGAGCGCTCAGATCGTAGTCTCGGAAGAAGCGACCGACCCGGGCACGACGCCCGCGGAAGTCTGACGGTCAGAGCGAGACGCTCCGCGAGGCGCCGCGCCGGACTTCCGGGATCCCCTCGCCCTCGGAACGGCGCATCAGTCGATCGAGACGACGATCGCGGTGATGTTGTCGCGACCGCCCCGGCTGTTGGCGAGATCGATCAACGACTGGACCATCTCTGGGCTCGGGCTCGCGAGGAGCCGCGGAATCTCCTCGTCCTGGAGGTAGCCGTGCAGGCCGTCGGAGCAGAGCAGGAAGCGGTCGCCGGAGGCGAGATCGAACACGTGCGTGTCGACCTGCACGTAGTCGCGAGAGCCCACGGCGCGCGTGATCACGTTGCGATGGGGAGAGCGTTCCGCCTCCTGCGGCGAGATGATCCCCTGTTTGATCTGCCAGGCCACGAGGGTGTGATCTTCGGTCAGCCGAGTGACCTCGTTCGCCCGCACCCGGTAGATCCTGCTGTCGCCAACCTGTCCTGTGATCCCGACATCTCCGGCGACGAGGAGAGTCGAGAGGGTCGTGCCCATTCCGCGCTGGTCGGGGTCGGTCTCGGCGAGCGCGAACACCATGTAGGTCGCTGCCTGCATGGCGGCCTCGACCGCACGCTTGGCGCGTCGGAGGTTCTCCTCCGAGCGGGCGCCACCCTCGATGTCGCGGAACGTGGGGAGGTCCCTCCGCAACATCGAGAGGACGGTGTCGACCGCCTCCCGGCTCGCGACCTCTCCCGCCGCATGTCCGCCCATGCCGTCCGCCACCACGAAGATCCCCGCAGACACGTCCAGGCCGAACGCGTCCTCGTTGGAGA
>JBKDQC010000478.1:0-4251 GCA_046342295.1 Deltaproteobacteria bacterium | reverse complement strand
TACCCCCAGTATTCCTCGTCGCTCGGTCAGCACTGGCGGGGCGCCGCGATGCCGATCTGATCAGGTCATTTCTGCACGGGCCCCAAGGGCCGATCAGGAACGACGCATTCCTGGTCTCCGCGGGCCCTGCCGGGAGCCCGGACAGAATGGATGGAAGCTTCTCATGGCTCGATGCGCGGAGGAGGCTGGCGACCGCTCGACTCCACCTCTGCGCGGAGCACGTAGCGGCCTCCGCTCCGCCCGATCGCGTCGCTGAGGCCCAGGGCGCGAAGCTCGTGGACGGCGACACGCAGGCGGTTCTGCGCCGCAGTGGGGAGGATGGCTTCGCCGGCCCAGACGTGGGCGACGAGCGCGCGGTCGTCACGCGCGCCGCGGCCGCGGGCGAGCTCGCACAGGACCGTCCAGAGCAACGGACGCCGAGACAGGTCCTGCGAGGTGCCGCGAAAGCGTACGATCCGGGTGACTTCGTCCATCACGAGCCGCTCGTGGCGCGCGTTGTCGGCAAGGGCCCGCTCGAGAACCCGCACGGCCGCGAGCGTGGCGCATCGAAGGTGGAGCGACTCTGGGCCCGTGGTCGCCCGGCACAGCCTGCATGCAGCGGCGACGTGCGCGCGTGCGTCCGGTGCGGCGACCCCGGGCGAGGTGCGTAGCCCGGCGCAGGCGCGCGCGACGACGCGGCTGGTCCGGACGATGCGTCGCCGCATGCCGTCGCTGCCAGCAAGCGCGTCGGCGCGGCGAAGAAGCGCGCTGGCGAGCTTGTCCTCGGAGCGCGCCGCCCGCGAGAGCGCGGCGAGCGCGTGGTCTGTGCTCGCGCTCGCACCTGCGCCGCACGCCAACAGCGCCTGCGAGGCCTCTTCGAGGTCTCGGAGCGCGCGCTCGTGCTCCCCGCAGAGGAGCCACAGTCGACCGCGGTAGACCGTCCAGAGAGACTGGAAGAGGCCCGGTCCTGCGCTCTCGAGACAGATCCGGAGCGCAGCGAGCGCGGCGTCGACGTCGCCGGTCAGCTCGTGCGCGAGCGCGAGGAAGGAATGTACGTTCGCCCGCATCAGGGGCTCGCGCAGCGAGGGCAGCAGGGGGCCCAGTGTCTCGATCGGGCCTCGGCCGTCACCGTGCGCGAGCGCGAGGAGCGCTTCGTGGATCCGAACCTGCGCGAGCCCGAGATCGCCGCCAAGCGCGAGGAATTTCTCCTCTGCCGCGCGCGCAGCGTCGCGGGCGCGATCCTCGCGGCCTCGTTCGCGCTCGTTCCACGCGATCCCGAGAAGCGCGCACGCCTTGGCGCCGGGGTCGTCCGGATCCGCGCTCCGAAGCGCTTGCCGGTAGACACGGGAGGCGCCCTCGAAGTCGGATTGGTTGAAGCGTGCGCGCCCCTCGATCACGAGCCCCCGCGCGTGATGCTTTGGTCTTCGGCCCACCGCGCGCAGCGCCTCGCCGCGCAGCGCGTGCTGGCCTTCGCGTCGCGCGAGCTCCGCGACGACCAGCGCCAGATCGGACGCATTCGGGCAACGCGCGAGCTCGAGGCTCGCGTGCCGGAGGAGCTCGAGGCGCTCCTCGGAGCTCGTCGCCCCCACGCCGGATGCCGCGAGCGCGCGCTGTCTCGCAACGCCGCTCGCTCGCCGGGCGAGGTCGCGGAACGCGCGCGCGTGCCGCTGCAAGGAAAGCAGCGCGTCCTGACGGGCACACCAGTCGGCTGCCTCCACGAGCTCCGCTCCCCAGGCGCAGACCGCGTCGGCGTGCGCCCCGACATCTCCGAAGACGCCGAGCGCTACCGCGCGCGCGAGCGGCTGCGGGACACGCACCAGCGCACCCTCGCGCCGCAGCCAGCCCGAATGCGGGCTCGGCTCGGCCGCCGCGCACGCGCGGAGCTCCAGCAAGGTGGCGCCGCGGGCCTTCGTGTCGGGCTGCAGGAGCGCGAGTCGCAGCATCACCCCGGTCGGTCGGTGCCGGCGCGCCCACGCCACGAGCGCGGGCCGGACCACGAACGCCTCACCGTCCCAGTCCGCGATGAGCCCTTCGAGACCGAGCCGCGCCGCGTGAGGCGCGAGGGCCTCCGCGAGCTCCAGCTCGCCGTCGAGGCGAGCCACGAGGCGGCCCAGCGCGGCGTCGTCGATCGGCTCTCGGACGGCCAGTCTCGTCCGCGCCATCCCAGCACGCAGCGCGCTCTCGATCCGTTCGTCGGACACGCCCTACGTTGACATGCGCAGAGGGTTCGCCGAGGCAGAGGATGCTCGGCGTCGACACATGGAGTGGCGAGACGCCGATCGATGTGTCGCTGCTCCTGCCGGCGGGTCGAATGCAGACCCGCCCCGCCAGAGCCGGCCCGGGGCCCCCCACCCAACGCCGTTCCGCGAAACAGAATCGCTTCGACGTGGAAGACTCACTCTCTCGGCGATTCTGTTCGGGCGTGACGCGGGGCATCCAGGCCTGGCGATACGCGCGCGCAGCGGTCGCGCCGCTTCAGTAACCCTCCGCCTTCGAGATGATCTCGTTCATGACTTCGCGCGTGCCGCCGCCGATCGGGTAGAGGCGGGCGTCGCGGTAGAGCCGCTCGACGAGCGTCTCGCGCATGTAGCCCATGCCACCGAAGATCTGAACGGCCTGGTCGCAGACGAACGAGCACATGTCCGTCGCCGTGTTCTTCGCCATCGCCGCGAGCGCGGGGGTCGGTTCGCCGCGCGCATGACGGACCGCGAGCTCTCCGGTCAGCGCGCGGGCCGCCGCGATGCGCGAGGCCATGTCCGCGAGCTTGTGTCGTACGATCTGGAAGCCCGCGAGCGACCGGCCGAAGGCCCTGCGGTCTTTCGCGTACTGCACCGATTCGCGGTAGGCGAGCTCCGCGATCGCCACGCACTGCCCCGCGATCATCAGCCGCTCCTGCGTGAAGTTCGTCATGATCGCCACGAAGCCCGCGTTCTCGAGGCCGATCAGGTTCTCTGCCGGAACGCGGCAGCCCTCGAAGTGCAGCTCGGCTGTGTCGCTCGCCCACCATCCCGTCTTTCTCAGCTTCTTCGAGACGGAGAAGCCGGGAGTGCCCTTCTCGATCACCAGCAGCGACACACCCCCGTGTCCGGCGCCGCCGGTGCGGACGGCCGTGGTCACGAAGTCGGCGCGTGTGCCTGAGGTGATGAAGGTCTTGGTGCCATCGACGACGTAGTGCTGACCATCGCGCACGGCCGTCGTCCGCAGCCCCGCGACGTCGCTGCCACCTCCGGGCTCGGTGATCGCGAGGGCCGCGATGGCGCGCCCGTCGAGCACCGGGCGTACGAAGCGCTCGCGCTGCGCGGGCGTGCCGTGGTGCAGGATGGGAGGGAGCGCGATCGCGTGGCTACCGAGGCTCGCGATCGTGCCGACGGAACGCCCCGCCATCACGAGCTCCTCGGCGGCGACGAGCGCCATGGTGACGTCGCCTCCGCCTCCGCCGACCTCCTCGGGGTAGCCGACCCCGAGCATGCCGTCGGCGCCGGCCCTCGCGTAGAGCGAGGCGGGGAAGTCCTCGTCTTCTTCCCAGTCTGCGGCGTGGGGGGCGATGTGCGTGCTTGCCCATCGGCGCACGCTGACGCGCAGGCTCGCGTGCTCTTCGGTCTCGAACAGGTAGGTCATGCGGGGATCATCGCGCGCCTCGTCTTCGCGCGCAGCGGGTCTCCGGCACTTCGCGATGCCTGCGCAACCGTTCACGGAGAGTCCGCACGCAAAACTTGGTAGCATCGCGGCACCGATGAATTCGCAACCGTGTCGTGCGACGCCTGTGCGCAGATTGGGGCGTGTGCTCGTCGGCATCTGCCTCGCCCTCGTCCCCCTCGCGCCGTTGTCGTCCTCTCCGCTCGAGGCGCAGCGGGGTGCGCCCCGCCGCACGGGTGCGCAGCGAGCGCCCACCCGCCAGTCCGTGCGCGTCGTCGTCGAACGTTTCCGTGGCACGCGCGCGAGCGCGGCGCGCGGTCTCCTGATCGAGAACCTGGGTGCGGCGGGCCACACGATCATCCCGGACGCCGAGGTCGACGCCGCGCGGCGCCGCCTCCGGCTGCCGTCGCGCCTCTCGGAGGGGGACTACGTGACGCTCGCGCGCGAGCTCTCGGTCGCGGCGTTCGTCGATGGGCGGGTCGGTCGCGCGCGCCGCGCCTGGAATCTCACCGTTCGTGTGCGCAACGGTGCGGACGGCTCGATCCTCGGCAGCTCGAGCTGGGGCGGGCGATCGACGTCTGCGATCGACGGCGTGGGCCGCAACGCCTCCGAGCGTCTCGGCGAGTACCTCCGCGC
>JBKDQC010000477.1:0-4644 GCA_046342295.1 Deltaproteobacteria bacterium | reverse complement strand
GCGCAGCACCCACGGCGTCCAGCACGGAGCGCGCTGCCGAGCCAGCCACCGCCGAGCCAGCCACCGCCGAGCCAGCCACCGCCGAGCCAGCCACCGCCGAGCCAGCCACCGCCGAGCCAGCCACCGCCGAGCCGGCCACCGCCGAGCCAGAGCCAGCCAGCGCTCGCGCGGCCGCGCCGAGCGACGTGTCCATTCGCGTCGCGGTGGTGCTCGTGGGCGATCCGAACGACGCGGCGCGCGCGGCCGCGGCGAGCATCGAGGACGCAGTCCGCGGGACCTTCACGATCCCGTCCGACGCGGCGCTCCGAGCCTCGCTCGTCGGCGCGGCGGGCGACGACCTCATCGCGCCCGTGGTCCGCGATCGCTGGGCGCTCGGAGCGAGCGAGCGGGATGATCTCCCGCTCCTCGGGGCGCTCGGGGACCGCGCCGACGTCGCGCTGCTCCTCGTGGTTCGGAGTCGGGCCGGGCGGCGTGAGCTCGTCGGGTTCGATGTGCGTCACCGCGGATTCTTCGAGGGAGCGGTCGACCTCGACCCAAGGCCCGAGCCGGGGCGCGTCGTGCGCTTCGTGCGCTCGCGCGGCAGGGCCGCCCTCTCGGCGTCTGCGGGCCCCGAGCGCTCCGCGACGCCGCCCGCGCGCACGGCAGCCGGGAACCTCGGGCTGAGAGACGCCGCGCGCGAGCCGCGGGAGGAGCCCGAATGGATCGAGGCGAATTGGCCGTTCCTCCTCGCGGGCGCGCTCCTCGCGGGCGCGGCGGCGTTCGTGGTCGTCTACACCACGAGCGACTCGACCCCGGCGCCGATGCTCCGCTTCCGCCCCGGCGGTGCTCCGTGACACCCCGACGTTCGCACCGCTCGGGTCTCGGCTTCGGGCCCGGTCTCCTCGCGCTGCCGCTCGCCTTCTTTCTCGGGCTCGCCGCGTGGCCAGGCGTCGCGGCCGCGCAGGACGCGCCGCCCGACGTCACCGTGGTCCGAGGGCTCGAGATCCCGCGGGCCCCCGAGGACTTCCTCGAGGTCCGGCGCGGTGAGGTGCGGTGGGAGATGCCCGCCCGCGCGAGGAGCCTCGTCGAGCCGCTCTTCGAGACGTGGGATCAGGCGCTGCCTCGCCTCACGCGCGAGCTGGGGATCGAGGGCGCGCTGCCTCCGGTGCGGATCCGCAGCGGCGTGGATCCAGCGCAGATGCAGGCGCTCGCGCCCCGCGGCGCGCCGCCCCCCGCCTACGCGGTCGGCGTCGCGTATCCGGGCCTCTCGCTCATCCTTCTGACGCTGACGGCGCCCGAGACCTGGCAGCGCCCGGAGCTGCGCGAGGTGCTCGTCCACGAGCTCAGCCACATCGCCCTCCACCACGCGCTCGGCGAGGGCGCGGAGGGGGAGCAGGCGGCGCCGCTGTGGTTCGTGGAGGGCGTGGCGATCTACCAGGCGCGCGAGCGCTCGGTCGAGCGCGTGCAAATGCTCTGGGAGGCCGCCTTCCGCGGCGGGATCCTCGAGCTCGACGCGCTCGACGCGCGCTTCCCGAGCCGCCCGCACGCGGTCGGGCTCGCCTACGCGGAGTCCGCGGACTTCGTCGCCTGGCTCCTTCGGCGAAGCGGTCCGGAGAAGCTCGGGGAGATGCTCGGGCGAATGCGCCGCGGCCAGCGCTTCGAGACCGCGGTGCACCAGACCTGGAGCACCGGCATCGGATCTCTCGAGCAGGCTTGGCGCGACGATCTCTCGAACCGCTTCGGTGCCCTCCCCATGTTCGCGACCGGCGGGCTCGGATGGGTGCTCGTCGGCGTGCTCGTGGTCCTCGCGTGGCGACGGCGCAAGGACAAGAGCAGCGCCATCGAGCGACGCTGGGCCGAGGAGGACGCTCGGCAGGCGCAGCTCGCGCTGGCCTTCGCACGGCATCGCGCCCGCATGCTCGCGCGCGAGCGTGCCAGGCGCCTCGCGGAGGCGGGCATCTCGACGGGCGCGCTCGACCCCGGCGAGGCCGATGTGCCGAGCCTCCGCGGCCCCCTCGTCGTCTCGGCCTCACACGACAAGCCCACCACGGTGTTCGTGGTGGGCGCTCTCGCCGCGGAACGGAACGCGGGCGGTCCACCCGCGGCGGACGCCTCGGGCGAGCGCGACGATCCGTTCGAGGGTGACGTCTCGAGAGGAGACCGCCCGCTTCACTGAAGCGTTCGCGCTCCGAGCGCGTGCCTCGTGCAAGCGGTCTCGGTGAGGCTCGAGCGCCTCGACGTGTGCGCCGCAGAGATGACCGCGCCGCAGAGACGAGAGCGCCGCGCACACCGGAGTGCGCAGCGCGCTCCAGCGCTCAGGCCTTCTTCTCTTCCGCGTGGATCGGGAACTTGGGCGTGCCGGCCTTGGCGCGTGTGCGCTTCTGGTCGCGGCCCACGGTGGCCCGCTTGTGGCGGCGGCGGCGCTCGGTCTTGCAGGTATCGGAAACCATCGTGTCCTCCAGAAGGGCCGCGTACTTAGCCGAGGTCTCCTGCACCGTCAACGGCGGGCGAGCTCGCGGCGAACGCGTTCCTGGTACCGAGCGTGGAGCCGCCGTGTGATGGGGCCAGGCCGCCCGGCGCCGATCGGCGCGCCGTCGAGCGACACGATCGGCACGATCTCGCGGAGGCTGCTCGTCAGAAAGGCCTCGTCGGCCTGCTCGAAGTCGTGGGCGAAGAGCAGGCGCTCGCGGACCTCGAGCCCCTCCGCGCACGATTCTTCGAGAACGAGCGCGCGCGTGATTCCCGCCAGGATGCCGGTGGAGATCGGAGGCGTCTCGACCGCGCCGCCTCGCACCACGAACAGGTTCGAGGAGTGGCCCTCGGTCAGGGCGCCGTCCTCGCGCACGAGCGCCGCCTCGTAGGCGCCGCGCGCCTGCGCGATCTGGAGCGCGAGGAGGTTCGCCGTGTAGGCCGAGAGCTTCGCGCCCGCGGCGCGGGTGTGATCGGTCGGGCGATCGACGCGCGCGCTCGCGAGCGCCACACCCTCGTAGAGCGACGCCGGCAGGGCGAGGAGCGGCGCCGCGATGACGACCCGCGTCGTCGGGCCGGACGCGCGCCGGGGATCGAGGTGCAGCGCGCCCTGCCCCCGGCTCACCACGACGCGCACGTAGGCGTCCCGCAGCCCGAGGGTCGCGAGGGCGTGGAGGACCTCGCCGACGAGCACGCCAGGCTCGAACGACGGCGTGATGCCGAGGCCGTCGAGTGAGCGGCCCAGACGCGCGAGGTGCTCGTCGAGCGCGAGCGGGACGCCCCCGTACGCGCGCAGCACCTCGAACACGGCATCGCCGAAGAGGAAGCCCCGATCGAAGACCGACACCCGTGCCTCGCCCGCCCCCACGAGCACGCCGTCGAGGACGACGACCGGGTCAGCGGTCATCGCCCTGCCCTCGAGCGCGCGCCCCCCTCACGCGGTCTTGAGCTGCGCCAGGAGCGCGGTCGCTTGAGGATGTCCCGGCTGCTCGACGAGAGCCCGATCCAGCATGGAGATCGCCTTCTTCGGGTCGCCCTGCTTCGCGGTGATGTCGCCCAGGTAGAAGTAGACGTCACCCTTGGTGATCCCGGCGCTGGCGTCGAGCTTCTGGAGCAGAAGGGCTCGGAAGGTCTTCTGGGCGCGATCCCAGTCGCCGCTCGCGTAGCAGATCCGGCCGAGGTCTCGCAGGATCGGGACGCTCGTCAGGTCGATCTTGAAGGCCGCATCGTAGGCCGCGAGCGCCTCGGTCGTCTTTCCCAGGCCCTCGAGCGCTTGGCCGAGGCGGTGGTGGTAGGTGGCGACGTCCTTGCTGCGACGCGTGCCGAACGACGCGATGATCTTCTCGAGCACGGGGACGGCGTCGCCCGAGCGCCCCGCCGCGATGTAGAGGTCGCAGAGGGGAAGGAGCGCGTTGCGATCCTCGGGATCGAGCGCGACGGCCTTCTCGAGGGATTGCGCGGCTCGTGCGGCATCGCCGAGCTCCTTCGCGTAGAGATCTGCGACCTCCCGCAAGAGCGCGAGCTTCCTGCCCTTGTCGGCTTCTGCGTCCGCGTCCTCCGCGAGGAGCTCGGCGCGGCCCGCATGGTTCTTCGTCTTTTCGAAGAGGGCGCGAAGCCGCGCGCGCGCCTCGGTGTGCCCTGGAGAAGCCGTGAGCGCTCTGCGCAGCGCGGACTCGGCGACGGCCGGGTCCGCCATGGGCCCCTCTGCGATCGCTGCCACTTCGAGCGCGTTCGCGACGGCGCTCTCGCCCGCGAGCGAAGGGGCGAGCGCCTCGAGCGCCCCGACCGCCTCGGCGTGGCGCGAGAGCGCCTTGTAGAGCCGCGCGAGGGCCGAGAGGCTCTCCCCATCGTCGGGACGCTGCGCTCGAATGCGCTCGAGCGTCGCGATCGCGTCGGCGGGCTTGTCGAGATCGCGCTCCTGGATGCGCGCGAGGCGACCGAGCAGGCGCAGCGCTTCGGCCGGATCCCCCGCCTGGGCGGCCGCATCCGCGCGCGAGCCCACGCTCTCCGCGAGGAGGTCGAGCTTTCCGTCGGCCTGGTAGAGCCCCTCGAGCGCGTCGAGGGCCTCGCGGTCTCCGGGAGCGTCCGAGAGGATGTCGCGCAGCTGTTCCGTCGCTTCACCGCGGCGTCCCTGGAGCTCTGCCAGTCGAGCGAGGCGGACGCGAGCGGCAATGCGGTCGGCGTCCGACTCTGCGA
>JBKDQC010000476.1:0-43919 GCA_046342295.1 Deltaproteobacteria bacterium | reverse complement strand
TCGGAGACATCGTCGAGCGCGTGCCCGTCCCGGTATGAGCGACGCAACCCCCACGGCCGAGGTGTCTCCTGGCCGCGGGCCGGCCCCAGCGCCCGATGCCCACGCGCGTCTCGTTCCGGTGCCCCCCCGACTGCGTCGTGGCCTTCGGGTCACGAACGAGGGCGCCATCTTCCTGCTCATGACGGTCGGGGTCGGTCTCGGAGCCGTCAACACAGGCAACAACCTCCTCTACCTCGTGCTCGGCCTGATGCTGAGCCTCATCATCCTCTCCGGTGTTCTCTCCGACGCCGTGCTCTGGGGGATTCGCTGCGCCCGGCGTTTGCCGAGGAGGGCTTTCGCCTCGGCGCCGTGCCTTCTCGAGATCGAGCTCGAGAACGTGAAGCCTTGGCTTCCGTCGTTCTCGCTCGCTGCGGGAGACGTCACGGCCGGCGAGGATCTCGGCAAGCGGCTTCGGCGTCTCACCGATGCGGATCGGCGGACGTACTACCTCAAGATCGACCCCAAGAGCACGCAACGGGTGGGATACCTGTTCACTCCGACGCGTCGCGGCCTCCTGCGGTTCGAGCGGCTGCGTCTCTCGACCCGCTATCCGTTCGGCTTCTTCGACAAATGGCGCCTGCTCGACGCTACCGACGCCCTGATCGTCTACCCGGCGCTCGTCTCCGTGCCCGACCTCGAACGTCGTCTCGAGCAGCTCCTCGGTCGCGAGTCTCCGCGTGCCGAGGTCGAGCGACGCTCGCGGGCCCAGGGGCTCGAGGTCGCCGGGCTTCGGCCGTACCGCGAGGGAGACGAGGCTCGCGCCATTCACTGGCGCAGGAGCGCCGCTCTCGGGGCGTTGGTGGCCCGGGAGCTCGAGCAAGATCCGGGGCGCGAGCTCGCCATCCGCCTCGATCTCGGGTCGCTCGAGCCGATCACGCCCGAGGTCGAGGCGCGCATCGAGCGCGTCCTCGCGCGGGGCGCCTCGATCGCCTCGATCGCGCATGCGCGCGGTGCACACGTCGAGATCCTC
Source organism: Deltaproteobacteria bacterium (assembly GCA_046342295.1). Lineage (GTDB taxonomy): Bacteria > Myxococcota_A > Polyangia > Polyangiales > Sandaracinaceae > JAFLCL01. The sequence goes on along the minus strand of JBKDQC010000476.1, from coordinate 42,910 downwards.
TCGCCAGGCGGGCGAAGCCCCCGCGTCGGGCCTGACGCGCCGATGGATCCGCTGCTCGAGCACCTCGCGCTCCTGGCGCCTCGTGCCGGCCTCGCCACACCAGCGCCGCGCCGTGGCGCGAGCGTGATCGACGTCGGCGACGGAGAGGCCCGGCCATGAGCACCGCGGTTCGCATCGCCGCTGCCGACGAGCCGCCCGTGCGCGGCTTCGCGCTCTTGCACAAGAGCGTCGCGTACGTGCTCGCCTACCTCGGTCTGTTCGGGCTGGCGTTGGGTGGCGAGCTCGACGTGCCCTCCACGGCCGTGCTCGGTGTGGGCTATGCCGCCACCTGGCGCGCCGAAGGCGCGCGCCTCGATGCCGTGTCATGGCAGCGCGGCTGGACCCTCGCGCTCCTGGTGGCGCTGGGCGTGCAGGCCGCACGCGGCGCGCTCGGCGAGCCGTGGCTCGCCTCGGCGCTCGTCTGGACTGGGGCGCTCCAGATCGCACGCCTCGCGAACCGCCGCACGGCGCGCGAGTACCTGCAGATCGCGCTCCTGTCCTTCCTCCACCTGTGTGCGGCGACCGTGCTCTCGACGGAGATCACGTACGGGCTCGCGTTCCTCGGCTTCATCGTCGTGATTCCATGGATGCTCGCCCTGACTCACCTCCGGGCGGAGATCGAGTCGCAGCACCTGCGGCGGACGCTCGAGTCGAAGCAAGCCGAGACGCAGACGCGCGATGACGAGCGCGTCACCCTCCCTCCTGGAGTCAGCGCGGGCGCTACGAACGCCCAGCTCGCCCGCGTGCTCTCGTCGCGCCGCCTCGTGGGCGCACCCTTTCTGGTCGGCACGGCCGTGCTCTCCTTGCCGCTGTTCGCGATGACGGCCGCTCTCTTCGTCGCCTTCCCGCGCGTCGGCCTGGGCATGCTCGCGTTCGGCGGGGGTCGTGGGGAGAGCGTCGCGGGCTTCGGCAACGAGGTCGAGCTCGGCCAGGTCGGCCGCATCCGCGACGACCCGACCATCGTGGTCCGTGTCACGCCTCGTGTCCTCGGGTTTCGCACGCCCACGGTGCTCGACCTCTATCTCCGAGGCAGCTCGTTCGACCACTACGACGGACGACGCTGGTCTCGCACCCAACGCAGCTCGGGTCGCCGGCTGCCCCATCTGCTCGACGAGTACCCCATCGTCCGCTCGGTCCAGCGCGACGACGTCGTCTACGACATCGTCCTCGACGCCTTCGAGCAAGCCGTCGTCCTCTTGCCTGAGCACACGGTCTCCATCGAGGTGCCGCCGCACGTCGCGAACGGCCTCGAGGAGGAGCGTCAGTTGACCCTCTACCCCGGCATGGACCTCCGATACGAGGATCACACCGAGCTTGGGCTCCGCTACACGGCCTACGTGTCACCGACTCCGTTCTACGAGGTCTTCCAGCCGCTCGAAGGCGACGATCTGGCGCGCTACCTCCAGGTGCCGGATGGGCACGAACGGCTCGGCGAGCTCGCGCGCGCGTGGACCGAGGGCGCCCGCACCGACCGCGAGCGGGCCGAGCAGATCGTCGCCCGCCTTCACGCCGCGCCGTTTTCCTACTCGCTCGACATGCGCGATCCGGGCGACCGGCCCCCGCTCGAGCGCGTCCTCTTTGAGTGGCGCGCCGGACATTGCGAGTACTACGCGAGCGCGATGGCCATCCTCTTGCGCACGGTGGGCGTGCCGAGCCGCAACGTCACGGGCTTTCTCGGCGGCCGCTGGAACACCTACGGCCGCTACTACGCGGTGCGCTCGGGCGACGCGCACGCTTGGGTGGAGGCGTACCTGCCCAACGAAGGTTGGGTGAGCTTCGATCCCACTCCTTCGGGCCGAGACGATGTGGGCCTCGCCGAGTCCATCGCCCTCGAGTTGCGCAACGTCTTCGACGCCGCCGTGGTGTGGTGGGAGCTCCACGTCGTGAGCTTCGACCTCCGCTCGCAACGCGACATCGCGCGGGATGCGCTTCGCTGGCTCCGCGGGACGCGCGTGCGCGGCTCGGACGAGCCTTCGAGGCCCGAGTCACCGAGGAGCCGGATCGCGAGCCCGGTGGGGGTGACGGTCGTCGGAGGGCTTCTGGCGATCGGGCTCTGGCTCTGGTGGCGCCGCGCTGGCCGCGCCCCGCCGGAGCCGCCGCTGCCCGAGCGTGTCGCACGCGTCGTCGCGTTGTATCGCTCGCTCGAGGCCGCGATGGCCGAGCGAGGTGTCCCGCGGCCTCCCCAGCGCACACCGCACGAGCACGCCGCGGCGCTCGCGTCGGCCTCTTTTGCAGGTGCTGACCTCGTCACGCTCGTCACCGATCGCTACAACGAAGCACGCTTCGGAACGACGGAGCTCGACTCCGCCGAGATCGCCGCGCTCGAGTCGCGGGTCCGGGCACTCGCGAAGGCGGCGTGAGCTCTCTGACGGCACGAGCTCGGTGAAGGGGATCGCGAACGATCCCCAGCGTGTGACTCGCTGTGGAACCTCTGGGGACGGAAGTCGCTAAGTCTCCGAAAACACCAGTGCATCGACTTCGGCGTCGCCTGTGCTAACTCTTTCGGACGCTGACCTCGGCGGGCCCGATGCGGGACCTGCGAGATCCGCGACGGGAGCGCGATGAGCCGACGCGAGACCACCCTGCCAGCGAGTCGCCTCCGCGAGGAGACGGTTCGTGGGGGCGAGCCCGCGGATCGCCGCTCTCCCTCGGCTCGCACGACCGCGCCGCGCCGCGCATCGACGAAGTCCGCGGCCGAGTGTCTCGCCTCGGCGCTGCGTGCGCGGACCTCCGCGAGTCGCGCCGAGTGGGCGCGGCGAGGCCTCGCGGCGGAGGAAGAGCTCGATCCGGAGATCCAGCTCCTGCTTCTCCGCCAGCTCTACCTCGTCCACGTGGACGCCGAGCGCTTCGAGGACGCGCTCCTCGTCGCCGCCCAGATGGGCCGGCTCGGGCCGATGCGCGACCTCGCGCAGCACGACCGAGCGCGTGTGCTCTGGGCGCGCGGTGACGTGCGGGCAGCGATCGAGGCCCAGCGCCACGCGGCCCGCGTGGCCCCGCCTGACCGGAGGAGCTTCCACGTGCTCGGGCTCGCGACCTTTCTCCACTTCTCGGGCGATCGCGCCGCGGCGCTTCGCGCGCTCGATCGCGCCGAGCGCTGGTCGCACTGCGACCGGGTCCTCATCCGGGCGTACCGCGTGATGGTGGAGCTGGAAGATGATCGCGTCCCCGAGGGCCTCGAGGAGACGCGCAAGGCCCTCGCCTCGAGCCCCCGCCGCGAGGGCTACGGCCAATTCCTGCTCGGCATGATCGCCTTCGAGCTCGGCGACCGCGCGCGCGCAGCGGTGCATCTGCGCGCGTTCCTTCGCAAGAACGCGGCTGTCGACCGCGCCAAGCAGCTCACGCTGCGCGAGGAGCTGCGCCGCGCGAGCCGTGCGCTCGCGGAGATCGAGAGCGACTGATTCGCTCGAGGGGCGTGCACGGGTCCTAGGATTCCGAGAGGATCCACGCCGCCGCGGCGGCGACCAGCGCGATGCCGAGGGTGGCCTGGGGGCGCTCGTGGCGTGGAGGCAGCCGTGCCTCGGGATGCGCCACAACCATCGCGAGGCCCAGAAACGGAAGCGCGGGCAGCGCGATCTCGAGCACGAGGACCGCGACCATGGCGCTCGCGAGGCCGCCCGTCAGCGCCATCCAGGTGCGCTTCTCCGGGAGCGCGAAGCGAGCGGCGGCGGTCGCGTAGAGCGCGGCCATGACGACGTCGCCGACCCCGAGGAGCGGTGGGACGTCGGAGGTACCGAGCATCGGCGCCCCGATCGCGAAGAGCGACAACCACGGGGTGCTCTCCGCGAGCTGTGCGGTCGGGCCCGACTCGTGAAAGACGCTGACGATGTCCGCTACGGAAGAGACGACGGCCACGACGCCGAGGTGCCCTGGGTGTTGGATGCGCGAGCCGACGAGCGCACCTGCGCTCGAGCCGCCGGCGAGCAGGATCGCGGCCACGAGCGCGATGCTCGGCGGCGAGGGCGGCGCCCGCAGAACGGCGATGGCGGCGAGCGCCGCAGCCGCGACGAGCGCGCTGACGCCGAGCCGCGCCGGGCTCGCGCCGCGGGTGAGCCACGCGAGCGTGAGCACCTCCGCGGCGACCCACCCGAACGCCAGTACGAAGGCCCCCCTCGCCGCGAGGGGGCTCGTGTCGATGGGCCAGGCAACCAGCGGCGAGGCGGCGGAGAGCCCCCAGGTCGCAGCGCCTGCGAGCACGGCAGCCAGGGAGGAAGCCGCATGGGCGCGCGCGGACGTCTCGAGCGCGGGGGCGTCGGCAGTCACGCCGCCGTCATGCCTTCTTGCCGCGTCCGAACGCGACGGCCTCGAGCCGCTGACCATCGAGGATCTCGATCAGATCCGGCGTCACCTTCAGCGCCCCCTCGCGCTCGAGCAGCGCCAACCCACGCGAGATCTCCTCGCGCACGGTGCCGAGCCGACCGGCGACCGTCTCGGTCGTCAGGTCGCGCACGAGGTGGCGGTGGTCCTCACCGCGCGCCTCGCGCTGTGCCGAGAGCGTGCAGAGGAACGAGGCCAGACGCGCGGGGACGGTGCGGAGGGAGAGATCCGACACGAGCTTCATCACCTTGTCGGTGCGGCGCGCGCGGAGGTCGATCATCGCTTTCAGTACGGCGGGGCGCTTCTCACCGATCGCCGCGAGCGTGTCGTTCGCGATGAGGATCGCTGACGCTGCCCGCATCGCCACGGCGCTCGCCGGGTAGGGCCCGCCGTCGAAACGGATGCCTTCGACGATCGGGCGACCCGGGCGCGCGAGGTAGACGATCTGCTCGCGACCGTCGCGCCCGCTCTTGGTCAGCTTCACCTCGCCGGTTCGCACGACGAAGAGACCCTCGGCCGCCTGCCCTTCGCTGAACAGAGGTGCGGCGCGTGCGATCTTGCGAAGCTCGGCCGCTTCCCCGAGAAGCTGCAGGTCTGCGGCCGGCAGCTGACCGAGCAACGGGACGTCCCGCAGAAGCTCTTCGTTGGTGCGCGGAGCGATCGCCATGTCGGCAGAGCATACACACGTCACCCGGAAATACACCGGAATGCTCGCGGCCTTGGTATCGTCCAGGCCGTGAGCTCCGGGCCCCGAGCGTTCTTCGCCGTGGCACCTGCGCGCGGGACCACATTCCTGGTCGACGTGCGCGAGGGCACGACCGATCTGCTCGGTCCGGGCGGTCTACTGCCGGGCTCGCTCCCGGGCGCCGCGACGTTGCGGTGGAATGGAGCCCAGCTCTTCTTGCACGCGAGCCACGACGCTGGCGTGTTCGTGGGCGGCAAGCGCGTCGATGGCGAGCTCGAGCTCTCGCCGGGAGACGACGTCGAGGCGAGCGGCTGTCACCTCGTCGTCGGCATCGCGGCGCCATTCCTACAGCCACAGCGACGCTCCTTCACGCACGCCGAGCTCGACGAGCGCCTCGCGGAGGAGCTCGCCCGCGCTGCGCGGGCCTGGCGGCCGACGGCGCTCGCGATGGTCCGCGCGCGACACGGCGAAGGCGGCCGCGTGCTCGAGGCCGGGCTCGAGGGGCTCCGCGCCGGAGACTGCGTCGCGACCTTCGCGCCCGACGAGATCGAGATGCTCTTGCCCGACACGACGCGCGAGCGCGCCGAGCGCGTCGTCCAGCGGACTCTCGACGAAGCGGGCGTGGGCGGCGCCATCGTCGGCATCGCCGTCGCGCCCGAGGACGCCGACGGACCAGCCCTCTTGCTCCGTGCGGCGCGCCTCGCGCTGCGCGCGGCGAGTGGCTCGGGGCCACCGCCCACGGCGCGGGCGTGCGTGTTCGTCGACCAGGCCTCGAAGGCGGCCCGAGACGCGCTCCTCGCGCTCACCTCGGAGCGGGCTGTGCTCGTGCGTGGTGAGCTCCACAGCGGACGCTCGACCCTCATCCGTGCGGCGCTCGAGTCTGCGGTCGAGCTCGTGCGGGTGTCGTGCGCGCGCCTGGAGGCGGACGCGATCGTGTCGGTCCCGGACGGCGCCGCGATCCTCCTCGAGGACGTCGACCGCTTGGCTCCCGAGCTGCGCGATGCGGTCGTCCACCGCTTCGCGGGGCACCGCGTGATCGCGACGAGCGAGCGTGCCCTCGACGCCCGTTGGGGAGCGCTCGGCCTCTGGCTCGGCGCCGGGGCCCGCGTGGTCGAGGTGCCTCCCTTGCGGCAGCGTCTCGAGGACATCCACCCAATCGCGCTCGCGCTCGGCCTCGCATGGAGCGGGCGCGAGCCGAGATTTTCCGCGCCCGCCCTCGCGCGTCTGCGGAGCTACCCTTGGCCCGGCAACCTCGTGGAGCTCGAGGTCGCGATCGAGCGCGCGATGCTGCTCGCCGGAGATGGCGACATCCAGGCCGAGCACCTGCCTGGCACCGATGGGGTGCGTGCGCCCGGAGACGGACGCCTGCGCGAGCACGTCGACTCCGTCGAGCGAGACGCGATCGTACGAGCGCTCGCCGAGGCGAACCACAACCAGACGAGCGCTGCGCGCAAGCTCGGCCTCTCGCGGCGCGGTCTGATCTACAAGATGGAAAAATACGGCCTCAAGCCTCCGCCGACCTCGGCTGCCAAGGGGCGGCGCCGCGGGCCGCGCGCGTGAGCGCGTTGTCGTCAGGAAGCTGACGTGTGCAGCTCCACGCCCCGTCGAAACCGCTGGGGGCAGCCGTGATCCGGGGCAATTCGGCAATGGCATGGAGCTTGTTAACTGGGTCCTGGCCCATGGACGTGACGTGGGTGATTCAGAGCGAAACCAAGCAGCGAAGAAGCGAAGCAACCGAAGACGAGAGAACACGCTCGACCGGGTCGGGCAGAAACGAGGACACATGAGCACGAGTTGGAAGCTGACAGCGGCGGGTCTGGGTGTGGTCGCGCTCGCGAGCGTCGCGGGGTGCGGCAGCGACGGCGGCGTCGTCACGGCGGACCTCGAGTATGTCGACTCGAGCGTCGCGACACGGATGGACCTCTTCCTCGACCCGACCCTCGACAACCGGCCGCTCACGCTCGCGCAGCTCGGCGGAGAGCTCGGCGGCGCGATCCCCGTGCAGGTCGAGATCTTCGGCCCGGTCGCAGCCGCGTGGCGTCGCGGAGAGGATGGTCTCGAGCTGCCGCGCAACGCCGAGAACCTGGTGAGCCTGTGGCGGGTTCACGACGTCCGCTCCGGCCGGTCCATCGAGGGCGCGCAGACCGTTGACCGCGAGCTCGAGGGCGGTCTCGACTTCCAGCCGGGAGACAGCGAACTGCCGCGCGTCGAGGGCGTCGACCTCGAGCGCCCCGGAGACCGCCTGCTCGACCAGAATCCGGATGAGAACCTCTACGTTCTCGTCGACTGGTTCGACCGTCTGCGCTTCCTCCAGCAGGAGGACTTCGAGCTCGCCAGGATGCTCAACGAGCGTCACCCCGGCTGTCTCTGATGGCCTGGAGGGGCCGAGTGGCTCCTCTCCCACGGCGCTTGGGGCGCCCCACGCGCCCGAGCGGGCTCCCGCGCGGGGCCTCGGCCCCGCCCGGGCGCTGCGCCCCGCGCTCGCGCTGTCGGAGCTAGGGCCCGCGCAGAAATGAACTATCCCTTTCGCCGCCGGGGCATCCCCGCCAGAGCCGCCCGCTCTTCTCGAAATACCCCCAGTGTTCCTCGTCGCTCGGTCAGCACTGGCGGGGCGCCGCGACGCCGATCCGATCAGGTCATTTCCGCACGGGCCCTTACCGGACGTGCAGGCTCGGGTCGCGCGCTCGGGCGTAGCTCTCGTCGCGGTCTCGGCGGATGTCAGCATAGATGGCTTCGAACGCTGCGACGCCGTAGACACAGGTGGTCGCGAGGTTCGCCTTCGCGATCTGCGCGTGCAGCGGGAGGCTGGGCGGCTTGGACAAGAGCGCTTCGAGCGACATGCAGCTCGGATCGAAGAAGGCCGTGCCGTGGTCGCCTGCGCGTCGGACTCGCGAGAGGGCCTCGTGGCGTACGAGCTGGATCGTCGGGTCGGGGGTGCGCCTCACGAAGGGTACGTGGCGGTCAGCGTCGTCGAGCGCGGCCTCCGCATCGGGATGGAACGCCTCCATCGCCATCACGAGCCCTCCCGGCTCTCGCTGGTGCGCGCTGCGGAGCTTCTCGACGAACCTCGCCATCTCGAGGCCGCCTATGGTCGCGTCCGGATAGAGCCTGACGCCGATCTCTAGGCTCGGGTCGCGCGCCGCGTCGTGCACGAGCGCGAGCGCGCGCTCGAGGTCGGGCTCCGCATCGAGGCAGACGAACTCCCGGGTGGCGCCTTGCTCTCGGGCACGTTTGGCGTACGGGCAGAAGCCGAACCGCTCGACGACCTCGACGGCGTAGCGACGGTAGATGCGCGTGACCTCGCGCGCGAGCGCCTGCGTGCGCGTCGTCGGGTCGAGGGGGGCAGGCGGGGAGCGGGATGGCACCTCGGCATGGTAGCCGGCGGAGAGGTCATTGGACCTGCGCTCGAGCGCAGAGATGCCGTATCCTTCCGGGATGCTTGCAGCGTACGGGTCGCTGACCTCTCCCCTCACTCTCGCTTCCGTCGTGCTCGGCTCCGGCGCGCTGCTCGCGATGTCTGCGGGATGCGATGGCGCCGTGGCCCTCGACCTCGTGACGGGCCCGCAGACCTTCGAGATCACGACCAGCGCCGTGCCCGTCCCGCCCGAGCTGCAGAGCGGGGGCTCGATCGCGTCGATTCCATGCCCGACGGGGATGTGTCCGGGCAGCGATCTCCTCCCGCTCGCGTGCGTCGCGGGGACTTGCGATCCTGAGCCCCTCATCATCGCCGTGCCGGTGGGCGAGGTGGTGGACTTCGACGTGCTGCTCCGAGGCGCCAGCACGGTCCTGCGTTTCCTCGACGCCATCGAGGTGAGGCGCGTGACCTACGTCGCGAGCCCGAACTCGTTGAACGTCGACGTGCCGGACATCGAGGTGTTCTGGGGGCCCGATACGGCCGCCGGCCTCGACTCCCCCGGCGTCGCGCGGCTCGGTGTCGTCCCCGGATTGCCCGCCGGTACGGCGCAGAATGGTGACATGTCGATCGACGGCGCTGGCGCCGCGGCGCTCTCGGACCACGTCGTCGGCGGAAACCGCCGCGTGCGATTCTTCGCGCGGACCTCGATCGACCTCGACCCTGGGGATCCGATCCCGGCGGGAGGCGCGACCCTCACCGTCAACCTCACCGTGCGCGCGGTCGGTCGAATCGTCCGGTGAGGACGCCGCGTTCTGGACGCCCGCAGAGAAGCGGGTGGGCTTGCAGCGACACGCCGTGTTAAGAAGCGCGCCTATCGCGCAAGAGCCGCGAGCGAAGGGAGACAAGGTTGGCCTCGGAGTCGTCCCCGCCACCGCCGCCGTCCGGAGGCGGAGCCAAGTACGCAATCCTCGGTGTCGTGCTGCTCCTGCTTTCCGCGGGGGTGTACTGGCTGACGGCAGCACCCGAGGACCCGCCCCCGACCGTGTCCTCGGAGTTGCCGGACGCGGCCGTGATCCAGCGCTCCACCGCGCTGGCGGACGAGACACTCGAGATCCCCGAGGCCGAGCCCGATGCGTGGTCGGAGATCCCCGACGCTGGGCCCGAGACGCGAACGCCGCGCGGCCCGCGTGGTCCCGTCCTCGGGTCGTGGGACTGTCCTGGCGAGGTCGAGCGTGCCGCGGCCAGCGCCGAGATCGCCGAGCACCGCCAGCAGATCACGGCCTGCTACGAGCGACGGCTGAAACAGGAGGCGATGCTTCAGGGCACGGTCAACCTCCAGGTTCGCATCGGTCAAGGCGGGAGCGTCGAGGCGGTGCAGGTCGCCGGATCCCTCCGAGACCGCGAGGTCTTCTCGTGCATCCGCAACGTCGCGAACCAGATGCGTTTTCCGCGAGTGTCCGGCGGCAACTGCGCGGTGCTGTCGGTGCCGTTCTCGTTCACGCCCCAGCGGTGACGGTCAGGGCCCGCGTATGGATGACGTCGGCGTCGTGGCGCCCCGCAAGTGACGACCGACCGACGAGGAACACCGTGAGCATCTCGAGGAGAGCGGGCGGTGCTGCACGGGATGCCCCGGCGGCGATGCGAATCGGTGTTTCGTGCCCGGGCCCCAAGGGAGCGAGGGTCCAGTGAGCGTCCCGGTCGCGCCCTCCGAGGCACGCAACCCGCCGCGTGTCGATCTGCTCTACGCCGTCGAGATCCTGCGGGCCGACCCGGAGTGGCCTGTCAAGCTCGCGCTCTTTCTGCTCGTCTGGGCGATTCCGTTCCTCGGATGGTTCGTCGTGCTCGGCTGGCTCTCTTACGGCGCCCGGCGCGCGCTCTCGGGAGTCGAGCCCGCACTGCTGCCCCCCACGACCGATCTCGCCACGCTGATCGACTATGCCTCGGTCGGTCTCAAGGGCCTGATCGTCAGTGTGGTGTGGTCGCTCCCCGCCACCGCGCTGTCGCTGTCGGGCGTCGCTTGCATCTACTTCGGCCTCCTCGCGTCGTTGTTCTCCGGGTTCGCGGGGGCCGAGCGCACCGGTGGGCTCTCGCTGGCGACGATCCCCCTGTTCCTCTGCGGCGGCTTGGTCTCCATGCTGGTCTTGGCCGTGCTGCTCAGCCTCCTCTCGCTCCCGGCGGCGGCCGCAACCCTTCGCGCGGAGCTCAGCGGGCGCGTGGCGACCGGGTTCGAGGTGGCAGAGGTGTTCGCCTCGGTGCGTCTCGTGTTCCGCGACTGGCTCGTCAACCTCGTGCTCCTCTCGGTCGCGACCCTCTTCGCGGTGGGCTTGACGAGCACGATCCCGATTCTCGGTACGCTCGTCTCGTCTTTTCTCGTCGCGGTCTTTCGAACGTTCGCCATCGCCTCGCTGCACGCGAAGTATCTCGCCGCAGGCGGTGTTCCCCTGCCTTTCGGTCCACTGGAGCCGAACGCGAGCCCGCCGCGCGCCTGATCACTGCTCGGAGAGGGTCGCGGGGCTGACCTGAAAGTTCGCGCTCACCCGGGTCGACTCGTCCTCGCGGACACGGACTTCGCGAGTCAACGTGCGACCGAGGGGCGGACAGCGAAGCTCGAGCGCGTGGACGCCGGGGGGCAGCGGTCGGCCGCGGAGCGGGGTGCGTCCGAGCAGCGCTCCATCGACCCACACATCCGCCCACGGCACGGCCGAGACCGTGAGCGTACCGGTCCGTGACGGTGGGGCGCCGGGCGCGCGTCGCGCGGTTGCCCCGCGCGGAGCCGTGGACCTCGCCTGCTCGGGTGTGCTCGGACCTTCCTCGGGGCCAGTGTCCGAGATTGCCTGCGACGCTCCATTGTCCCGGGCGTCCAAGACCGCGTTGGGGCCCGGTCCCGCATCGACGCTCGCGTCCGGCGGCTCGATCTCGAGCGGGGTCGGATCGAGCGGGTTCGGCACCAACGCTTCGGTGGGCGCCTCGAAGCGCGCGAACGAGAGCGCCCACATCGAGGCCGCCGCGAGCGCCGCCGTGAGCGCGGCGATGGCTGGCCAGGACAAGCGCGCCCCCGTTCGCTCGCGCTCGGGCGTCTCGCTCGGCGTCGGCTCCGGCTGGGCGGCCGCCCGCGCGAGCCGCTCCGTCGAGGAGCCCGGCCCGTCGGTCCTCGACGCGGCTCGCTGTCTCTCACGAAGCGGCGTCGTTCCCGAGAGCGACGGTTGGGTCTCGGGGGGCCAGGCGGGCGGCGTCCCGAGCAGCGCATCGAGCGCCGGGCTCGTCGCGAGCGATTGCGTTCGGCCCGTCGCCGGCGGTGTCTCGAGGCGCTCGTCGCCCGGCGCGTCGGGATCCGTCTCGTGGCTGCGCGCGAGCCGCTCGGCGCGCGCGCCGAGCGTATCGGCGACGCCCTCAGGGCGCTCGGACGCCAGAAACGCGCGGAGCTGCGCGCCCATCTGTTTCCCGCTCGCAGGCCGCTGCGACGGGTCCGGGTGGAGGGCGGCCCGCACGATCCTCGAGAGCTCTTGCGGCAGCGCGTCGAGCGCCGCGAGGCGCGGCGGCGTGGACAGGCTCCGGATCGCGTCGAGGGACGCGTCGAAGGCGTGCTCGCCGGTCGCGGCGCGATGCAGGACCGCGCCGAGGCCGAAGAGGTCGCTCGCTGCGCTCAGCCGCTCCCCGCGCGCCTGTTCCGGAGAGAGATACCCGGGTGTGCCGAACACGGCCTCGTCGCCGTCGCCTTCGTCGAGACGCGCGGCGATCCCGAAGTCGAGCAGGCGCGCGTGCCCATGCGCATCGATCATGACGTTGCGCGGAGTCACGTCGCGGTGGACCAACGAGAACTGTTCGTGCGCGTAGGCCAGCGCGTCCGCGACCTGCGCGCCGACGTGCGCGACCTCGGCGGGCTCGAGCGGTCTCTCGGCGACGAGCGCTTCGAGCGTCACGCCGCGCACGTGCTCCATCGCGAGGAAGTACGTTCCCTCCACGACACCCAGCTCGTACACCGGCACGATGCCGGGGTGGCTCATCTGAACGAGGGTGTTTGCCTCCGCGACGAAGAGCTCGACGAAGCGCGGGTCGCGCGCGAGCGCCGGGTCGATCTCCTTGAGCACGAGCCGCTTCTCGAAGCCCCCGAGGCCGCGCAGCCTCGCGAGATGGACACGGGCCATCCCGCCGCGGGCGATCTCGCGGTCGAGAAGAGACTGGCCAAAGGAGCGAGGGGTCATCGGGGGCGCGGAGAAGGCAGCCGCATGCTACCGATCTCGGGTGTTCGGAGTCGATCGATGACGCGCGCGCTCGGGCGAGCAGGCGCCGCCTTCGCGCAAGCCGCGATCGTCCTGGCGCCCGCTGGCTGCGGCACTCCGCCGCCTGAGATCGTGCCGATCGCCGTCCGCATCGGATCGGCTGATCCGCGTTGCAGGCCGACCTCGGTTCGCGCAGCCCGGCTCTCGCTCGAGGGAGACTTCGCGCCGTCACCCACGGACACCGTCGAGCTGCTCGCGGTATCCGGGCTGCGGGATCTCGAGGGCGTGCGGCGCGACGTGCGGGTCATTCGCGCCGAGGTCGACGGCGACCCGTCGTTTCGAGCGATCGGCACGAGCCGCTTCGACGAGGCGCGTCGCCTCGGCGCCGTCGCCGTCCTGCCACCGTTCGTCCCGTGCACGTTGTTCGACCCCGACGCGATGGCGTCCGAAGGCGCAGTCCTCGTCGCCCATCCCGATGGCAGCGGGTGGGTCGTCGGCGGCAACGGCACGAGCCGGCGCGTCGCTCGCATCGACGCGAGACGTTCGTTCGCGGACGTGCATCCGGACGCCCTCTTCAACCCTCGCGAGGGGGCGAGCGCCACGGTCCACGGCCGCGACGTGATCATCGCCGGGGGCGCCAGTGGCGCGCGGGATACGGCTTACGACAGCTACGAGCGATTGAGCGGAGAGGCTGAGCCTGTCGCCGAGGGGTTGGGCGGTCGACTCTCCTCTCCGCGCCGTGACCACGCAGCGCTCCGGCGTGGCTCGCGCCTCGTGCTCGTCGGCGGTCGCCGCGGTGGTGCAGACGATGCGCTCGTCGCGCGCATCGCTGTGATCGAGCTCGAGCAGGCCCGCGCGTCGCTCGGCCCCGCGCTCGCGAGCCCGCGCACGAGCCCGGTCCTCGTCCCGATGAGCGATGGCGGCATCGCGGTCGTCGGAGGTCTCGATGCTCTCGGGGCGGCCCTGCCCTCGATCGAGCGGATCGAGCCTGCGCTCGACCGGGCGCGCTCGCTCGAGATCGCCGTACCTCCGCCCGACCTCGCCATCGGCTTGCCTCTCGACCGCGTCTTTCACGTCGCGGGCCGTGAGGTGCGCTTGATCGATCTCGGCGTCGAGCCGGCGCGCGTCGAGCTCCTCGGGCGCACCACCGCGATCGTGCGCCCGCGCGGCCTCGCCACGGCCTCGGGCCGGGTCCTGCTCGTGGGCGCGGCGGAGGAGGGGCGCCTCGTCGCCGAGCTCTGGACACCGCACCTCGGGACCGTGGACGAGATCCAGGTGGGCCGCGACCTGCGCGCGGGCTTGCTCCTGTCGGATGGAATCGCGCTCGAAGTCGACGAGAGCGGCGCTTCGCTGCGGTCTTTCGAGGAACCAGGACCTTGGTCGAGCCTTCCGAACGACCGGCTCTTCTTTCCCTCCGACATGGGCTCGTCCTTCGTCGTCGCTTCGAGCCCCGGTGACTGGGACGGCGCGCGCGCGACGCGTTCGGGCGCACGCTTGGCCCTCGCCTCGATCGTGCTCGGGGTCTTCGCGCTCGAGGTGGAGGGCACCGGCGCGCGCACCCTCCTCCTGCGAGAGCCAGAGGAGGGTGACGTGGTGACGATCTCGTTCGACGCGGAGGGGAACGCCTCAGGACCAGGGTGCGCGATGTCGCGCGCGGAGGCACCTGTCGTCATCACGCGCTCGGCGACGCGCCTCGAGCTGACGCGGGGTGTCGAGCGCGCGCGGTGCGACGATGTGCGTGGCGACGCGACCTTCGCGGTCGAGCTCGAGCTCGAGCGTGACGCGCGGCTCTCGACGTTGCGCATGTCGCGCCGTGCCGAGTGAGGTGCACGGGGCCCTCAGCGGCGCGCGGCGCGCCGCTCTCGGCGACGCTCATCCTCGCCGCTCTCGGGTTCGCTCGTCTCCGAGGCCGAGGCCGCCTTCGGGGCGGCGTCTTCGTTTTCGCGCGCCGCGTCCTCGTCGCGTCCAGGCGCCTCGACGCGGACACGCGCGGCCGGCGCCATCGAAGCGCCCTCGGCGCGAGCCCTCTCTCGGCGCACGAACTCGCCGAACGCGCCGCTCGGAAGCTCGTCGCGGGCCGCGTCACCGACGCGCTTGGCGAGCGCGGTGAGGAGCTGCGTGACGCCGTCTTCGACGGCCAGCTCGAAGTCTCGGCTCGCCTGCTCGCGCTCGAGGCTCCGTCTGCGGCGCTCTCGATCCCGGTCCCGCCTGCGCTCTTGCTGCTGCGCGAGCTCTCGGCGGATCGCCTCTTCCTGGGCCACGAGCCGCCGCTTCCATTCCTCGGCCGCGCGCCGGCGCTGCTCCTGCCGCGCGCGCTTGGAGCGGCGCTTGGTCTCCTTCGCGATCAGCCGCTCTCGCTCCGAGCGGCTGGGCTCGAGCGTCGCGCGACCCAGGCGAAGCGCGACGAAGAGACCCCAGCCCAGGGCCACCCAGTGCGCCCACGGACCTCCCGGCGTCATCCAGTCGATCGCGGCGAGGAAGGTCGTCACGATCACGTACGTGAGCAGCGAACGTCGCGCGCGGTGCCGCCTCTCCGCGAGCTCGTGCTTCACGATCTCTTCATGGTCGGCTCTCTGGGCGACGAGGTGCCGTTCGGTCTCTACGTTTCGCGCGATGTCTTCCAGCGTGCTCGGGTCGATGCCGACCTCGCGCGCCGCGGCCACCAGGTCCTCGTACCGAATGGCCTCGGCGTCGCCCTGCGCAAACTGGGTGTGCTCGGCCGCGCGCCGGAAGATCTCCTCCATCTCCGCGCGGGAATACGTGCGCTCGGCCATCGCGCGAACTCTGCGCGCCCGTCGCCATCGCCGCAACGGTACGCTGGTGCCTATGGTCCCCAGTCGAGCGCGTCACGACCCCAGGCAGTGCGGCCTGTCTCACGCGGAGCTTACGGAATCACGTCGATCTTCTGCCGCGAACCTGGCACGACGGCTGCTGCGCGGACGCCCGATGCATCCCTCCGACCCTCTGCGGTACGGCCTCGCCCCGGCGGTGGCAGTCCTTCTCGTCCTGGGCGCATGCGGAGACGACGCGGTCGTTCGGCGCCCGCCTGGGGTCATGTCCGCGGACGCGGGTGG
Organism: Deltaproteobacteria bacterium; assembly: GCA_046342295.1. Lineage (GTDB taxonomy): Bacteria > Myxococcota_A > Polyangia > Polyangiales > Sandaracinaceae > JAFLCL01. The sequence goes on along the minus strand of JBKDQC010000476.1, from coordinate 27,223 downwards.
GGACGAGGATGAGGACGCGGCGGCCGCACGACCTGACGCGTTCGTCGAGCCGGCGGACGCGAACACCATCTGTGCGCGCGTCGAGGTGGCGGCACGTCGGGTCACGCCGGAGGTGACGATCATCGTCGATCAATCCGGCAGCATGAACGATGACCTTTCCCGCGGCGTCTCGCGGTGGGAGGCCGTGCACCGCGTGCTCACCGGCCCGGATGGCCTCGTCACGGCGACCGATGGGATCGTTCGCTACGGCGTCGCCCTCTACAGCGACACCCCGGGGGGCAGCCGCGGGTGTCCGATCGTGACGGCGGCGCCCGCGGCCATCGACAACCACCCTGCGATCGAGGCGCTGCTCGCGCGCTCGCGCCCGCTCGGTGAGACGCCGACCGGTCACGCGATCGAGGCGATTCTCGATGGGATGATGATGAGCCCGGACGAGAGCCGGGACCCGCGCCTCTTCGTGCTCGCGACCGACGGCGCGCCCGACCGCTGCGGAGCCCCGAACGGTCACGACGCGACCTCCCGCCGACTCTCGGTCGAGGCGATCGAGCGGGCCTTTACGTACGGCATCCGGACCTACGTCATCGGCGTGGGCGAGGGCGCCGTGGCGGCCGATCACCTCGCTGAGCTCGCCGCGGCGGGGCAGGGCGGTGCGGCCTCGCCCTTCTACGAGGCGGGCTCGGTGACGGAGCTCGCCGATGCGCTCCGCGGGATCGTCCGGGGCTCCATCTCCTGCACGCTCGAGCTCGAGGGGCGGATCGAGCCCGACCGCGCGTGCGACGGGGAGGTCCTCTTGAACGGGATCGCCGTACCCTGCGAGGACCCCGACGGTTGGCGTGTCGTCGACGAGAGCCACATCGAGCTCGTCGGCGCGAGCTGCGACGCGCTGACGGAGCGCGAGGGTGTCTCGATCGAGGCAAGCTTTCCCTGCGACGTGATCCTCTACTGATCGCCGATCCTCGGCGCGGCCGCTTCAGCGCCGCGCACGCACGATCTGTTCGAGCCGCTGCACGCAGTAGCTGCCGTACTCGCCGCGCGTGAGCGCGATGCGCGAGGTGCGAAGCCACTGCGCGTACGCCTCGAGCGCGCGCCAGTCGATGCGAGGTGCGCGGCGTATGGCGGCCTCCAGCTGGTCGAGCGTGCTGGCGTGGATCAGCACCCCGCTCTTGTGGTGGAGCGCCACGATGGTGTCGGTCCAGGAGGCTTGGTCCGGGCCGACCACGCGCAGAATCGCCGCCGAACCTCGGCGCAGCGTGCCCTCGTCGATCGCCTGGCTCGCGGCCTGCGCCGACCAGCTCTTGAGGAGCCCTGCGATGAGGGACGCGGCGCGCGCGCCCTCGCCATCGTCGACGAGGAGCTGGATCTCCGTGAGCATCGCGCTCACCGGGTCGTGCTCGCCCGTGACAGGTGATTCGCGCAGGATCTGCTTCGCGCTCGACGCCGTGAGCACGGGCACCTGCAGGGTGTCGCGCTGCGCCCGCTGCTGCTGTCGGCGGTCTCGCACGATGAACGCTGCGCCACCGAACGCGACGCGGTCGCCGTGCTTGAGCTCGATCGCTCCGTCGATCTTCTGTCCGTTGACCTGGGTTCCGTGTCGGCTCATCGCGTCCTCGAGACGCGGTCGCCCTGCCTGGAACGTGACCGTCGCGTGGTGGCGGGAGACCGACGGGTGATCGAGCACCACGTCGCAGTCGAGCGCGCGTCCGACCCTCAGCTTCGGTCCCGCGAGATTGAACGTTGCGTCGGTGCCGACGAGTGACCAGTCCGAGTCGCTGGGCTGCCGCCCATCCAGGTTGCCGCGCTCACTCATCCGGAACCCTCGTGAAGACCACAGACCACACTCACTCCTCCACGGCGCAGAGTAACAGCGAGCGCCCCACCGCGCGAGCGCCACCTCGCAAGCTCTGCCCCGCCTTGCCTCGGGCGAATCGGGCGCCCGAATGCAGCGTCGCCCGGCGCGAGCGACGCGCCTCCGCACCGATCAGGACGCGTCGTCCCTCGCGTGGCCTCGGTCTTCCGGCGCCGCGAGCTGTCGCAGCTGCCACGCGAGCAGACGCAGGCTCGTCTCGCCGCGGTCGACCTCGTCGCGGAAGCTCGTCGCAAACTGCGCCACGATCACGAAGACGAGGGCGCTCGTCAGGCCCAGGAATGTGAACGTCGCCGTGGGCGCGAAGTCGAGCAAGAGCGGTGCGATACGCAACTGCCCCTCGACGATGGTGTACTGAGAGGGGAGCACACCGAGGAGCTGGAGGCCCAGCGGCACGACCACGCCCGTCGCGGCGAAGGCCATCGCCTGCCCTCGCTGCGAGGAAGCCCCGAGGGTGAGCCAAGGTACCAGGCACGCGAGCGCAGCCATCACGCCCAGCCAGAGCGGTCCGAAGATCGTCGAGAATGCCATGACGAAGGCAGTGCCGCTCAGCAGCGCCGCGGGCGGGATGCGGTTCTCCACGGTGCGCGCCGCGCGCATCGCGTGGAGCACGCCGAGGGTCGAGACGAGCGCGAGCGCGAGGACTGCCGGCCAGGACCGCACGCCCATCAAGCCCATCGCAGGCACGATCGCCAGCGCCGCCAGCCAGCTCCACGCGCCGCGCGTGGCGAGCGCGGAACGTCGGAGGGATTCTCGCTGGGAGAGGGCCTGTCTCACTTCGTCGGGCACTTCGGACGGTGGCGCCTCGAGGAGCGAGACGAGCAGCCGAAGCGGCGCGGGATCGGTCGGGTCGAGCGCGAGCGCGCGCCCGAGCTCGCCGAGCGCTCGCTTGCGTTCGGAGATGGGCGCGGCGGCGTCGGAGCCCGTCCCTGCCGCGATTGCCTCGGCGCGTTGCAGGTATCCGCGAGCGAGCCGGCGTCGCAGCGCGAGATCCCGGTCGCCCTCGAGGTAGCTCTGCACGGCCTCGGCGACCGCGCCCGCGTCGGGCGGCCGCGCTGCGCGCTCCACCGAGACCGCCCGCTCGATCAGCTCGACGAGCTCGGGCGCCGCGCGATCCGCGAGGCGAGCGCGCACCTCCACGGGCGCGAGCGTCGAGGCGAGGAGCTGGGCGGGGTTGATGCGCGCATGCAGCGTCTCGCCGGCGAGGACCTCGAAGAGGATCGCCCCGAGCGAGTAGACGTCGGCGCGCGCATCGACCTCCGAGGCGTCGAGGATCTGCTCGGGGGCCGTGTAGCCGAGCGTGCCGAGAAACGAGCCCGCTTCCGTCGCGACCTCGACCGAGCTGCCCGTCGCCCCGACGACCTCCGGGCGCGAGACCGCGTAGGGATCGAAGGGCGAGGCGGGCAGGCGTCGCACCTCGGGCGCGGGCTCATCCTCGCTCTCGGCGACGTTCTTCGCGAGGCCCCAGTCGAGCACGTAGACCTCTCCGAACTCGCCGAGCATGATGTTCGCCGGTTTGAGGTCGCGGTGCACGATGCCGTGCGTGTGGGCGAAGTGAATCGCGCGCGCGACCTGGACGAAGGCTCCGAGGATGGCCCGCAGCGTCCACTTCTTCGGTCCGGCTCCCGAAGGCGACGTCGAGGACGAGGAACGCATCTCATCACGCACCGGCCCCCGCGAGAGCACCGCGGCGAGCGTCTCGCCGCGGATGCGCTTCATCGTGAACGTCGTGCCCTCGCTCGAGCGTTCGAGGTCGTAGACCGGCACGATCGAGGGATGCTCGAGGCGACCCTGGACCGTCGCCTCGCGGAGGAAGCGCAGCACGGCGACGGAATCGGATCCGGACTCGACCTCGCCGCGCATCCGCTTGCGCGCGACGTCGCGCCCGATGCGTCGGTCGTGCGCCAGCTCCACTTCCCCCATGCCGCCGCGCCCGAGCAGCTCGAGGCGCTCGTAGCGCGCCTCGGACCAGTCGATGTCGAGCGCTCGTGCGCGGGTCGGCTCGCGGTTCAGCCGAGGCTCCCCGCTGCTCGCGGGCGAGTGCGCTGTGTCCGCCATCGCGAGCTCGTCTCGGTGCTGCATGCGTCGAGCGTAGTGGCCCCCCGGAATCTCCGGAGAAAAATCGCCGTGCCGGTCGGCGGCTCGTGAGCTCTCCTCTCACGAAGGGGGAGCGAGCGCGCCGTCACCGCGCGAAGATGCCGAGGGCGCGGAGCGACGGCGCGCAATCGTCGGTGAAGAGCCCCGGGTCCCGGTGGGCGCTTCCGTCGAAGCGCCGCCATCCGCGCGCCTCGAGCGCGGGCCACCACGCGGCGTCCGTCGGCATCGGCCACATCGCGACGTAGACCGACGGATCCTCGAGCGCGATGCCATCCGCGCGCGCGACCTCGCCGCGGGCGCGCTGCTTCCACGCCATGCTCCAGCCGAGCGCGTCGGCCACGCGGTGCAGCACAGGGCGCAGCTCGTAGAAGCGGTTCGAGACGTGGAACAGGACGATCCCGCCGCTCGCCAGTTGCGAGCCGTAGACGTCGACCGCCTCGCGCGTGAGGAGGTGCGTCGGGATCGCGTCGCCCGCGAAAGCGTCGACGAGCACCAGGTCGAATCGATGGACGAGCCCCTCGCGCCGCTCCCGCTCGAGCGCGAGGCGGCCGTCGCCCACGTGCACCCGGACCGTGCCGCGCGCGTCGTCGAGGAAACGAAAGTGTGCACGCGCGAGCTCGACGTCGAGGGCATCGATCTCGTAGAGATCGAGGCTTTCGCCGGGCTCGAGGTACGCCGCGACCGCGCCGACCCCGAGGCCGATCGCCCCGATCGCGCGGACCCCGCGGACGCCGGCGGGCACGGGACGCTGCGCGAGGATCGCCATCGCGTCGCCGAGAGGTCCTTCGCGGTGGTAGTAGCTCAGCGGCTCGCGCCGCAGCGAGCCGTCGAGCACCTGCCGGCCGTGTCGGGTCTCCCCGCTCACCAGGTCCCGTACGGTGCCGACGCTGCTCTGTCGCTCGACCACGTGATAGACGCCATACGGGCTCCGCGCGGTCGCGAGGACCCGCTCAGCGTGGGTGCTTGCAGTCATGCCCTCGGTCAGCTTCCACCCGATCACCGCGAGCAGCGCGACCGTCACGGCGATGGGCAGCGTGCCTGCGCCGCGCAGCCAGCGGCGGAGCGCCTCTCGATGCCCGATCGCCAGCGTGCCGGCGAGCCCCGCGAGCGCGATGGGGTACTCCCAGAGGCCCTCGAACGCGAACGGCGCCACGAGCGCCACGAAAGCACCGCCGAGCCAGCCGCCGAGCGAGACGAGCAGGTAGAAGCGCGTGAGGTGTGCCGTGTCGGGGCGACTCTCATGGAGCGCGGCGTGGGCCGCCCAGCCGACGACGAACAGCACGACGAGCTGGATCGCGACGTGGAACAGCGGCGACCCCGCGTTTCCACCCGCGAAGAAGAAGAACCCGACCACCGCGAAGTGCGGCCAGACCCTCTGCACCCACTCCGGAGTCTTGGCCCGATCGGAGAACGCGAGGATGAACGTGAGGAGGTAGGTCGCGAGCGGGAGGATCCAGAGCAGCGGGACGTTGCCCGCGTCGACCGTGACGACGTTGGTCACCGCCATGAGAAGCGCGCTCGGCCACGCCGAAAGCAGCAGCCAGCGCAACTGCGTCGCGCCGCTTGCGTTGCCGGCTCGGAGCTCCGCTCGGTGCGCAGGTACGTGTGGCCGTGTCCGCAGGTAGCTCAGCGCGCCCGAGCCGAGGTAGAGGGCGTAGGCGCCCGCGAGGAGCCACGCCTGCGTGCGGAGCCCGAGCCACGGCTCGAGGGCGAGCGCGTATGCGAAGAGCGCGATCAGAGAGCCGACGTTCGATACGGAGTAGAGGACGTATGCATTCGTACGCGGGCCTCGGCGCGACCGTGAGACCCAGTCCTGCGCGAGCACGGAGGTGGTCGCGAGCGCGAAGAAAGGAACGAGCGAGGTGCGCGCGAGCGCGGTGATCAACGCGCCCACGGAGGCGCCCTCGTCGGCGGTCTCGTGTCCGAGGAGCGCGTCGAGCGGGGACTCGCCGATCGGAAGGAACGCGAGCGGGAGCGCGAGCACCACGAAATGCCAGCCGCCGAGGCGCTTCGCGAGGAGATGCGCGTAGGCGTATGCGAGCACGAGCGCGCCCTGGAAGAACATGAGCGACGTCGTCCACACGTGGAACGCGCCGCCGAAGCGAGGGAGGAGCGCCCGCCCCACCATCGGCTCGAGCGTGAACAGGAGAAATGCGCCGAGGAAGACGAACAGCGCGTGCGGCAGCGGCACGCGGGAGAGGTCCGCGCCCCCGGGCAGCGGGGAAGCGTCCGGGGCGCTTTCGCGCGCCGCCTCGTCCGGAGGCGGCCCGCTCATCGGCTCGAGCGCTTCTGGCCGTTCATCGCCCTCGGGTAGCCGAGCAGCGTCAGCGGCTCGTCGCTCGCCCGGAGCACCACCTCGGAGCCGAGCGACACGTCACGCACCCGGTGGGGGCCGTCCACGAAGAGGCGGCCTTCGCGGATCTTGCTGAGGAGCGTGATCGATCCTGCCCGAGGCACGGTGCCCACGCGCAGCCGGGGCCCCGTCGGCGGGCGGTGGGTGCCGTCGTCGGGGATGTAGGGCTCTCGCACGACGTACTGGATGCGCGTGCTCTCGGCGGGCAACACGGAGCCCCCGGCGGAGCGCTGGGCAGCGGTGGAGCCCGCGGAGGGGCCGATCCACAGCCCGCTCGACTTGTGCTCCTCTTCGATCTCGCGGCGGCCCTCGTCGACGCGCACGAGGTAGCGGGTCGTCGCGGCGGGGCTCGAGTGCGCGAAGAGCACGTCGTTCAGCACGCGTCGGGTGACCACCTCGCCGTCGAGCTCGACGCGCATGCGCGTCAGGCGAAACGCGCGCAGCGCACCGGTGATCGCGGCCCCGAGCGATTCCTTCACGCTTCCCTTCTTGCCGGCGCAGAAGTGCCCGACGCTGTCGCCGGGAGCGGAGTTGATCGCCACGACGGGCTGTTCGGGGCCGACCCACCGCGCGGCCCAGAGCAGTGTCCCATCGCCGCCCACCGTGACGACCAAGTCGAATCCCTCGACGAGCCCCTCGTCGCCGCGAAAGCGGAAGACCGAGCGTACACCGAGCGCGTCGAGGGCTTGGTGCGTCTCTTCGAGGGTCTCCTGGTGCGCGCGGTGAGCTGCCTCGAGGCGCGCGACGGACGCATGGCCGTCGTTGACGAGCTGCAGGTAGCGCGGGTTGCGCCGCTCCTTCACGTTCATCTGCCACGCGGTCTTCTTGTACACCACGAGCACGCGAGGCGCGTCGGGCCGCATGCTGCGCCTCACGTGGAGAGCTCCGCGAGCCGACGCAGCGCGAGCTCGGTCTTGATGTCCTCGATGCGGCCGTCTCGGCACGCCGCCAGCGCTTCCTCGAGCGGCACCCATTCGATGCGCGCGCGCTCCTCGACCGGGGAGCCATCGAGCGCGGGCTCGCCGGCGTCTCCGGGATCCACGCGTGCATGAAAGAGGTGCACCTTCTCCGCGATGAGCCCCGGCGTGAGGTAGACGCTGGCTCCGAGCGGCATGAAGCGCTCGGGTGAGACCTCGAGGCCGACCTCCTCGAGCGTCTCGCGCGCGGAGCAGCGCCGAAGCCCCTCGGGTCCGTGCTCGCCCGGCTCGACGAGCCCCGCGGGGACCTCGAAGAGCGTGGGATCGTCCGTACCCTCCACCGGCAGCGCATAGCCGGCGCGCAGCGCCACTGGCGGGCGGATCGACGAGCGCAGGCAGACGCGGCCGTCGGCCGTGTGGAGCACGATCACCACCGCGTCCATCGCCGCACGCTCCACGCAGTCGTAGGCGTACGTGCGGCTGGTCGCGCCGTCGTCGTAGCGGTTCCGCAGCGCGAGACGCCGCACGCGCAGGAATCCCTCGTCTGCGCGGCTCTCCGCCGTGCGGTCCGCCACGATCTCCAGCGTCACGCGGGGACGCTGCGCGAGCGCTCGGTCGCTCACGGCGCGACCTCGGTGACCGCATCCGGTGCTGGCACCGACTCCGACGCGGGCTCGGCGCGCGGGCTGCTCCACGTGAGGCGCAGCCCGGGCGAGACGCCCCACGTGTCGCCGCCCCCGAAGAAACCGAGGATCTCGGCCCCTCCGCCGACCGAGATTCCCCCGCCCAGAGCCACGTCGAGGTAGGCGCCGCCGCCCACGACGCCGCCCGCCAACATCTTGGACTCTTGCGATGCGCCGCCCCAGATCCCGCCACGCGCGGCGAGCACGATCTCTACCGCGTCGAGGTCGATCACGAGCGAGACGTGCACGCCGGCGGGCATCATCGTGCGGTTGCGCCAGTCGCGCGCCGAGGGGATCGACGTGACCGCGAAGAAGCCGCCGAGCCGGAGCGGGCCCAGCGTCCCCCAGACGTCGAGCATCGCGCCGCCTCCGATGTCGCCGTCGTTGACGTGGACCTGCCCGGTGATGGAGCCCCCGGGGTCGTCGGCGCGCGCGCGGCCAGCCGCGGCCGCGAGCACGAGGGCCAGCACGACGCCCGAGCCGAGCAGCGGCTGCGCGAGACGCCGGGTCATGCGTTGGCCGGGATCTTCTTGGCGTCCGTGAGGAAGGTCGCGAGGCCCGCGTCCGTCAGCGGGTGCTTGAGGAGCTGGAGGATGACCTTGTGCGGAATGGTCGCGACGTGTGCCCCGATCTCCGCGGCCTGCACGACGTGCAGGGGGTGCCGGATCGACGCCGCGAGGACCTCCGTGGAGAGGTCGTAGTTGCGGTAGATCGTCACGAGCTGCTCGATGAGCTGCATGCCCTCGCCGGACACGTCGTCGATGCGTCCCACGAAGGGGCTGATGTAGGTCGCGCCGGCCTTGGCGGCGAGCAGGCCCTGTGAGGCGCTGAAGCAGAGCGTCACGTTCGTCTTGATGCCTTCGGCCGTGAACACGCGCACCGCCTTCAGGCCCTCCGGGATCAGCGGGACCTTCACGACGATGTTGCGATGCATCTTCGCGAGCTCCCGGCCCTCGCGCAGGATGCCGTCGGTGTCGGTCGCGAGGACCTCGGCGCTGATCGGGCCATCGACGATCTCGCAGATCGCGGCGATGATTTCCTTCATCGGCTTGCCGGTCTTGGCGACGAGCGAGGGGTTCGTGGTCACGCCGTCCACCACGCCCATCTGTGCGGCGTCTCGGATCTCGGCGAGGTCGGCGGAGTCGATGAAGATCTTCATGGCGCCCGCAGCGTTGCCGCGTCGGTGAGGCGGGGTCAAGCGCCGCCATGCTTGCGCCTCGAGGCGAGGGGCCCCACCACAGGTGCGATGCACGAGCCCCTCGCGAGCCCCGAGCCGATCGAGCTTCGCGCCCCTCGGGGCGCCCGCGTCCTAGAGATCGCGTGGAGCGACGGCAGCCTCTCCACCTTCCCGCACAGCCTGCTTCGCGGTTTCTGCCCTTGTGCGTACTGTCAGGGGCACCAGGGACCGATCCGCTGGGCCGCCGACGCTCCCGACGAGTCCCTCGCCATCGACGACATCGAGGAGGTCGGTAACTACGCGATCCGCCTCGGCTGGGCCGACGGGCACTCCACGGGCATCTACAGCTTCCGCTTCCTGCGCGAGCTGCACCCGCTCGCGGCGCTGCCGCTCGAGGAGGCCCGGAGCCGCTCGTTCGGCCGCTGACGAGCCGCTACCCAAGCGGGGCGCCTCTGCCGTACGCTCCTCTTGCGTGTCGCTCGATCGCGTCCTCGTCGTCGATGACTCCTCCGCCATCCGTGCCTTCGTGCGCGCCAGCCTGGAGGGGTCTGGCTACGCACGTGCCGTCCTCGAAGCCTCGAGCGGCTTCGAGGCGCTGCGTCTTCTTCCGCGAGAGCGCTTCGACGCAGCGATCGTCGACATCAACATGCCGGACATCCACGGCCTCGAGGTGATCAAGCTGATCCGGGCCTCCCAGGCGCACCGCGGCGTGCCGCTGCTCGCGATCTCGTCCGAGGGGGCTTCCGGGGACAGGGCCCGCGCGCTCGCGCTCGGCGCCGACGCCTGGCTCGACAAGCCCTTCAGCTCCGAGCTCCTCGTGCGCTCCATCGAGGATCTGGTCGTGCGCCGCAGGACCGAGGGAGGCGGAGGCCCGGGCGGATCGGGGAGCGGAGATGGCGCGTGACTGACGAGGCCGATCGCGTCCGCGACGAGTTCCTCACTGAATCGCAGGAGATCGTCGAATCGCTCTCGCGGGACCTTCTCCTGCTCGATCACGGCCAGAAGCACGGCCGCGCCGATCCGGACCTCGTCAACTCGGTGTTCCGAGGCGTCCACACGCTCAAGGGCATCGCGGGGATGTTCGGCTACCGGGAGCTCTCGGAGGTCGCGCACTTGCTCGAGGATCTCCTCGACCGCGTGCGTCTGGGTCGGATCGTGCTCGCACAGGGCTCGCTCGACGTGCTCTTCGAGGGCGTCGAGGCGCTCCAGCGACTGCTCGGCGCGATCCGCGGAGAGACGCACGCCGTGGATCTCGGGTCTTTTCGGCAGGGCGCGGAGTCCATGCTCGGGACGGTGGCCGAGCCCAAAGGCGACCCGCTCGCCGCCTACGAGCTCGACGCGGGCATGCTCGGGGTCCTCACCGAGTACGAGGAGCATCGGCTCCGCACGAACGCGGAGCTGCGGGTCCCGCTGTTTCGTGTCCGGGTGCGCTTCGCGCTGAGCTCCATCGACAAGGACCTCGAAGCGCTCAAGGCTCGACTCAAGCCCGTCGGCGAGATCATCACGTACCTCCCCTCGGTCGAGGGCAGCAGCGACGACACCATCGAGCTGGAGGTGCTCGTGGCGAGCTCGACACCCCCCGGCGAGCTCCGGACCTTCGTCGGCGAGGCGCCGGTCGAGACGATCCCGATGCGGGAAGCGCGCCCCGTCACGGTGCCGCCGCCCAGCGTTTCGAGCACCGAGGCTGGGGCGTCCATCCTGCCTCCTGCCCCATCGGCGGCAGCCGAGGACCCGCGAGAGATCGCTCCGCGAGAGCCTGGCGCCGAAGCGATCGCCGTGCGCGCCGTCGCCAAGACGGTCCGCGTGGACATCGCGAAGCTCGATCATCTCATGAACGTGATCGGAGAGCTGGGGATCGTGCGGAGCGCCGTCGCGCGCGTCCTCGAGCGCCTGGGAGCACGGGGCGAGCTGAGGCCGATCACCGCGGAGCTCCATCGCATCCATCGCTCCTTCGAGCGGCATCTCGAGGCCTTGCAGGATGGCGTGCTCGACGTCCGGATGGTTCCGCTCGGTCAGACCTTCGACCGGCTCGCGCGCGCCGTACGCCAGGTCGCCCGCGAGCACGACAAGGAAGTCCATCTCGTCGTCAACGGGGGAGACACCGAGATCGACAAGCTGATCGTCGAGGAGCTCATCGATCCGCTGCTCCACCTCATCCGCAACGCCGTCGGACACGGGATCGAGCCGCGCGAGCAGCGGGTGCGCGACGGCAAGGACCCCGTCGGCATCGTCGCGTTGAACGCTTACCAGAAGGGCAGCCACGTCGTGATCGAGGTGGAGGACGACGGAGCCGGCATCGACGCGCAGCGCGTCCTGGCACGCGCGATCGAACGCCAGCTCGTCGACGCAGGTGCTGCGCGCGAGCTCGACGAGCACGCGATCCGACAGCTCGTCTTCCTTCCCGGCTTCTCGACGACCGACGAGGTCACGAGCCTCTCCGGTCGCGGCGTGGGGCTCGACGTCGTGCGCACCAACATCGGGAGGCTGGGCGGTGTGATCGACCTCCACAGCACGATGGGCATCGGCACGAAATTCACCCTCACGCTGCCGATCACGCTCGCGATCCTCTCCGCGCTCGTCCTCCGCGTGCGCGAGCAGACCTTCGCGATCCCGCTCACCGTCGTGCAGGAAGCGCTCTTCCTCGAGCCGGGCCAGATCCGCGTGGTGGACGGGCGAGAGATCGTGACGCTTCGAGGCCAGAGCCTCCCTGTCGTTCGCCTCGCCGAGCTCTTCGAGATCGCGGGCCCAGCGCCGCAGCGCGGCTACATCGTCGTGACCTCGCTGGGTCAGCGCAGGCTCGGCATCGTCGTGGACGCGCTCGAAGGACAGCAGGACATCGTCACCAAGCCGCTCGGGCCGAGCCTCCAAGCGGTGCGTGGCTTCGCCGGTGCGACCGACCTCGGCGATCAGCGCGTCGTCCTGGTGCTCGATGCGCCGTCCCTGCTCGATGAGGTGCTTTCGTCCGATCCGCGCCTGTCCGGTGCCGCATGAGCACCGAGTCGAAGTCGACACATCTCTCCTCCGCGGGACTGGCCGTCTCTTCGGCTCTCGCGCCGCTCGGCGCCCGCGCCGCTGTCCCGGGCGGCGCCCTGCGTGAGTACCTGGCCTTCGAGATCTGCGGCAACCGGATGGCGCTGCCGCTCTCCGCCGTGAAGGAGATCCTCAAGTCCTCGCCGATCACGCCCGTGCCGCGCGCATCGCGTCAGGTGCTGGGCATCCTCGCGGTTCGCGGCAGGATCACCACGGTCCTCTGTCTCCGGGCCAAGCTGGGCCTTCCCGCGCCCGAAGCCGGCTCGCGGTCGACCCGCATCCTGCTCGTGGACCGCGGACCCGAGATCGTCGGTCTCCGTGTCGACGCGGTCATCGAGGTCCTGCGTCTTCGCACCAGCGAGATCGAGCCTGCCGACGCCATCGGCGCAGGCCTCGCCGAGCACGTGACCGGCCTCGGGCGCCCGGACGGCGCTCTCGGCGGAGATGTCGTCATCCTGCTCGATCCCGTGGCTCTCCTCAGGTGATGGAGCGAACATGTCTCGTGCTGTTCGTGAGCGTCGTCGTCGTGCGGCCGGGGTCGACAAGAACCTCGTCGGTTTTCTCGTCGGTGACATCCACTACGCGCTCGACATTCTCCGGATTCGCGAGATCGTCCGTCCGCTCCCGGTGCTCTCGATGCCGCACGCCCCACGCGCAGTCGTCGGTGTGGCCGATCACCGGGGCGAGGTGGTGACCGTGCTCGACGTGCGGCGCCGATTTGGGCTCGAGCCCAGCGTCGATGGGCGGGCGAAGTGGATCCTCGTTTCCGTCGAGGGGCGCACGGTCGGCCTCGCGGTCGACGCCGTGACCGCGGTGCTCGCCGCCTCCGAGGTCGATCATCGACCGCCACCAGAGCTCGGCGCGGGCGATGCCGCCCGCGGGATCTCTTCGGTGATCTCGCACCAGAGCGGTCTGGTCTTCGTGCTCGACGTCGACCGCGTCGCCGCCCCTGCTCGAGCCCTCGACGTACCGAGCCTCGCGCGGAGCTCCACCGAGGAGGAGCGATGACCGAGGGCCACGATGACTCCGAGGTGCGGCGCCTCGAGGCGCTCGGCATGCGCGGGGGCCCCGTCTCGGCAGCGCGACTCGAGGTGCTCCTCGGCGACGAAGACTGGCGCGTGCGCAAGCAGGCGGCCGAGTCGGCGTCGGCCAACCTCGCGGCGCCGGGCGTGCTCGAGCTGCTCGCGTCGGGTGTCCTCGCTCCCGACGACGTCGGTCTCCGCAATGCCTGTGTGGAGGCGCTGGCGCGCGCGCCCACGGACCAGAGCGCGCGCGTCGCGTCCGCGCTCCGGGGAGCGCTCGAGCGCGGTCCGAAGACGACGCTGAAGTTCGTCGCGGCGGCGCTCGTCGGTGGCGGCGACGGGGCAGTCGAGCCGCGCACGCGGCTCGTCCGAGACGACGACGTGATGACGGCTGCGTGCGCCGTCGAGGCGCTCGCGGCGCTTGCGCGGCGCGGCACCGACGGCGCCGCAGTGACCGCGGCCCTGCTCGAGACCCTCGGCCGCGGCGAGCCGGTGCTCCGCCTCGCCGCGCTCGACGGCCTCGCGGCGATAGGCGCTTGCGTCGAGACGGTGACGACCGCACCCCTCTTGGCCGAACCGATCATGCGGGCCTCCGCCCTCCGCGGGCTCGCGCGCGCGCGAGCGGCGGCCGAGCCGGGTGGCTCCGAGGTGGTCCTGGCGCTGCTGCTCGGCGTGCTCCCGCTCACCGGTTGCACCGTCGAGGCTTCGCTCGCGCTCGCCCGACGAAGCGACCCCGCGCTGCCGCCCGAGCGCCGCGCCTTCTCCGAGGCGTCTGCACGCGCCGCGCTCGTCACCGCGATGGGTGCGCTCGGGGCTGCTGCGATCTCCGAGCTCGAGCGAGCGATCGCGGAGCGACCGCTCCCTCAGGCTCGCGACCTCGCTCGCCTCGCGCTCGAGGCCGAGGAGCTGCGGCTCCTTCCTGCGATCGTGGCGCTGGGCGCGCACGCGGAGCTCGACCCTCCGTGTCTGGAGGCGATGCTCGCGCTCGGGCTGCGGGCGGTGGGGCCGCTGCTCGAGCTCGCCCGGCTCTGGGCGAGCGACGACGTGCGGGGGGCTTCGTATGCGCTCGAGGCAGCCTCCGAGCTCTGCGCGCGCTCCGGCGATTCTGGGCGCTTCGACGCTTCGCTCGTCGCGCTCGCCAGGCAGCTGCTCGCTGGAGGCGAGGAGGTCGGTGCCCGCGCGGCCGCATCGGCGCTCGCACGGCTCGGCGGTCCCGACGACGCCTGGGCCCTCGCGGAGCGCGCCGCCGCGTATGGGAGCGCTTTCGAGGGGGTCGCCGCCCAGGCGATCGAGGCGATCGCGTCGCGTCTGCCAGAGCAAGCGCGTCGCGGGATTCCGGCGCGCGTTGGCCACCGAAGGCTGTCCTCTCTCGGCGTCGGGGACGCGGCGGATCTCCGTGCACAGCTCGCGTCGGATGATCCGGTGACCCGTGCGTATGGGCTCGACGACGCGGCGATCGAGAGGTCGGATCAGCTCGAGCTCGTGGCGATCGCGCTCACCGACGAGGACGAGCGCGTCGAGATCGCTGCGCTCCGCGCGCTCACGCGGGTCCGGGGCCCGCAGCTCACGGAGTCCGCCGTCGCCGCGGTCTCGCTCGCGACGCGAAGCGAGATGCCCACCGTGCGTGCCGAGGCGATCGGCACGCTCTCGCAGCTCGGGGCGTTCGACACGCGCGGGCAGCTCCAGACCTTGTTTTCCGCGCTCGAGGACCCGAATCCTCGCGTCGTCATCGCGGCCCTCCGCGCGCTCGGCACCGTCGTCGCCGCGGACCACCGGATCGTCTCGAGCATCGAGCGCTCTCTCGCGCACCCGGACCCCGAGATCGTCAAGGAAGCTCTCCTCGCGTTTCCGCGCGAGGCTGTCGTGCCTCGGGCGCTCGAGGCGCTCTCGCATGCCCACTGGAGCGTGCGCGCGCGCGCCGCGGATGTCCTCGCCCTGGCAGCGGCCCTGGCCTCCGAGCACGATCGTCGGTTGATCGTCGAGCGGCTCGCCGAGCGCCGCCTCGGCGAGCCCGACACGCTGGTCCAGCAAGCCATCTCGACCGCGCTCGCGAGCGTCCCGGAGGAGGGTGGATGACCTTCCTCCGCGACCCCGGTCCGCGGATGCGGCCCGATGAGTTCCGGCTCCTTCGCGAGCTCGTGAACCAGCGCTCGGGCATGCTCTTCGAAGACGCGTCTCTCTACATCTTCGAGCGTCGACTCCGCGAGCGCGTCAAGGCGCTCCAGATGGATGACTTCTCCTCGTACTACCAGTACTTGCGATTTCACCCACGGGGCGCCGAGGAGACCGAAGAGGCCATCGACTCGCTCGTGACGAACGAGACGTACTTCTTCCGCGAGGAGTACCAGCTGCGCGCGTTCGGCGAGGAGGTCCTGCCTCGCCTTCACGAGGTCGCGGCGCGATCGCGACGCAGGCGGCTCGTCATCTGGAGCGCCGGCTGCTCGACGGGGGAGGAAGTCTACACCCTCGCCATCCTCGTCCTGCGCTGTCCCCTGTTCAGCGGGTGGGACGTGCGGGTCTTCGGCAACGACATCTCCAAGCGGGTGCTCGGGATCGCGCGCCGCGGTGTGTATCCACGCCACAGCTTCCGTGCGATGCCGCCGCTCTACGACGAATTCTTCGAGCCTGACGCGAGCATCCCCGGGGGAGGGCGCCGCGTGATCGAGCGTGTGCGCAGCCTGTGTCAATTCGGGCAGTTCAACCTGCTCGAGCGGGATCGCGCCGCGATCCTCGGGCGCGTCGACGCGATCTTCTGTCGCAACGTGCTCATCTACTTCGATCCCGCGAGCCGCCGCTCGGTGATCGAGGGCTTCTACGAGCGCCTGCAGCCGGGCGGCTACCTCATGCTCGGCCACAGCGAGTCCCTGCTCAACGTCTCCACGGCGTTCGAGCTCGCGCATCTACCGTCGGACATGGTCTACCGGCGTCCAATCGCGTCGACATCCCTGCTTCCGCCGCGTGGTGAGGGCCAGCGATGAGGCAGCTGCGCGTGCTCGTCGCCGACGACTCGGCCTTCAGTCGTCGCGCGATCGCGGACATCCTCGCGCAGCTCCCCGGCGTCGAGGTGATCGGCAAGGCGGTCGACGGCGAGCAAGCGCTCTCGCTGTCTCTGCTCGAGAAGCCCGATCTCGTGACGCTCGACCTCGAGATGCCGAGGATGGATGGCTTCACGTTCCTCCGCATCCTCATGGCTCGACAGCCGACGCCGGTGATCGTGGTCTCGAGCCGCGTCGCCAAGGCCGACGTCTTCCGTGCGCTCGAGCTCGGTGCGATCGATTTCGTCATGAAGCCCTCGGGTGGAGCCCCGCAGGAGCTCGCATCGATCCGAGACGATCTCTCGAGCAAGATCGCCCTGGTCCGTCAGCTGCGCCCGCTTCGAGCCCAGGAGCGGGTGGCCTCGAGCAGCTTCCTCCGTGCGGTCACCGACGAGCGGCCCGTCCCCCTGGACTCTGCGCCGCGCAAGCTGGTCGTCGTCGGCGCATCGACGGGCGGACCGCCGGCGCTGGTCCGGATGTTCTCGCGCTGGAGCGCCGATCTCCCCGCGGCCTTCGTCGTCGCGCAGCACATGCCTGAGCGCTTCACGCGCACCTTCGCGGAGCGGCTCGAGCGCCTCGCAGGTCTTCGCGTCTCGGAGGTCGAGGACTCCGCCATTCTCCGCGCCGGCCGCGCGTTCGTTTGTCCAGGCGGTCAGTGTGTCGAGGTCCAGTCGCGACCGACCGGTCTCTACCTCCAAGTCGTGAGTCCCCAGCCCGAGGATCGCTATGTGCCGAGCGTCGACCGCCTCTTTCGCAGCGCCGCCGAGGTCTTCGGTCCGCGCGTGATCGCCGTGGTTCTCACGGGCATGGGAGACGACGGCACCCGCGGCGCGGCGGCCGTGCACGCGGGAGGCGGGCTCGTGCTGTGCGAGTCCGAAGGCTCCTCCGCCATCCATGGGATGCCCGGCAGCGTGGTGCGTGCTGGTCTCGCGGACGACGTCCTCCCCCTGCAGGCTTTGACGGAGCGGGTCGCCAGACTCGTCCGCGAGTGACGTCAGGGCTCCTGCGTCGATCCGGACGAGCTCACGGCGGGCCCTCCCCCGCAACAGCCTCGCTGGGTGGGACGTCCTCGGGAGGCGGTTCGGCCTCGGCATCGCTCACGTCATCGCCGCCCTCGGTGTTGCGGTCGTCGCCCTCCGCATCCTCGGGAGGCGGCTCGCCGCGGCGTTGGTAGCGCGGCGCCTCCCCCGGCCGAGACCAATCGACCCAGTACGCGCTGCGCTCGCGGGCGTCGAGGTGAACGAAGGTGCTGCGCGGGTAGTAGCCGACGCCCGCGCGATCGAAGGTGCTGCGCACGAAGTCCCGCAATTCGGAGTTGGGGACGCCGTCGATGCGGATGTCGAGCGCATGACCGTGGGTGTGCTGGCTCGTCTCGCGCGTGTAGCCCCCCGCGTGGCGGAATCCACTGACGACATGGATGACCCGTCCACCGAAGTGGTCGGAGATCCGAGCGAGCATCTCGATGAGACGAGCCGGGGGGCTTGGGAAGCGATCGCGGGGCCGAGCATCGCGGGGGCGCATGAGCTGAGACACCCGGCGGATCGCTGCGCGGGGCGCTCGCCCGCGGCGGTCGACGAGTCTCACGCGCGTGCGCTCTCGGGTTGCGACCCGGTACAGGGTTGCGACCCCCGGCGCGCGCGGACGGCCCCAGCGCGGCTGGTCCGCGCGCGGACCACGACCGCCGCGCGGCGCTTCGTATCCCGGCAGGACCAGACGTTGGCCGACGCGAAGACCCGTGGTCGGTCGGAGGCGGTTGAGCCGCACGAGCTCCTCGACGCTGCAGCCCGCCTGCCGAGCGATGTCGCTCAGCGTCTGCCCGCGCTGCACGTAAGCGACGCCCGCCTCGGGAACCACGAGCTCCTGTCCGGGCCGGAGCGAGGCGCTCGTGGCGAGCCCGTTGGCCGCTGCGAGGTCCGACACGCGGACCCGGTGGCGGGCCGCGATGCGAGCGAGGCTCTGTCCGGAGCGAACGATGTGGACACGCTGGGCATGCCCGAGCGCGGGCGTCAGAAGAAGCGTGGCGGCCAGGAACACCGCGACCGACACGCGCCACCACAGGCTCGGAAGGTGCGACGTCATCGCCGCTCGGCTACCGTGGACGGTCCGCGCGCGCAACCGGTGGATGGTGCGGCCACGCGCTCTCGCGCGTCCCACGCGCCGCGCGAGAGCCGAGACCGACGTTTTTTTGATCTCGGCGTGGCGTCCTGCGAGCATTCCATCGTTCCCTTCGTTCGTTGACAACCGAGTGGTTTGCGAAGACACGTCAGCCTTCGCGGCGATCCGTCGCGATGGCGTAGTGTGTGCAAAGTAAAAGCTCACTGATGGCTAATTTATGCGTAATTGAACGCGAATTAGCTCGAATTGCTTGACGATTTTGGGATTTGCGGCAGAAGCTTCCGAAGACAGGGCGCTTCCTGTCCGCAGGCATCCCGATGGAGCACGAGAGCACGAGCATGGAGGTCGAAGGCACCAAGGGTGCCTCGACCCTCGCGTCGGCGAGCGACGCGAGCGCCAGCGGAGCCGCGATGAGCGGTCTCGCGGGCGGCGCGCACCGTGCCGAAGGTGGAAGCGCCTCGGGCGCGACGCCCATCGCGTCGCTTCACGAGGCGGCAGCCAACGAAGTCCGCGCGGTCGCCAGCGCGGAGCCGATCGACGCCCGGGACGAAGACGAGCTTGCGGGCGCCCGATCCCTCGCCGGAGAGACGCGCGCGGCGGACAGGAGCAAGCAGGCGGGCAACAAGAAGCACACGAACAACCTTCGAAAGCTCCGCATCGAGCGGATGATGTCGAAGGCTGAGCTGGCGCGGCGAGCAAACCTCTCGGTGTTGACGATCGATCGGATCGAGAAGGGTTTCGGGTGCCGCATGGATTCCAAGCGGAAGATCCTCGAGGCCTTGGGTTTGAGCCTCGCGGACCGCGTACGTGTGTTCGGCGAGGAGGAGTGATGCTCGCCGATGTCGGAAGGTAAAAACCTCGTCGGAGTCGACATCGGGTCGAGCTCGATCAAGCTCTGCGAGATCAAGGAAGGTCGCGGTGGCAAGCGAACGCTGACGCGTTTCGGCTACCACCCTCTCCCCCCGCAGACGATCGTAGACGGCCACGTCATCAACAGCGGTGCTGTCGTGGAGGGGCTCGACAAGCTCTTCCACAAGCAGAAGAACCGTGACGTCGCCCTGCGGGTCAGCGGTCACAGCGTGATCATCAAGAAGGTCACGATGCCGCTCATGACGCCGGCCGAGCTGCGCGAGCAGATCAGCTGGGAGGCCGAGCAGCACATCCCGTTCGACCTCGCCGAGGTCGAGATGGACTGGCAGATCCTCCAGCAACGGCAAGAGCAACGCCAGATGGACGTGCTCCTCGTCGCGGCGAAGAAGGAAGAGGTCAACGACCTGACCAACCTCGCCGTGGAGGCGAAGCTCAAGCCCAAGGTCATCGACCTCGACGCGTTCACCGTCCAGAACACCTTCGAGATGGGCTACGGCCTGCCCGCGCCCGGCACGACCGTGGCGCTGCTTCACGTCGGGGCCTCGCTCACGACGCTCAACATCCTGAGCCAAGGGACCACGGCCTTCACCCGCGACATCGCCAACGGCGGGAACACCATCACCGAGGAGATCCAGCGCAGCCTCGGCATCAGCGCGGAGGAGGCGGAGGCCTACAAATGCGGCGGTGACGGCCGCGGTCTCGTGCCGCGCGAGGTCCCCGACATCGTGCAGCAGGTGGTCGACCAGCTCGCGGGCGAGATCCAGCGCTCGCTCGACTTCTACCTCGCCACGAGCGGCGAGGGCGAAGTCTCCAAGGTCTACGTGTCCGGGGGCACTGCCAACATCCGTGCCTTGATCGATGCGATCGAGAAGCGCGCCCGCGTCCAGGCCGAGGTGATCGACCCGCTGCGCGTCGTCGGTCTCGACCCGAAGATCGATGCGAGCGTGTTCTCGGCGCGCGCCGCGCAGAGCCCCGTGGCCCTCGGCCTCGCCCTCCGCAAGGACAGGGAGAAACCGCAATGATCCGCATCAACCTCCTGCGCAAACAGGCGAAAGCCGCCGGTGGTGACACGGTAGGGACGCCGACGGCGTGGTTCATCGGCTACGCGGTCGCCTCGGGCACGCTCATGGTCGCGCTGCTCTTCCTCTACATCTCGTACGCGTCCGACCGCGACGCGCAGCTCGCCCAGAACCGGCAGCTCGAGTCGGAGATCACGTCGATCGAGCGGCAGTCGGCCAACCTCGACGCCGTTCAGGCGCAGCTCGAGCAGAGCCGGGCGCTCGAGACGGTCGTCAGCGATCTGCAGCGCGCCCGCTTCGGGCCGACACGCGTGATGATGGAGCTCGCGCACATCCTCTCCGAGGCCGGAGGTCCCTCGATCGATCCCCGACGCCTCGAGGAGATCCAGCGCAACAACCCGCTCGCGGGCTACAACGCAGGCTGGGACCAGCACCGTCTCTGGCTCACTTCGTTCGCCGAGGAACAGCGCCACGTCGAGATTCAGGGCGCTGGCCGAACGAACGAAGACGTCGCGGAGTTCCTCCGGCGGCTCACGCTCTCGGACCTGTTCACGAGCGTGACGCTCACGAAGACCGAGGCCGCGCAGGACGAGGCGAGCCACCTCGACGTCATCGAATTCGAGCTCGCCGCCACGGTGAACTACTGAGCTCCTCGAGGGTCCCACGCGGACCTCAACCGTCCCGCTCCCTTTCCGCCGAGCAGCCTCGCCCGCCACCCACGAGGATCCCATGGCACCTCCCGCCCCCCCGAAACCTACCGCCTCGGCCACCGCTCAAGCCGGATTCGCCGGGCTGTCCGATGGCGCCAAGGGCGCGATCGGGCTCTTCCTGCTCGCGGCCATCGGAGTCATCTACTACGTGGCCTTTCACGGGCCGATCGAAGAAGAGATCGCCAGCGCGCGCGGTGCCAACGCTCAGCTCCAGAGCCGCATGACCCAGGCCCGAGAGCGGCAGGGGCAGTACCTCGCGCTCCGTGAAGAGCTCGCGGCCCGAGAGGGCCTCGACCGGGCCAACCTGCGGGTGCTTCCGGAGAGCGCGGAGATGGCGGCGTTCCTCCAAGACCTGAACCGGCTCGCGGAGATCAGCGGGCTGCGCATGCGTCTCGTCGAGCCGCGCCCCGAGGAGCCTCTGGAGCAGTACGTCCGCCTGCCGGTCGCCCTCGAGTTGTCGGGTCGCTACCACCAGCTCTCGCGCTTCTTCTACAACGTGAGCCGCCTCGAGCGCGCGATCAGCATGGAGAACATCCACCTGACGGACCCCTCCGTGACCGAAGAGGACGTCATCCTCACGGTGGAAGTTCTGGCGACCACGTTCCGACGCCCGAGCGAAGCGCAAGAGACGGCCGAAGCGGGCACGGGAGGTTGAGATGGAACGGGCCACCAAGATCGAGGGTTGCGTGCTCGCGGCGCTGATGCTGTCGCTCGCGGGTTGCGGCGGCGAGACGATCGCGGTCGGTGGGCCTCCGCCAGCTCCCGCTGCGGCGGGCGGGGCGCCGGCAGCCGCGCCCGAGGCCGCGGCCGAGGAGGTCGCTTCCGCGGGGCCCACGCTGCCGACCTACCGCGACGAGGACTTCGTGGAGGCGGAGAGCAACCGTGACCCATTCCGCAACTACGCCTCGCTGTTCGTGCCGCGGACGATCACGGGCCCGACGCGCGTGCAGAGGCGGGTGCTGATGGACGCGACGAGCGTGGACCAGATGCGCCTCATCGCGATCATCAGTGGCGTCGCCAACCCCTCGGCGATGCTTCTCGACGCCGAGGGCACCGGTCACACGGTGCACCGAGGGGACTACGTGGGGCGCGCGGAATACGTCTCGACGGGAGGGGCAGACTCGGTGCCCATCACGCTGAATTGGCGAGTCGACCGCATCTCCGCGAGCGAGGTCGTGCTGAGCCGCGAAGATCCGAGCTCTCCGAACCTCATCGGGCTCACGCGCGTGCTGCCGTTGCACGATGCGACCGAGGGCACGAACTGAGTTTCCAGAGGGTCCGTGCGGACCCTCCCCCAACTTCGTCGGGGCCCCCTCCGTTCGCTGACGCGAATGCTGCGCGCGGGGCCCCAGCCCCGGTTGCACGCCTCGCGCTGCGCTCGGCGGGATCAGGCGTCCGGGTCGCTTGGCTGCGCCTTCGGTGCCGGGGCGGCGTCCGGATCGTGTCCGGGCTTGCCGCCTGCGACGATGTCGGGACCGACTCCGTGGCCCACGCGTCCGATGCCGTTCGGCGGGGGCTTGGGGCGCGAGGTCACGATGTCTTCGTCGGAGAGCGAGAGGGTCTTGGGCTTGACGGACGTGGCGGACATGCTGGGAGCATACCGCGCGCGTCAGGGTCGAGCCGGGCCATCGACGCCAGCGTCTTCGGGCCTCGAGACGAAGGCGCCCACCTCGCCGTGCGCCGCGCTCGGTCCAGTCACCGGTGCTTCGCGGTCCGAGCCGAACGCGCCTTCTCCGATCGTTCTCTCGTCCGCCTCCTCGAGCTCTTCGTCTTCGTCGAGCTCCTCCACGTCCGGCACGGGCTCGGCTCCGAGGCTGCGTGCGATGCGGTCGAAGCGCGGCCCGAGCGTCCGGAGAATGCGCCTCTCGCGGTTGCGCTGGCCTGGCGCGGACGAGTCGGACCAGAAGTAACTTCGTGCGCGCACGTCGAGGTGAACGAAGCCGCTGGTGGGATAGATGCCCACGCCGACGAAGCCTTGTGGGCGCAGGTAGGCCGCGAGCCGACGATCGGGCACGCCGGGCAGCACCAGATCCACCGCCCGGCCTTGCGCATGCCGGCTTCTCGGGTTGCTCCCGCGGTAGCCGCTGACCACGTACACGTACGGCGCTCGGAAGTGTCGGACCGCGCGGTGCACGAGCTCGAGGAGGCGCGGGTGAACTGGCCGATGCGAGCCATCCTCGCGATGCGCGAAGGCGAGCTCGGCGCGCTCGAGCGCCTCTCCGTCGAACCCACCGTCGTCCTCAGGGCTCAGCTCGAAGCGCTCGCGGCTGCCGATTGGGCGGAGCACGACGGGCGCAGGGTCGCGGCGCGACCAGACCTCCACCTCCGCGCGCGGTGCGCGCCGATGCCAGCGGCGGATCTGCCGACGCTGCGCGGCGGTGATGCGGGGCGTGGTGCGTCGGCGCGGTGACCGAGCGCGAGCGCGCGCCGATCGGGCGGGCGTCGTGTGCGGGGCATCGGCGCTCGATGACGCCGACGGCGCGAGGCCCGCGAACCACGCCAGCCAGATCGAGATCACCAGACAAGCGATCGAGCGAGCGCGCCGCGTCATCGTCGCATTCCGAGCTGGGTCATGGCGTGGCCGTCACGGCTCCGACGCGCTCGTCTTCGTGAGACCTTCGAACGCCATGCGCGCCGCGGCCTGTTCGGCCTCGAGCTTCGAGCGACCCTGTCCGCGCGCGAGCTCGTGGCCCTCGACCAGGATCGCCACGAAGAAGATCCGGGCGTGCTCCGGTCCCTCGTGCCCCACCAGCTCGTAGCGTGGTGTCCCCCTGGCCGCGGCCTGCAGGTGCTCCTGGACGCGCGACTTGAAGTCGTCCTCGCCGGGTGCCCTCGCATCGAGGTGCGGCGCCAGAAGACGCCGGGCCACCTCGAGCGCCGTCTCGATGTCGCTGTCGAGGAGCACGGCGGCGACCGTCGCCTCGAGCGCGCTCGCGAGCAGTCGCGCCTTCGTCCGGCCGCCGCTTCGCTCCTCCCCCCGCCCCAGACGGAGCGACGGGCCGATGTCGAGATCCTGCGCGATGCGCGCGAGCGTCTTCTCGCAGACGAGGTCTGCGCGACGGCGTGTGAGCTCGCCTTCACGCGCAGCAGGGAAGGTCTCTCGAAGGAGGAGCGCCGCCGCCAGACCCATGACGGAATCTCCCAGGAACTCGAGGGTTTCGTTGTGCTCTGGGGCCACGCCCGGCCGCTCGTTCGTGAAGGAGCGGTGCGTCAGCGCCTGCCAGAACGGTCTCGCGTCTCGCACCTCGTGGCCGAGGCCGCGGCCGAGCTCGAGCACCGCATCGGATGCGGCCCCAGGCGGTGCGGAGGGGCGGGTCGGGGTGGAAGACACGCGGCACGAGCCTACGACGAAGCGGACGCCGCGGCACCGTGTTCAGCGTCTGCGCTCACGTCGCAGACGGCGCAGCACGGTCTCGAGCCGCTCGAGCTCGGTCGACTCCGGGCTCCGCGCTTGCTCTCGCGCCAGGAGCGACTCGGAGGAGCGCGCGTCGTGCGTCAGTCGGTCGAGCTCGCGTCGAAGACTCGCGACGGTGCGGGGAGCTCTTCGCTTCGGTAGCCGCGACAGGGCGTAAAGCGCCGCGCATGCGAGCACCGCCAGCGCGAGCGTGAGCGTCGCTTCCATCAGTTCCTGTAGGGGCTTGGACCCGCGAGAAACGCACGCGCGCGGTCGGCGTCGGCGCGGTCGAGGGCAACGGGCTCCGTGCGCTCGCCGAACCTCAGGGTCACGACGTCGCCGTCGATGCTCGGTTTGGCATCGTCGCAGGCGAGGTCGACGAAGTGTCCGAAGGTTCCGGCGCGCGCGCTGGCCACGAAGAGCTCCTCGAGCTCCTCCGCCGCTCCATCGCGACCAAGGAGCGAGTAGAGCCGCGCGAGCTGGTGGGCCTCGGGGATCTCGGTGAACCGGATCAAGCGTGAGGGCCCGATGAAGAGTGGGCCGTAGCTCATGCCAGCCGTCCGCGTACGCGCGACGAAGAGCAAGTCGGCGCGCGCCTCGCCCGGGGCGAGACCACCGCCCACGTCGGGCAGCGCTGCGAGATCCACCCAGCGAGTCGCCACGGCGTTCTCGTAGAGATCGAGGAGCGCTTGCACATCGGCGATCGGCCCGACCTTCGTCCAAGCACCCGTGTCGAGTTGCAGCTCGACGCGGTGGGTCGCGACCTCCTGCCGCTGCCCGTACCGACCATGGTAGACGGCCACGTACTGGCGCATCTCGCGGATCCGTTCGAGCGGCCAGCTCTCGTGGCCACCCCACAGCTTCGCGGCGATGAGCCGCTCCTGCGTGAGGAAGTAGGAGTGCCGCAAGCGTGGCTTGAGGGCGACGAAGGCCCCCGTCGCCGCGAGCCCGAGGCTGAGCGCGAGGCAGAGGAATGACGGCAGGGCTCCGAGCGTCCGCGCGGCAAGGTCCGGGGTGGCGGCGCCGCCGAGGCTCGAGGCGCCGAGGATGCCGAGGGGGATGAACGCGATGGAACCGCAGAGGTTCAGGCTGACCAGGACAGCGATCACGTAGACCCATTGGCCGTACCCCGCGGGGCCGCCGCCTCGACTCTGCCACACGATCTTCTCGCCCGCGCCGAGGGCGAGGCCGTCTGGGGACGTCATCATGACGCCTTTGTACGTCGTCGCCCGAGACCTGGCTTCCCCGCTCCCCACCTCGCCCGGGTTTGCGCCCGCCGGCGTTCTGTTAAGTTCCGCCGTTCCCTGGGCTCGGGACGAGAGAGGACTCCATGCATACTTACAGGACCCCCATGCTCGCGGCGACGGTCGTCGCGGGCGCGCTCGCAGGCTGCGCGAGCACCAACACGGCCGGCGGCGACGACGCGGGCATCGTGCTCGATCTGGACGCGCCGGGTCGCTCCGACGTCTTCATCCCCGATGGGACGGACGGGGGCGTCGTCGCTCGCCCTGACGCATTCGTGCCTCCTCCGGAGTGTGGCAACGGCCGCCTCGAAGCGGGCGAGCAGTGCGACGACGGCAACCTGACGCCTGGCGACGGCTGCAGCGAAGCCTGTGTTCGCGATCCGTATTGCGGCGATGGGCGTCTCGACACCGGTGAGGCCTGCGACGACGGCAACAACCTCTCCGGCGACGGCTGCCGCGGCGACTGTCGCTCGAACGAGATGTGCGGCAACGGGGTGCTCGACCTTCATCGGGGAGAGGTCTGCGACGGAACTCCCGGCTGCAGCGCCGACTGCCTCACGATCGCCGGCTGCGGCAACGGCATGCTCGAGGCTGCCGAACAGTGCGACGACGGCAACACCATGCGATGGGACGGGTGCGGCGCCGATTGTCGAGAGGAAGTGTCGGTCCGCCTCCAGAACACGCAGTTCGGCGATGACATGACCGGCTGCGACTACTCGGGCGACGGCACGCCGGACAACCGATTCGCGACGGCGCTCGGACCTGCGCTCGGCCTCATCAACATGTTCTTCGGTGGTGGTGGCGGTCCCGGGGGTGGTGGCGGTCCCGGGGGTGGCGGCGGTCCTACATTCCTCCTCTCTTTCCTCGGTCTCGACGATCCCGCCGCGATCGAGGATCCGTCCCTGCGGGCCGCGTGGCTCCTCGGCGACGCCGCGGGCAGCGGCTTCACGGTCGATCCGAACTCGCTCAACCGCGACCTCACGCCCACCACCTCGCTCGAGAGCCAGATCGCGTCGCGTTCGCTCACGGGTGGCCCCGAGGACCTCGACCTCCCGATCGCGTTCCTCCCGATCACGCTCGAGCAGGGGCGGCTCCGCGCGACGACGACGCAGGCGGCCGGCGAGCTGACCGGCCTCTCGGACGGTCTGATCTGCGGAGGGATCCCAACCACGCTGCTGTCGTTCCTCAGCGCGAGCATGCTCGAGATGTTCGGTGGGGCCGGTGGCTTCACGATCGAGATCGGCGACCCGTGCGATGGTTCGACCGAGGATCCCACCCTCGCCGACATGATGATCGGCGGGGCGATGATCTCGGTGATCCGGCTGCGCCCGACTGCGCCCGACGTCGATCTCGACGGCGACGGGCTCGAGTCCTTCGAGGTCGTTCGGATGGGTCCGCGCGGGTGTCAACCGGTCGTCACGGCCTGCATCGACGGGGACGGCACACGGATCGAAGGCCGCGGCTGCTACAACGACGCGCGCATCGCGGATGGCTACTCCTCGGCGCTGACCTTCACGGCCACGCGAACCGAGGTGACGGGCGTGTCGGGCATGTGAGAGCACGTGGCACTCGGATGGATCGATGCGGGTGCCACGGGCTCGAATCGGCGGGAGGGAGGCTCTCGCCGATTCACTCGGCGAGAGGGAGGGGCTGCGGCCAGACCCTCCGGCAAGAAACGTCAGAGCATGAGTCA
>JBKDQC010000475.1:0-1700 GCA_046342295.1 Deltaproteobacteria bacterium | reverse complement strand
CTGGGCGCGGAAGATCTGCGGCACGAGCGTCGCCGGCACGGTGTCGTTCTGTTTGGGCAGGATGTCGAAGCAGACCGGAGCGCCGGGGGTGACGTCGAGGAAGGTGTCCGGGAAAGAGTCTCCATCGATGCCCGCGAAGTCACTCGTGGCGAAGCCGCCCGTGCAGGTGAGGCCCGGTGCGCCCGCCACGTTGGGCTCGAGGTGATCGACGAAGGCCGCGACCGCGTCGACCGTCTCGCCGGGGTCGGCGAGATCGACGGCCTGGGCCGAGACGTCGAGCGGCACCGCGGCCGCGCGGCGGACGAGGTCGACGATGGTGGCCGAGAGGCCGGAGCCGCCCCGCGCATCGAGGACGTAATCGCGGGCCGGTCCCGGCGCGCCCGATGCGATCGTGGTCTCGCTGACGAGCTGCTCGAGGAAGGGACGCCCGCCCGAGGTGTTGATGCCCACGACGCGGCCATTGAGGGCGCGGAGCGCCGTGATCGACGCGTCCCACGCGGGGCCGCGCGAGGCTCCCACCCGCGGCACCGACGAGGTGTAGTCGCACGAGCAGCCAGGGCGGTTGTGCTGGTCGACGTCGGTCATCACGATGACGATCGGGACGGCGTCGGGGCGGAAGCACGCGGCGCCGCGGTAGCCCGCGGGACAGCTCGGCGGCGAGGTGCTCGCCGAGGTCCCCGTCGCGAACCGCGCATAGCCTCCGAGGGTGTCTCGCATCGCGAGCGCGTAGAGCGCGGCGACGCCCGACTCCGGGCCGTCCGCGCCGCAGTTCGTGCGGTAACGGTTGACTGCGGTCTGCGCGTCCGCGGCGGACGCCGTCATGATCTGGTACTGGAAGAAGGCTTGATCGTGCTGGATGCTCGCGGTGTCGGTGCCGCAGCTTGCGGTCCCGTGGCCGCCGAGGGGGTAGTCGTCGAAGCCGCCGACGCCGAACCACGCCTCCGGGATGCCCGCGACGATGCCGGGAATGACCGTATCCGTCAGGCCCATCTGGAGGTTCCGGATGGTCCCGCCCATCGAGCCGGTGTTGTCCATGAGGAAGTAGACGTCGGCGCGCTGGAGGTTCGTCGAGAACTGTAGGGTGTCGCGCAGCGGCTCGGGCGGCCTCATGTACGGCACGAGGAAGACGACGTCGCCGCGCGTGCGCGGGCTGACGGAGCCGTCGGTCGGGCTCGTGCCGGCACCGATCTCGATCAGATCCGAGACCCCGTCTCCGTCCGTGTCGGGGCGCGTCGGCGAGGTGCCGTAGGTTCCGACCTCGGCCTCGTCCGAGAGGCCGTCGCCGTCGCTGTCGACGTCGCGGAAGTCAGGCGCGCCGTCGCCGTCCGAGTCGATCGCGGGTGTGTCGAGGCTCGCGTCGCCGGCTTCGAGGGAGTCGAGCAGCGTGTCGTCGTCCGAGTCGAGGTCGATGCCGTCGGTGATGCCGTCGCCGTCGGTGTCGACGAGCTCCTCCTCCGTGTCGGAGATGGTGTCGCCGTCGGAGTCGCGCGTGTTGTAGTCGGGCGTGCCATCGGAGTTCGAGTCGCGCGGTCTCGTGGGGTCTGCTCCGACCTCGGCTGTGTCGAGCAGGCCATCGCCGTCGTTGTCGCGGTCGCGCGCGTTGGGCCGCCCATCGGCGTCGAGATCCTCGCCGCCCTCGATCGCGTCGGTCACGCCGTTGCCGTCGGCGTCGAGATCGCGGAAGTCGGGCGTGCCGTCGG
>JBKDQC010000474.1:0-1232 GCA_046342295.1 Deltaproteobacteria bacterium | reverse complement strand
GTGCGCGCGACGACCGTCGCGGTCCGGTTGCCGGGCGAGAGGATCGCCGTCTCGCCGAACACCTCTCCGGCGCCCATCGTCCGGAGCAGGCGCTGCTCGGCGCCCTCACCCTTGAAGACCTCGAGCGTCCCGCTCTCGATGATGTAAGCGCAGTCCGCCGGCTCGCCTTCGCGCACGACGTCCTCTCCGGCCGCGAAGCGTACGACCTCGAACACACCGCCGCCGCGCGAGAAGGCCACGAGGTCCTGGCGCAGGTCGCTGACCGTGGCGTACCGCTGCGAGGGCGCGAAGGCCATCGCGCGCTTCACGATGCGCACGAGCATGTCGGGCACCCAGGGCGCGGCCTCCTCGAGCGGCCTCACCTCGCCGGTCTGCGCGAGCACGAGCGCCACCCAGTAGCTGTCGGCCTCGTAGGGCGGGACGCGCGCGAGCACGTGGTAGAGCAGCGCGCCCATCGCGAAGACGTCGGTGCGCTCGTCGAAGGCCGAGAGGAGGCCGCGGGCTTGTTCCGGCGCCATGTGCGTCGCCGTACCGACGAGGACGGGCCGGCCTCCGTGCGGGTCGGGGTCGCGCGGACTCGAGCCCGCCGCCCCCGCGCCGCTCTGTCGAGCGACGCCCCAGTCCATGAGATAGACCTGCCCGAAGTCGCCGACCATCACGTTGCCTGGCTTGACGTCGAGATGAAGCAGGCCCTTGTCGTGTGCGAAGGCGAGCGCGTCGCAGACCTTGATGGCGACGTCGAGGATGTCGAGCAGCGCATCGTGCGCGATGGGCCCCGGCGGCAGGGCGTCGATCACGTCGGCGAGGGTCTTTCCCTCGACGCGCTTCATCGTGAAGTACACGGAGCGGTGAGCATCGAGGCCGATGTCGTGCACAGGCACGATGTTCGGGTGCTCGAGCTGCCCCGTGATCCGCGCCTCCCGAACGAACATCGCGAGGGTGCTGGGGTCGCTCTCGAGGTGGTCGTGCAGCCGCTTCATGACGACGAAGCGCTCGAGGGCCTTGTCGTGCACGAGATCGACGCGCGCCATGCCGCCGCGACCGACCATCCCGTGATCGCGCAGCCGGTCGACGAGCGCGCTCGCCAGCTCGCCGACGAGGCCCTCGGCGCTTGGCGTGCCCGGGTCGTCGGCGGGGCGTGTCTCGGCGAGACGACCTGCTTGTGCCGCGCTCGCATCGTGCTGGTCGGGATCTCGGCTCACGGCGCGATGCTACCCGCGGAGCGCCCGCAG
>JBKDQC010000473.1:0-11498 GCA_046342295.1 Deltaproteobacteria bacterium | reverse complement strand
CGAGCACCACCTGCACCACGGCCCCGCCGCGGCTGCTCGCGCGGCGATCCTCGCGGGCCGCGCGGGGCGCCGTCTCGCCCTCCTCGAGTCGCTGACCACGAAGGTGCTCGACCAGGGCGCGCGTCTCTTCGCGGGCCCCTGACGAGACCTCACGCGTCGGGCGAGGTGGCCGTGGGCTTGCTGGTCTTCTTCGAGGGCTTCGCGGAGGTCTTCTTGCCCTCCGCGGCAGGCTTCGGATCCTTCGCGACGGCCTTCTTGCCCTTCGCCGCGGCCTTCTTGTCCTTCGGCGCCGCTGCTTCGCGTTCGGCCTTCGGCTCCGCGGCCTTCTTCGCACCGGCGCGCGCGGGCTTCTTGCGGCCGCCCTTGCCGCTCGACGGGCCGCGCTCGCGGCGCTCGGCGAGCAGCTCCTGCGCGCGCTCGGGGGTGATGGTCTCGGGGGAGTCGCCCTTGCGCAGCGTCGCGTGCGTCTCGCCATCGGAGACGTAGGCGCCGAAGCGGCCGTCGCGCACGGTGATCGTCTTCTTCGAGACGGGGTCTTCGCCGAGCTCCTTGAGCGGCGCGACCGGGCCGCGCGCCTGACGTCCGGGCCGCGTCTTGGGCTGCGCGAGGATCGCGAGCGCTTGCTCGGTCGTCACGGTGAAGAGCTCGTCCTCGCTGCCGAGGCTGCGCGTCTCCTTGCCCTTGGTGATGTAGGGCCCGTACTTGCCGTTCTGCGCGACGATCGGCTCGCCGTCCACGGTGCCGACGGTGCGCGGCAGCTCGAGCAGCTTGAGGGCCTCGGCGAGCGTCACGCTCGCGGGGCTCATCGTGCGAAAGAGCGAGGCCGTCTTGGGCTTGTCCTCGCTCATCTTCGGGTCACCCAGCATCACGTACGCGCCGAAGCGGCCGGCGCGCACGTAGACCGGCAGGCCCGACTTCGGATCGGTGCCGAGCTCGCGGCCGCCGCTCGGTGCGCTGATCAGCTCGAGCGCCTTGGCGATGGTCAGCTCGTCCGGCGCGACGTCTTCCGGGACGGTCGCGGTGTCGTCGCCGCGCTGCACGTACACGCCATAGCGCCCGACGCGCGCGACGATGTCGCGGCCCTCGGTGTCCTTGCCGATCGCGATCGAGTTGATCTCGCGGGCGTCGATGTCGCCCAGGTGCTCGCTCACGAGCTTTCGCAGGCCCACCTCGAGGCCTGCGCTTCGGTGCGCGTGCACTCCGGTCGTGCCCGCGCTCGCGACGTGGCTGTCGTTCGCGGCGCCCTCGGCCTGCACGCCGAAGTAGAAGCGGCGCAGCCACGGCGCCGACTCGTTCTCGCCGTTGGCGATGTCGTCGAGGTCGCTCTCCATCTTCGCGGTGAAGGCGTAATCGACGAGCTCGGGAAAATGCCGCTCGAGCAAGGTCACGACCGCGAACGCGGTGAAGCTCGGCGCGAGCGCCGTGCCCTTCTTGAGCACGTAGCCGCGATCCTGGATCGTCGCGAGCGTCGCCGCGTACGTCGAGGGCCGGCCCACGCCGAGCTCCTCGAGCTTCCGCACGAGCGAGGCCTCCGTGTAGCGGGGAGGCGGCTGCGTCGCATGGCCCGCCGCCGAGACCTCGCGCGCGTCGAGCTCCTGGCCCTCGGCGAGCTTCGGAAGCTGCTTCTCCTTGCTCTCGAGCTCCGCCTCGGGATCGTCGGAGCCCTCCACGTAGGCGCGAAGAAAGCCCGGAAACTCGATCGTGAGGCCCGCCGCGGAGAGCTCACACTCGCGGCCGTCCCTGGCCCGCGCGCCGAAGCGCACCGAGACACTCTCGCCGCGCGCGTCCTGCATCTGCGAGGCGACCGTGCGCTTCCAGACGAGCTCGTAGACCTTGGCTTGGTCCGGATCGACCTCGCGGCCGACCTCTTCGGGGAGCTTCCAGTCGTCGCCCGCGGGGCGGATCGCCTCGTGGGCCTCCTGCGCGTTCTTCACCTTGTTCGCGTAGGTGCGAGGCGCGGGGGGCACGTACTCCTTGCCGTAGAGCGCGCTGATCTGGCTGCGGGCCGCCGCGATCGCCGTATCGCTCAGCGTCGTGGAGTCCGTGCGCATGTACGTGATGTAGCCGTTCTCGTAGAGGCGCTGCGCGGCCTTCATCGTGCGCTGCGCGGAGAAGCGGAGCTTGCGCGATGCCTCCTGCTGCAGCGTCGAGGTCATGAAGGGCGGCGAAGGGGAGCGCTTGTAGGGCTTGCGCTCGATCGAGGTGACCTTCGTGCGCGCGCCCTCGAGACCGGCGGCGAGCGAGCGCGCGTCGGTCTCCGAGAGCACGAGCGCGTCCTTCTTCGTGAGCATGCCCTTGGCGTCGAAGTCCTTGCCGGTCGCGAGGCGCTTGCCGCCCACGCCGACGAGCTGCGCCTCGACGTCCTTGTCACCGTCCTCGCGCTTCACCTTCACGAGGCGCGCGCTGAGATCCCAGTAGCTCGCCGATACGAACGCGCGCCGCTCGCGCTCGCGCTCGACGAGGATGCGCGTCGCCACGCTCTGCACGCGGCCGGCCGAGAGCCGCGGCATCACCTTCTTCCAGAGGACCGGCGAGACCTCCCAGCCGTAGAGGCGGTCGAGGATGCGCCGGGCCTCCTGGGCGTTCACGAGGCGTCGGTCGATCGTGCGCGGCTTCTTGATCGCCTCCTGGATCGCCTTCTTCGTGATCTCGTGGAAGACCATCCGGTGCACCGGCACCTTCGGCTTGAGCACCTCGTGCAGGTGCCACGCGATGGACTCTCCCTCGCGGTCTTCGTCGGTCGCGAGGTAGAGGGTGTCGGCCTCCGAGAGCAGCTTCTTCAGCTTGCCGATGTGCTGCTTCTTGTCCGCGTCGATGACGTAGAGCGGCTTGAAGTCGTTCTCGACGTCGACGCCGAGCTTGCCGAATTCCGTGCGCTTGAGCTCCTCGGGCACGTCGTCCGCGCTCTTGGGCAGATCCCGGATGTGGCCGATCGACGACTCGACCATGAAGCCGGAGCCGAGGTAGCCCGCGATGGTCTTGGCCTTCGCAGGAGACTCGACGATCACCAATGCCTTGCCGCTCGCCATGGAACTCTCTCGGGTCGGTCGAGGCCGGCGTCACACCTTATTACCCGGTGTCGTCTGCCCCGACGTGAAGGGGGCGGACGGTGCCACACGATCTCCGGAGCGTCGAGGAAGCCGCGAGAATCGAAGAATTCCGCGGCTTTGTGCCCCTCGGCTCCGCGCGGGCGCTCAGGCCTCGCGCTCGAGCAGGCCGGGCAGCAGCTCGGAGATCACCTCGAGCAGGCGGTCGATGCGCACGGGCTTGGTGAGGTAGTGGGCGAGGCCGGCGGCCTCGGCGCGTCGCACGTCGCTCTCCATCGCCGAGGCGCTCAGCGCGATCACCGGGATCGCCGCGGTCGTCGGGTCCTCCCGCAGGCGCCTCGAGACCTCGAAGCCGCTCATGCCTGGGAGGTTGATGTCGAGGATGACGAGCGCGGGCTTGTGCACGCGCGCGAGCTCGAGGCCGAGCTCACCCGTCGGTGCCGTCATGAGCTCGACACCCGCGAGCTCGCCCACGACCTCCTCCATGAAGATGAGGTTCGCGGGGTTGTCCTCGACGTAGAGGATCGAGCGTGTGGGGCCGACCGTGCGTACCTCGCGCGGGGCGCGCGACGGCTCGGCCACGCGGGCGGCGCTCGCGCGCGGCAGTTGCACCCAGAACTCGGAGCCCGCGCCGGGCGTGCTCGAGAAGCCCACGGACCCTCCCATCATCTCCGCCAGACGCTGCGAGAGCGCGAGGCCGATGCCCGTGCCCTCGATCGAGCCGGTCTCCTGCCCAGCGCGGTAGAAGGCTTGGAAGAGGCGGCCCTGCCGCTCCGGCGCGATCCCGGGCCCGTCGTCGACGACCGAGAGACGGATCGCCTCCTCGGCCTCGAGCGGGCGCGCCGCGAGCCGCACGCAGCCTTGCTCGCGACCATACTTGATCGCGTTCGAGCCGTAGTTGAGGACGATCTGGCGGAGCCGCGTGCGATCTGCGCGGACCGCGACCTCGGCTGCGATCGCGTCGATCGAGACCTCGATGCCACGTTTGTCGGCGAGCGGACCGAGCGTCGAGCAGACGTCTTCGAGCACCTCGCGCACGAGCACCGGCTCGCACGAGAGCGGGATCGCGCCGGACTCGACGCGCGCGAGATCGAGCACGTCGTCGATCAGCCGCAAGAGGTGCTCTCCGCCACGAACGACGTGATCGACGCGGCGCTGGGAGCGGTCGCTCAGCGCGCGGTCCCGCTGGAGCAACTGCGCGAAGCCGAGCACCGCGTTGAGCGGGGTCCGGAGCTCGTGGCTCATCGACCGCAAGAGGTCGCTCTTGGCGGCGTTGGCGGAGTCGGCCGCTTCGCGCGCCGCGCGCAGCTCCCTCTGGCGCCGCACGTCCTCGGTGAGATCCGCGATCGTCACGATGCGTCCTCGCTCCGGCGTGCTGCGCTCCTGGATGCGGAGGTGACGCGCATCGCGCGTGACGACGTCGAGCGCGCCGACGGGCTCGCGGTGGTACGCGAGCAGCCGCGACAACAGCTCCTCGGGCGAACCGGGCGCGGCCTCGAGCTGGCCGACGATCTCCTTCAGCAGCTCCTCGTAGTGCGCGCCGACCGCGGCGCCTCCGAGGCTCGGCACGAGGTCGGTGCGGTAGGCGCTGTTGCAGAGCACGAGGCGATCGTCGTGATCGAAGATCGCGAAAGCCTCCTTCATGCTCTCGAGCGCGCTCACGAGCCGCTCGAGGGAGACCTGCGCGCGGCGCTCGGCGGCCTTGCGCTCGCTCGTGTCCCGCACCGCCGCCAGCACGAAGCGACCGGTCTCGCCGCGCTCGATCGGGCTGAGCCCGATCTCGACGGAGATCTCCGAGCCGTCCTTGCGGACCCCGCGCAGATCCATGCCCGAGCCCATGCCCCGGCGCCGCGGCGCCGCCACGTACGCGCTGCGCACGAGGCCGTGGCTCGCCCGCGCGCGCGACGGCACGAGCGTCTCGATCGGCTGTCCGACGAGCTCGTCGCGCCGCCACCCGAACATGCGCTCGACCTCGTCATTGACCTGCACGATCCGGCCCGATCCGTCGACGAGGATCATCGCGTCGGGGGCCGCGTCGAAGAGAGACTCGAGTGAGGGGAGCTCGCCCGGCATCACAGGGTGCTCGCGGAGGGGAGTCGCACGACGAAGACGGCGCCCGGGCGCGCGGGATCGAGCGTGATCGTGCCGCCGTGGAGCTCGGCCGCCATGCGGCAGAACGGCAGCCCGAGGCCAGGGCCACGGTGCCTCTGCTCGGCGGAGCCGAGCTGCGCGAAGCGCTCGAAGATCCGCTCGCGGAGCTCGGGCGGCACGCCCTGCCCCGCGTCGCACACCCGAAGAACGACCTCGGCGCCCACCGCCTCGGCTTCGATGCGGACCACCGAGCCTGGTGGACCGTGGTGGAGCGCGTTCTCGACGAGGTTCTCGAGCATGCGCCGCAGAATGTCACGGCTGCCGACGACCCGCGCGGCGGGCGCGATCGCGAGCGCGATCTCGAGGCTCCGCTCTCGCGCCGGGAGCGCGAAGGTCGCCCTCACCTCCGCGGCGAGCTCGCTCCACGCGACCCCCTCGCGGGCGATCTCGAGCAGGCCCTCGTCGGCCCGTGCGAGATCGAGGAGGTTGCTCGCGAGCTGCGCCATCCGTCGCGCCAGGACGCCGATCGTCTCGGCCGACTCACGCGCCTCCGTCGGAAGGCTCGCGTCGCGCCGCAGGAGGTCGGCGTGCAGAGCGATCGCGCCGGCCGGGCTCTTGAGGTCGTGCACGAGAAACGCCGACATGAGCTCGCGCTGGAGCTGCAGACGCACGACGGCGTCGCGTTGGCGCGCGAGCTCCGCGTGGTGCGCGCGCAGCTCTGCGTCGAGCGCGCCCATGAGCAGGAGCGTCCGCACACGGCCCGTGAGCTCGACTGGGCGAATCGGCTTGGAGATGAACTCCGCTCCGGCCGCGAGCGCGCGGTCGAAGGTGTCCAGATCCCGCAGCGCCGTGAGGAAGAGGGCGGGGACGTCCTCTCCGCCAGGCAGCGC
Source organism: Deltaproteobacteria bacterium (assembly GCA_046342295.1). Classification (GTDB taxonomy): domain Bacteria; phylum Myxococcota_A; class Polyangia; order Polyangiales; family Sandaracinaceae; genus JAFLCL01. The sequence goes on along the minus strand of JBKDQC010000473.1, from coordinate 5,470 downwards.
GCGCACGGCGGCGAGCGTGTCGAACCCGTCGCGGCCCGGCATGCGCACGTCGAGCAGCAAGAGGCTCGCGCCGTCCTCGCGGAAGGCGTCGATCAGCGCGTCCCCCGACGCGCACGAGACGACCTCGACCCCTTCGTCGCGGAGGGTCTCCTCGACGAGGGCGCGGTTGCCTTCGATGTCGTCTGCGCAGAGGATGCGCGCCCGCCTTTGGTTCATGACCGCCCGAACGCTCGCACGGTTTGGGGCAGGTGGTCACGGGGGTAGGCCCGATCACCCGGACGCGAGCGCGCTCTCGGCCAAGCGGGCGATCGTCTCGTCCGAGAGCATGCCGCGCCTCGCCAGCACGGGGATCAGGTAATTCGTGACCTCCTGGAACGAATTCACGTCCGGCGCGAGCTGCTTTCCGATGCCTTCGGCCGTGACGAGGCCGACCATCATCAGCGTCATCTCGGGGCGGGGACGCACGCCGTGCTTGCGGCCCGTGGCGAAGACGCGGTCGATCAGCACGCGGAACTCGAGATCCTTGGCGCTCATCGCGCGGAACTCGCGCGCGAATTCCGCGATGTCCCTCTCCAGCTCGACCCAGTCGACCGTCCCCTCGATGTACCGGTGGTAGGTGCGGAGGTGATGCATGAAGTCCGCGGTCGTGCCGAACGCGAGGCAGCGGTTGAAGTCGATGTAGTACTCGAGCGCGTCTTCGGAGAGCGACTTGGTGAGGCCCACGTCGAAGATACAGATCGAGCCGTCCTCCTGGACCACGAAATTCCCCGGATGGAGATCCGCGTGGAGGAAGCCGTCCTCGAAGCACATCTTGAGGAAGGCCTCGCGCAGGCGGTCGGCGAGGTCGGGGAAGCGCTCGGCGTGAGAGCGCTGGATCTTCTCGCCGCGCACGAAGTCCATCACGAGGACGCGCTCGCCCGAGAGCTCCTCGACGACCTCGGGGAAGCGCAGCTTCTTGAAGCGGCGGAAATTCTTGCGAAAACGTCGGTAATTCTCGGCCTCGATGCGCAGATCGGTCTGCGCGACGATGCCCTCGAGGAAGTGGTCGAGGTGCTCGACGAGCTCGGCGTGTCGGGCGGCCTCGCTCGATCTCATGAGCACGCTCGCGAACGCATGGAGGATCGCGCCGTCCCGCTCGGCCAGGAGCCGGATTTCGGGGCGGAGGATCTTGATCGCGACCTCGCGGCCGTCCTCGAGAACGCCGCGGTGCACCTGCGCGACGGATGCGGCGGCCACAGGCTCTTCGTCCATGCTCGCGAGGCGCGGCGCGCGCGGGCCGAGCTCGCGCTCGACGATGCGCCGCGCGTCCCCGAAGCGCGGGAGGTCGTCCTGCAGGGCCTCGAGCTCCGCGATGATCTCGGGCGAGAAGAGATCCGGCCGCGTGCTCATGACCTGGCCGAGCTTGATGAACGTGGCCCCGAGGCCCTCGAGCGTCTCGCGCAGGAGCCGTCCGCGCAGGTGCTCGCGCTCGCAGAGGCCGACCGTGTCGTCGTCCGACGTGACGAGCACCGAGAGGCGCAGCGCGGCGTAGCGGACGAGCATCCACGCGAGCGCGAGGCCGATCTGGATGCCGCGCGCGACGAGGTGTCCGCGGGAGAGAGACCGCGCCGGGCGCTCGCCCGCCGTCGGCACCGCGCTGGGCACAGTCGTCGTCTCGTCGGTCGTTGACACGGTGGGCTCTGGTCTCGTACGTCCGCGCGTCCTCGACAACCGTCCTTTGGCCGGGACACGAGGCGAAGGAGAGACTACCCCATGGCTCACCGCTGGAAATTCGCGCGCGTCGGAGGCTTCGACCAGGTCCAGCTCCGGACGGGGCAAGACCTCGTGTCGATCGGCGAGCTCGACCAGAAGCTATGGGTCGCGCTCGCATGTCCGATCCAGGGCCTCGAGCTCGACGCGCGCACGCTCTCGCTCCTCGACGCCGACAAGGACGGGCGCGTCCGCGCGAGCGAGCTCATCGCGGCGGCCCGTTGGGTCGGCAAGGTGCTGTCGGACGTCGAGATCCTTCCGAAGGCCAGCGCGGTCCTGCCGCTCGCCGCGATCGACAGCGAGGACGAGGAGGGCAAGGTCCTCTTCGCGAGCGCGAAGAAGATCCTCGCGAGCCTCGGCAAGTCTGGCGCCAAGGAGATCTCCGTCGCCGACGCGAAGGACGCCCTGAGCGCCTTCGACAAGGGGCGCCTCAACGGCGACGGCGTCGTGCCGCCGGCGAGCGCCGAGGACGCGGAGCTGACGAAGCTCCTCGAAGAGGCCGTGTCGTGCACGCTGAGCCCGCCGAAGGACAAGTCGGGCGCCGAGGGCCTCGACGAGGCAGCGACGAGGGCCTTCTTCGAGGCGGTCCGTGCGCACGCGGAGTGGCTCGAGAGGGGAAGGGCCGACGAGGCGCTGCGCCCCCTCGGCGACGACACCGCCGCGGCCCACGCGGCTCTCATCGCGGTGAAGGCGAAGATCGACGACTACTTCGCGCGCGGCCGGGTCGCGGCGTACGACCCGCGCGCCCTCGGCGCCGTGAACGGCGAGGAGAAGGCCTACCTCGAGATCGCGGCCAAGGACCTCGACGTCTCTGCGGCGGAGCTCGCGCAGTTCCCGCTCGCGCAGATCGTCGCCGGCAAGCCTCTGGCGCTCGACGCGGGGCTCAACCCTGCGTGGGCCGACAGGATGGCGGCGTTCGTGGCTGCGGTGGTCCGGCCACTCCTGGGCGACAAGGGCACGCTCACGGAGGCCGAGTGGCGCTCGCTCTCGGGCAAGCTCGACCTCTACGGCGCCTACCTGGCCGACAAGAAGGGCGCGGCCGTAGAGAAGCTCGGCGCTGCGCGCGTGCGTGAGCTCGCCTCGAGCGATCTCGAGAGGGCGGTCCTCGCGCTCGTGGCCGAGGACAAGGCCGTCGAGCCAGAGGCGCGTGCGATCGAGCAGGTGGAGAAGCTCGCCCATTTCTGTCGCGATCTCATGGAGGTCGCGAACAATTTCGTCTCGTTCCGCGATTTCTACTCGCGGCGAAAGCCCGCCGCGTTCCAGGTCGGCACGCTCTACCTCGACCAGCGCGCGTGCGAGCTCTGCATCGAGGTCAACGACGCGGGACGGCATGCGTCGATGGCGCCGCTCTCGAACACCTACCTCGTCTACTGCGACCTCAAGAACAGCAAGGGAGAGACCAAGCACATCGCCGCCGCGGTGACGGCCGGTGACGTCGACAACCTGATGGTCGGGCGCAACGGCGTCTTCTACGACCGCAAGGGCCTCGACTGGGACGCGACGATCACGAAGATCATCGACCACCCGATCAGCGTGCGGCAAGCGTTCTGGTCGCCTTACAAGAAGGCGCTCCGCATGGTCGAGGAATTCGTCGCGAGCCGGGCCGCCGCGGCGCAGGCCGACGCCGACGCGAAGATGACGGCAGACGTCGGATCGGCGACGGCGTCGCTGACCGCGCCGCCGAACGCCGCGCCTGGTGGCCCGACCCAGACGCGCCCGCTCGACATCGGCGTCGTGGCGGCGCTCGGCGTGGCCGTCGGCGGCATCACCGCTGCGCTCGGGGCCCTGCTCGAAGCCTTCTTCGGGCTCGGTCTATGGATGCCGCTCGGCGTGCTCGGGCTCGTCCTCGTGATCTCGGGGCCGTCGATGGCGGTCGCCTGGCTCAAGCTGCGCAAGCGCAACCTCGGGCCGATCCTCGACGCCAACGGCTGGGCGCTCAACGCGATGGCGAGGGTGAACGTGCCGCTCGGAGGCTCGCTCACCAAGCAGGCCCAGCTCCCCGAGGACAGCGAGCGCGAGCTCAGCGATCCCTTCGCCGAGGCGCCGCGGCCGTGGGGCTTCTACGTGTTCGTTCTCGCGCTCCTCGGTCTCGGCCTCGGCTGGTATGTCGGTAAGCTCGACGCTTACCTGCCCGCCGCCGTCGACTCGGTCACGGTCCTCGGTGAGAACGCGCCCGCGTACGTCGCGCCGAGCCCGCCCGCTGCGCCTCCGCCGTCGACGCCCTGACCGTGCGCGCCGTTCGCGCGTGGGTGGAGGCCTCGCGCGCGGCAGACAGGGAGGCTCTCGACCAGCCCGTGGTTCATGCTCCGGGCCATGCGACCTCCCTTCATCGTTCATTGGAGCGAGATTCAGGATGCCGACGATGCCCGCTACCCGGGCTCGGAGGAGCTGCTCTCGATCGGCTCGCCGCTCGGTCGCCACACGGGCCTCACGCAGCTCGGGGTGCACCACGAGCTTCTCCTTGCGGGGCGGCGCACGTCGTTTCCGCACGCGGAAGCGGACGAGGACGAGCTCGTCTACGTGCTCGAGGGCCATCCGCACGTGTGGATCGATGGCGAGCTGCACGCGCTGCGCCCCGGAGACGCGGTCGGATTTCCTCGTGGCACCGGCATCGCGCACACGTTCCTCAACGACGGCGAGCATCCCGTGCGCCTTCTCTGCGTGGGGCTCGCGAGCCGCAAGGAGCACCGCATCCACTATCCGCTGCATCCTGCGCGCAACCGCGAGCTGGGTGCGGCGTGGTGGAGCGATGCGCCAGCGCGCGCGCTCGGGCCGCACGGCGGCGCGCCGGCGGGCCCAGCGACGCCGGCGCGGTTGGAGGCGCCCACGCCGGAGCGGCGCCTCGAGGTGCCCGCGCTCGAGACGGCGCGGCTGCGCCTCCGACCTCACCGCGAGAGCGACGCGGCGGCGTACTTCGCGATGCGAATGCGCGAGGGCGCGCTCGAGCACCTCCTCATGGACGCGCCGGCCTCCGTCGAGGCGGTGCGGGCGTCGATGCGCCGGATCATCGCGCAGAACGGCTGGACCCACCTCGCGTGGATCCTCGAAGATCGCGAGAGCGGTGCATTCGTCGGCTCGATCGGTCTCGTCCGCATCGATGCGCCCGGCCTCTGGCGCGGCGAGCGCGGGGGTCGCGCCGAGCTCGGCGTGGCGATCGATCGCCCCGCCTGGGGGCGAGGCCATGTGCGCGAGGCGGGCGCGGCCGTGGTCGCCCACGCCTTCGGGGCGCTCGGCTTGCACCGACTCGAGGTGCACACCGCGCCGGAGAACGCGCGTGCGCTCCGGGCCGCCGAGGCGCTCGGCTTCGAGCGGGAGGCGCACCTGCGCCAGAACGTGCGCCACCCCGATGGCCGCTACCGCGACACCGTCGTGCTCGCGCGCCTCGCCCCTGCGGCCGAGGGCGCGCGATGACACCGCACGCCACGGGACCGGGGGCTCATCGCGACGATCGGAAACGTTTGCGTAGCTCCGCATCGGATGCGTTCCTGAGCCCGTCTGGAGGGCCTTCAGCGCCAGATCCACGGGGTTTTCGGGTGCTGGCCTCCTGGAATGCGGCTTGCTGAAGGCGGGGCGTGATCGCTGTGAACGGAGGAATGCGATGAGCCACCCCAAGAAGTCTGCGCTCCGCCCAGGGTCGGTCGCGACCCGTCTCGCGCTCGCGCTCGCGCTCGCGTCGGGTGTCCTGACCCTGGTCGGCGAGGCCCGCGCGCAGGAGCCCGAC
>JBKDQC010000472.1:0-9105 GCA_046342295.1 Deltaproteobacteria bacterium | reverse complement strand
CCACCACGCCTGCACACCACCAGCCTGCCGTTGCCAGCACCACCCTCACTGGCCTCCCCCCGGCCCTGGGGGCCCGGGGGGGCGGGGCCCCCCCCCGGGGGGCCCCGCCCCCGGCCACGCTCGGGCCCGGCGAGCCTCGCTCGAGACCGCGCCACGCCCGATGAGACCGTCTTTCGGGCCGCTCACGAGCCGTTCGCGGTCGCTGCCGTCCATGCGGCTCGGGCGATCGCGAGGTCGGCGCGCGCATCGATCGCGGCCTGGGCGGCAGCCGCCGCGGCCGCTTCGCGGAGGTTCACGATGAGGAGCGAGCTCGCGCCCGCGTCGAAGCGCGCGCGCTCGGCGTCGGCGACCAGGCGCGCGACCATGGCGCTGTCCTGCGTGATCGCGACGTTCTCGGCTGCCGCACGGAGCGCGCTGCGCGCGTCGCGCACCTCGACCGAGATCTGGTCCCGCGCGAGCTCGAGGTCCGCGTCGAGGGCGGCGAGCTCGGCGCGCGACTGCTCGATGCGTCCGCGCGCGTCGCGGAACTGGAGAGGGACCTGGAGCGTGAGCATCGTCTCGAGCTGAGGCCGCCCGAGGGCCCGCTGGATCTCGTACGCACGCTCCGGGTCGGACACGCCGGCACCGCCGACATCGACGGAGCCGAGCACGGAGAGATCCACGCGGGGCGAGAACTGGTTGTCGGCGAGCTCGACCGCGACCTCCGCCGCGCGACGCTGGGCGGCGAAGCGAGCCAGCTCCGGCCGCTGATCGACCGCCCGCGCGACGTCCTCGTCCTCCGTGCGGGCTGCGTCGCTCGGGCCCTCGATCTCGCCGGGCAAGCGCTCGGTCGAGACCACGCGGGGGCTTCCGTCGTCGTCACGAACGAAGATGGAGAGCGCGAGCGCTCGCTGCTCGAGCAAGCGCCGCGCGGAGACGAGGGTCTGTCGACGCTCGAGGATCGCGCGGCGGTTCTCGAGATGCTCGATCGGCGGGATCGCACCGGCGCGCGCGCGCGCGGCGATCTGCGTGTCTCGCTCCTCCGCGATCGCCAGCAGCTCGCGCGCCACGCCGTAGCGCAGGCCCGCGGCCACCCAGCGTACCCACGCCTCGGTCGCGGCGTAGACGACCCGCAGACGTCGCGAGTCGCGGTCTTCTCGCGCGGCCTCGACGTTGTGCTCGGCGCGCCAGAGCGCGGCACGACGCGAGTCGATGGGGCCGTCTCTCCAGAGCGGGACGAGAGCACCGAGACGCAGCTCACCGGCGTCGAAGGTCTCGTCGTAGCGGTAGTAGTCGGGGATGCCGCCACGCGCGAAGCCTCGGCCGATGCGCCAGCCACCGAGGAACGTCGTGCCCCAGAACGGCGTCGGCTGCGAGAGGCTCACGTCGAGGCGGCCGTACTCGTAGTAGCCGAAGAAGTTGCCCGCTGCGCGCGTGCCGAGCGTGAGGTCGAAGGCGCCCTCGCTCGAGAGCCGCTGCCCTTCGGCGGCGCGCACGCGCTGCTCTGCGGCCTCGAGCGGAGGGTGGTGACGGTCGACGCTCGCGATCACCTCCGAGAGCGTCAGCGGCGCGCCTCCACCGAGCGCGATCTCCTCGACGGGCGCGAGCTCGGGGAGCACGGCGAGCGCCGCGGGGACGGGCGCGGGCCCCGCGCGACCCGCCTCGGAGTCGGACTCTTGGGCGCGCGTAGGGCCGGGCGCGAGCACGAGCGCCGCCGCGACGAGCACCGCGCTCGGTCTCACGACCCGAGGCGCCGTCATCAGTAGCCGCCCCCTTCTCCGTAACCGCCGCCGCCGTAGCCGCCGCCGCCATAGCTGCCCCCACCGCCCGAGCCGCCGTAGCTGCTGCCCCCGCTGCCCGAGCCCGGCGGCCCGCGCGTGCCGCGGTATCCTGCGCCGGAACCCGGGGCCGTCGATGGATGCGGCGTGACCGTCGGCGGGAAGCCATTGAGCTGCCGCCAGAGCTCGAAGCCGAGCGAGACCGTGTCGAGAAGAACCCAGCCGTTGGCGCGCACGCCCTGTCGGAGGAAGCGCGGCTCGGGCCACGGCTCGTCCTCGGGATCAGGGACGACCACGACGCGGAAGTTACCGCGGCCGTCGTCGGTCGCGTCGAGGAACGCGACGCGGCCCCCGAACGTGCCGACCGCGACCGACGGCCAGCCCGCGAACTGAACGGCAGGCCAGCCCTCGAATTGCAGGCGCACCCGGCGCCCCTCGTGCACCAGGGCCGAATCGGTGCCGTCGACCCACATCTCGACCGCCCGGTCCGCCGTGTCGGGCACGAGTGTGAGCAGGGGGTCGCCGACCTTCATCTGTTCGCCCATCAGGTTGGCCTGGATGCGGAAGACCGAGCCGCCGCGCGGCGCGCGGACCGCTTGGGTGCCCTGCCGAGCGACACGCGAGTCGAAACGAAGCAGCGCCGCCTGCGCCGCCTGGTGGTCGGTGCGCGCGGACTCGAGGGAGGCCTCGGCGTTCTGCACCTCGGCCAGCATGCTCGCCTGCGCCTGGGCGAGCGCAGCCTGCGCGGCGTCCCGATCTCCGCGCGCGGCGTCGCGCGTCGCGGCCGACGCGTCGCGGCCCGTGCGCGCCCGGGCGTCTGCGAGGACCGCGAGCTCGAGGTCGCGCTGAGACACGAGGCCTTGATCGGCGAGCCCGCGGGTCCGCGAGAGGTTGATCGACTGCGCGTCGAGGTCGGCCTGGGCAGCCGTCACACCCTGCTCGGCCGCGACCAGCCGATCGCGCGCCATGCGCACGCGGGCCTCCGCAGCCGCGACCGCGCCCTCCTGCGCGCTCCGGACCGCCGCGAGGCGCTCCTCGAGGGCCCGCACGCGCGCGCCGTAGGTCTCGACGCGGTCGGCGGTGAGGGAGCGCTCGGACTCGAGGCGCTCGAAGAGGCGCGGATCATTGTCGGCGAGCTCGACGAGGAGCTGTCCTTGCTCGACACGGTCGCCCTCCTGCACGTGCCACGCGATGACGCGCCCCTCGACCGAGGCCTCGATCGTCTGCTGCCGCTCGAGCGGCGCGAACGCGATGACACGGCCGTTGCCCGAGGCGCTCTGCTGCCAGGGAGCGACCAGGCCCACCACGAGCGCGAGCACGAACGCGACGAAGAGCGCGCGCGCGACGCGGCGCGCACGCACGGGGGGAGGCACGAGCCGCAGCAGCGGGAGCTCCGCGGCGTCGCGGTACGGTCCAAGAGATTGGGAGGAAGAGCTCGTGTGTTCGCCCATCGTCGTCACCGGGGGCCCGAGGCCGGGCGGAGGACACCGTCCTCGAGGCGCAACACGCGCTGGCAGCGCGCGAGGACGCTGGCATCGTTGCTCGTGACGAGCAGCGTCCAGCGGTGCGCTCGGGAGAAGAGCGCGTCGAGCATGGGCTCGCGCACGCGGGGGTCGAGCCCGTCGAGCGCGTCGTCGAGGACCAGGAGCGCAGGCTCGCCCGCGACCGCGCGCGCGATCGCGAGGCGGCACTTCTGGCTCGAGCTGAGGGGCTCGCCGCTCGCTGTGAGCTCGGTGCGGAGCCCCTCGGGCATCGCGTCGATGTCCTCGAGCAGCCCGACCTCGGAGAGGGCCCGCCGGACCGCGTGCGCGTCCACGTCGGCACGACCGAGGCGCACGTTGTCGAGGATCGTGCCCGAGATGATCTCGGAACGAACGACGGCGATCTTCCTGCGGAACGCGCCGAGGTCGAGGTCGCGGAGGTCGAGCCCGTCGACGAGGATCCGCCCCGACCGCGGCTCGCGCAGCGCGGCGACGAGCTCGACGAAGAGGCTCTTCCCCGCGCCGGTGGAGCCAGAGAGCGCGACGCGCTCGCCTGGCGCGACGGCGAGGTGCAGGCCGCGGAGGACGTCCGGGCCGCTGGAGTAGCCCGCGACGACCCCATCGAGGCGGAGAGAAGCCGCGCCGGACGCTCCGATGGCCGCGCAGCTCGCACCGCCGGAGCGCTCGACGGGGAGGTCGGTGAGGTGTCCGACCTTGTCGATCGACGAGAGGAGGTCGTAGTAGGTCTCGAGGTACTTGCCGATCTTCGCGAGCGAGCTGACGACGACGGTCACGATCAGCTCGGCGGCGACCAGCTGGCCGAGGCTCAGCTGTCGACCGACGACGAGCGCGCCGCCGATGCCGAGCACGGCGGCGTTCGCGAGCGCCTGGAGCGCGAGCACGGCGATGGTCTGTCGGAAGACGACGCCGAAGTGTTGCTTTCGCCAGTCGAGATAATCGCGGGCGAGGGCCTCGGCTCGGAGCTCGGCGTACTCGAGCCCCCCGCCCAGCTTGAACAGCGAGTCGTGGCGCGCGAGCTCTTCGAGCCACGCCGCCGTCGCATATTTTCGCTTGGACTCCGCGATCGCGGTGTCGGGACCGCGGCGCCCGAGCCCGACCACGATGATCCCGATGATGATCACCAGCATCACGTCGAAGGCGAGCAGCACGGGGTGGTAGAAGGCCAGCACCAGCATGCCGACCGAGATCGTCAGGATGATCTCGAGGCCGTCGAGGAGAAGGGTCGCGGCCGTCTTCTGCATCATGAACGTGTCGAAGAAGCGGTTCATGAGCTCGGGCGCGTCCGTCCGGTCGAGCGCGGGCCGAGAGACGCGCGGGAGCCGGTACGAGAGGTCGGCCACCACACGCACGAAGATCCTTCGCTGGAGGATCTCGACCAGGTAGGCCTGAGAGGCGCGCAGGGTCGAGGCGAAGACGAGCGCCCCGAGCAAGAGCGCCGTGAGGACCACCAGCGGCTGGAGCAGCGTGCCGAGCGCGACCGTGTTCACGAGGGCCTGCACCGCCACGGGGACGGTCAACGTGAAGAGCCCGAGGAACATCGCGTAGACGACGATGGCGGCGACGTCGTGGCGCTCCGCCGTGAGCCAGGCGCGGAGGCGCTCGCGGGGCGTGGGGTGTCGGTGCGGCGAGTCGGAAGTGCTCGCCATGGTGAGCGGCAGCGCAGGATCGAGGAACAGCCATGGCCGCTCGCCGGCGATCGCGAGGACCTCGGGCGCGCCGAGCCACCTGGGCTCACCCCCTCCGTGCTCGACACAGAGCCGCCCCCCCTCGCGCGTGCTGACGAGCACGGGTGTACCGTCGGCCGCCTCGAGCAGCAGTGGACGCGCCTCTCCCACCGACTCGAGCGCTTGCGCGAGGGCCGTCTGACCTATGGTCGCGCGGATACCGAGCGTGGTGAGCGCGATGCGAAGGACCTCCTGCCAGCCGCCCCCGTCGTGCCTCGCCACGGCGTCGACCACGGCGTCGTGCACCGCGGCGTCGGAGCGCGTCACCGAGGTCAGACCGAGAATTCGGTCTACCAGCAGCTCGTGCCGCCGCCAGGGCGCCTCGGAGCTCGCGGGAGGAGGAGCAGTCATGACCACGCGCAGGGGATGGGGCCGGAAGAGCCCGGCGACAACCGATGGGTTCGATGCGACACATCGACTCTTTCGATGTGGCCGAGAGGATAGCATCGAACGATTCGTGGGAAGCGAGATCGCGCGGCGCGGCCCGGCGCGGCTTGGCAGGAAGCGGTGGCGGGTGCGAGGCTCCGCTCGCGACCCCGGAGCGCATCCGATGGAGTGGCTCAACTACCACCACCTGCTCTACTTCTTCGTCGTGGCCCGCGAGGGCACGATCGCGAAGGCGTGCGAGATCCTGCGGCTGACCCAGCCCACGATCTCGGCCCAGCTCAAGTCGCTCGAGGACGCGCTCGGCGAAAAGCTCTTCGAGCGGTCGGGGCGCACGCTGGCGCTGACCGAGACCGGGCAGATCGTCTTCGCCTACGCGCAGGAGATCTTCGGGCTCGGGCGCGAGCTGCAGGACACGCTCAAGGGTCGGCCCACCGGCAAGCCGATCAAGCTGCGCGTCGGAATCTCCGACGTCGTCCCCAAGCTCATCGCGTACCGACTCGTCGAGCCCGCGCTGAGGGTGCACGGGCACATCCAGCTCGTGTGCAGCGAGGACCACGCCGAGCGCCTCGTCGAGCAGCTCGCGAGCCATGCGCTCGATCTCGTCCTCACCGACTCGCCGGTCGTTCTGAAGGTACGGAACAAGGTGTTTCATCACCCGCTCGGGGCCTGCAGCGTGAGCTTCTTCGCGGCCAAGACCTTGGCGTTGCGCCTCCGCGGCGAGTTCCCCGCCTGTCTCCACGGACAGCCGATGCTCCTTCCGATGGACAACGCGGTGATCCGTCGGCAGCTCGATCGTTGGCTCGAGAGCCGAAGTCTGCGGCCCCGCATCGTCGGCGAGTTCGCCGACAGCGCGCTGATGAAGGTCTTCGGCGAGCGGGGCGAGGGCATCTTCCCCGGCCCGAGCGTGATCGAGAAGGAGATCCGCGACCACTACGGCGTCGAGGTGCTCGGCCGCGTCGACGAGCTCCGGGAGCGCTACTACGCCCTCAGCGCGGAGCGCCGCATCAAGCATCCCGCCGTGCAAGCCATCAGCGATGCGGCCAAGGCCTCGGTCTTCAACGAGTGAGGGGGGGGTGCTCAGCCGCTGACGGCCGAGAAGCGCGCGAGGCCTCGCCGCCAGACGAGCGCGGCGAGGGCGGCCAGGAGCGCGACCCAGCACCACTGCGCTCCGAGCTGGACGAGGATCGCGTCCTCGTCGAGCGCGCCCGTCCAGAGCTCGACGGGGAAGCCGAGCTGGTATCGGAAAGGAAGCCAGTACGGAAGATCGCGCACGAGCGGCGGAAAGAGCGCGAGCGGGACGAGGTAGCCGCTCATCACGAAGTAGCCCGCGAGCCAGGCGTCGATGAGCTTGATGCTCGACTGTGTGAAGAGCGAGAGCGCCCCGATCGCGAGGTTCGCGAAGAACGCGATGGCCCACGCGCCTGCGATCGCGACGAGCCCGAGCAGCGCGTGCCACGGCCCGCCCGCGAAGTGCCGGCCGGCCGTACCGACCCAGACGGCGAGCGAGACCGGGAGGGCGATGACGAGCCGCAGCGGGATGGCCGAGAGGCTCTCGATCGCATACGCCCAGAAGGGATGCACGGGGCGCATGAGACGAAGCGCGAGGGTGCCGTGCACGACCTCGTAGTTGAGCGTCCAGCTCGCCCAGACCGCGGTCAGCTGACGCACCACGAAGGCGACGAGGAAGTACGCGACGAAGCGATCCGCATCGTAGCCGCGCATGGGGCCGGTCTCCGCGACCGCGAGCCAGAGCGGCAACATCACGAGCGGCATCGTCGTCGTGAGGATCCAGACGATCAGCTCCGCGCGGTACGCCATCGCCTCGTGAAAGCCGATGCGGAGCATCGTGGGCAGGGCCGCGATGCCGCGAAGGTGTTGGCGCACGCTCACGCGCGGCCCTCGGTGCCCTCGGTCTGCGCGCCCTCGGCCGCAGAAGCCTCGGACGGGTGGGCCTCGCGCGAGGCGCGGGTGCGCGCGAAGAGCTCCGCGAGCACCTCCTCGAGAGGTGCGGCGGCGACCTCGAAGTCGAGGATCGGCAACGACCCGAGCATCGCCTGCGCACGCATCGCGAGCTCCGGCTGCGGCACGGAGACCACCGCGCGGGTGGGCTCCTGCGACACGATCGTGCCGAAGCGCTCGAGATCGGCGCGCTCGACGGGCTTCGAGAAGCGCGCCGTGATCCGCTTGTCGGGCCGCACCTTGGCCACGAGGGACTCGACGGAGCCGTCGTAGCTCAGCGCGCCCTTGTCGATCACGAGGATGCGCGGGCAGAGGGCCAGCACGTCGTCCATGTAATGGCTCGTGAGCACCAGCGTCGCGCCATGCCGCTCGTTGTAGGTGCGGACGAATTTCCGGACCGTCTCCTGCATCGTCACGTCGAGTCCGATCGTGGGCTCGTCGAGGAAGAGCACCCGCGGCGCGTGGATCAGGGCAGCGACGAGCTCGCACTTCATGCGCTCTCCGAGCGAGAGCTCTCGCGTGGGCTTCTTCACGAGGTCGCCCAGCTCGAGCAGCTCGAGCAGCTCGCGCACGCGCGCCTCGAATTCTTTCGCGGGCACCTGGTAGATGGCGCGGTTGAGCTCGAAGGTGTCGACGGGCGGCAGATCCCAAAGCAGCTGCTGCTTCTGGCCGAGGACGAGCGTGACGGACTCGAGGAAGGCGGTGCGGCGCTCGCGGGGCACGAAGCCCGACACCGTGCACGTGCCCGAGGTCGGATGGAGCAAGCCGGCGAGCATCTTGAGGGTCGTGGTCTTGCCGGCGCCGTTGGGGCCGAGGAAACCGACCCGCTCCCCCGCCGCGATCTCGAAGTCGACGCCGTCGACGGCGACGACCGTCTCGTAGCGCCGCGAGAAGAGGGCGCGGAACGCCGCCGCGAAGCCCGACTCGCGCTTGGCGACCCGGTACTCCTTGCGGAGCTTGGAGACGACGATGTCGGGCGCGGACACCGGCGGCATGATGACGCAATCCGGGCTCGCCGCCGCCGCGGAATGTTCGGCCCTCGGCGTGCGCGACAAGCGCGCGTCAGAGGCAATAGGCGCCGCCGACTCCCGCGACGTTTCCGCAGCGCTGGCCGCACCGACCGCACTCGCGACGCCGGATGGCCGAGCTCTCGCACCAGATGGCGGTCGCGCCCTCGCAGCGGCCCGCGAGCGTCTCGCCCATGCACGGATCGGCCGGGGGCTCGAGCGGGCCCACGTTGCTCTCGATCCACGGCCGGCCTTCGTCGACCCGGGCGTAGTTGTCGACGCCGACGCACGACGGGTCACCGTTCGAGAGCGCCCCGAGGACGTAGACCTGCCCACCCTCTCGGATCATGAGGGGCCCACCGGAGTCGCCGAAGCACACACCGCGGCGACCCTCGCCGTCGATCGAGATGTACTCGCGCGAGACCCCCACGATGCGCTCGGCGGTGAAGCGGCGGTCGCCCGAGCGTCCATCTTCTCGCTGGCCGTAGCCCGCGGCTTCTCCGGTGCGGCCGACGAGACCGGTGAGCGAGGCTCCATAGACGCCCACCGGGGTGAGCCCCGGGACTTCCACCGTCGCGTCCGAGGCGAGCTCGAGCAGCATCAGATCGAGGCTCGGGTGGGTGATCGCGCGGCGCACGCGCAGCGAGTGCTCGAGGCGGTCGGGGTCGGCGCCCACCGAGACCGTGCCGCTTCCGCCCGCGCAGTGCGCCGCGGTGAGCACCCAGCGCGGCGCGATCACGCGCCCCGAGCAGAGGCCCCCGCCGAGCTC
>JBKDQC010000471.1:0-4940 GCA_046342295.1 Deltaproteobacteria bacterium | reverse complement strand
CGACGGGACCGATCGGCGTCTCGCCGATCCTGTGTAGCTCGGCGATGCGCGTCGCGAGCAGCGCGGGGACTTCCTCCTGAAGAAAGTGCCCCGCCCGAGCCCGGTCCACGAACACCGGTCCGAGCTCGCGCTCGTGGCGGTCGACGGCGCGCCCGAGGATCGGATCGCAGACGCCCCACACGAGGCCGATCGGCCGCGCGAACCCCGCCACGAAGCGTCCGATCGCATCGAGCCGAGGCACCGACGGGTGCGCCTCGGCGCCGGGCACCATCCGCGCGAGCCCGATCGGCCCGGCGCGGTCGAGCACCGAGCGGAACGGGTACCGGTACGCCCGCGCCACTTCGCCGCGGATCGAGCCTCGCTCCGCCTGAACGCGGTCGAGCGAGAGGAGCGGGAAGCCGAGCCCGCGGAAGACGAGATCCGAGACGATGGGCGCCTGCGAGAATCTATGGAAGGCCTTGGGCCGGAACGGTCGCGCAGGCGCGAGCACCGATGTGTTCGCGAAGAGCATCGCCGCCACGCTGCCAGGAAGGCTCGCCTCGAGCCGCATCGCGACGCCTGCGCCGATCGGCCCGCCCCAGTCCTGTCCGACGACGATCACGCGCCGCCGCGCGCGCGTACCGGCGAGCAGGCCTTCGGTCAGCTCGTGCATCCGCGCGAGGTGCATCGCGAGCGTATGCGCGCGCGGCGAGCGCGGCTTGCTGGAGAGGCCGAGCCCGACGAGATCAGGCGCGATCACGCGGCTCGCCCGGAGCGCCGCATCCGCGGATTCGGGGCCGGCGCCGAGGTGTCGGATCACGCCGCGCCAGAGATACGACCACGTGGGGTTTCCGTGAAACAGCAAGACGGCCGTCTCTGCCTCGGCGGGCCACGCGCCGTCGTCGACGAAGTGAATCGCGTCTCCCGAGACCCGAGCGACGCCGCGCCGGTACGGGAGCTCGGCGGCGAGCTGGGGCGGCAGAAGCGGTGCTGGATCGATGCGCACGTCGTCGGAGCGTACCCCTGGCCGCGGCTCGAGGTCAGCTTCCTCCGCGCGGCCGCGCCAGGTCACGCTACCATCCTCCGCCATGTTCGGGCCCCGCGGAACGTCTCGCAGAAGTCCGATCCGGATCTCGGAGCGTCGTCCCGGCCACCTCCTCTCGAGGGTCGGTCGGGCCCGACGCCGGGAAGGTACGGGTCCGGCGTCCTCTTTCGACGAGGCACCGTTGGCTGAAAAGACTCCCGAACGCGGATCGAAGTCCTGCGCGGTGCAGGTCGGTTTCGCGATCGCCCTGACCCTGAGCGCCTGTGGTGGACCGCAGCTCCGCGAGGGCGCCTTCCGCGGTCGCACGCACGGAGCACCGTCGATGCACTGCCTGCCCGAGACGGACGTCTCGAGCGATGCGTACTCCGAGCACATGAGGCGCGGCCTCGCGCTCGCGGAGGCCTCGTTCGACGTGGCGGCGCCCCAACCGCCTGCGAGCCGTGCTGCCAGCGATCTCACGGACTGGAGCAACGGGCCGCTTCGGGCATGGCTCGAGCAGAAACAGCGGGCGCTCACGGCAGCGCGCGCCGAGCTCGATCTCGCCGCCGAGCAGAGCCACCGCGAGCGCATCCTCGGCGGCGCGGTCGTCGGCCTCATGTACGAGGACGTCGCGCGCGTGCTCCGCGGTGTGCCCGCGCCCGTCGATCTCGAGAGCGAGCCAGAGATCCTCCGCATCTACGAGGGTCTCGTGCGGGCGCAGGCCCGGCCTTTCCTCGAGCTGTCGCGCTCCGCCTACCGCGCGTGCTCGCTCAACGCGGATCACCCGCCGGGGATGCGGCACTTCTCGACGTTCTGCCGCCAGCGCCTCGACGGCCTGCCCGAGGAGGACGCTCCCTCGCCCGGCGTCACGGAGGTCGAGGTCGTGCGCGAGTGATCTCGCCGGAGGGCGGTGCGTCGCTCAGCGCTCCCGCTCGCGACGCTCGGCGCGGGCCGCGATGGCTTCTCGGATGGCAGGCGCGAACGAGCTCCGGGGGTGGTCGGCCACGAGATCCGCG
The DNA here is from genome assembly GCA_046342295.1 of Deltaproteobacteria bacterium. Classification (GTDB taxonomy): domain Bacteria; phylum Myxococcota_A; class Polyangia; order Polyangiales; family Sandaracinaceae; genus JAFLCL01. The sequence goes on along the minus strand of JBKDQC010000471.1, from coordinate 2,921 downwards.
AAGCGCCGCTCGACCTCGCCGTCGGGGGCTTCGGACAGAACCATGGCGAGGATCGTGTAGGCTTCGCGCTCCTCGCGGAGCGCGCCCTCGGGAAAGCGCAGGCGGTGCTGCTCGAGAAGCGCGAGCGATTCGTGCGGGTCCTCGTCGAGCTTGAGCCGCGCCTCGTGCAAGAGGCGCATCTCCTGGGCGAGCGCGTCGTTCCTCTCGTCGCTCCGAGGTTCGTCTCGCCCGGTCCGTGCGGCGCGATCGGCCGCGAGGTCGGGCACGGCCGGCAAGATCGGCACGAAGCTCTCCCCTGCGTCCGGTAGCTCTTGCTCGATCGGCGCGACGAGCGCCGCGCCCTCGCGCGTCGGTCGCGGCTCCTGGAAGCGGAGCGCGAGCAGCACGAAGGTCGCGAGCACGCCCGCGACGAGCGCGATCGTGAGGGGGCTGACGCCGCCCTGGGCAGAAGGACGCTCGTTCACGCGGGAGGTCTACCAGAAGCGCGGCCGTGAAGGTGCCGACGGCAACCGGGGATCGACGACGCCCGTGTCGGGGCGCTACCTTGCGTCGTGATGCGTGCCTCGACGGATGTGTGCGGCTGCTTCCCCACGGGTCGTCATTACCCCGGCATCGCGGACCGCATGCGCGGCGCAGCGACGCGCGTCGCGGGCATGGCGCATGGGTTCGCGCCCGACGCCATCTGGTCCGAGGAGGCCTTCGTGGTGCTCGACTTCGAGACCACCGGCCTCGATCCCGAAGCCGACCGGATCATCGAGATCGGCGCGGCCTGTTTCCGCCACGGTCGGCTCGAGAGCTCGACGTTCTGGCTCGTGCATCCGGGCATCCCCATCCCGCCCGAGACCACCGAGATCACGGGCATCGACGACTCGATGGTCGCGGGTCAACCCCCCTTCGACGTCGTCATCCGCGAGGTCGCCGCCCACCTCGAGGGACGCATCCCCGTGGCCTACAACCACTTCTTCGACTCGCGGTTCCTATGGGCCGAGACGCGCCGCGCGGGCTTGCCGACGCGCAGTTCAGTCGCCGAAGGCCGCGAGCTCGCGCCAGCGTTCTCCGACGATGGCGTGTGGATCGACCCGCTCGTCTGGGCGCGCGAGCTCCAGAAGAAAGAGAAGGGCCACAAGCTCGTCGATGTCTGCGCGCGTCTGGGCATCCCTCTCGAGAGCGCGCACCGTGCGAGCCACGACGCCGAGGCCGCCGGCCGCGTGCTGCTCGCTCTCGCGTCGCAGATGCCGCGTCGCTACGCCGAGCTCCTGCGCGTTCAGCAGCGCTACGCCGCCACCCAGGACCTCGACATGGCGGCCTGGCGCGCGAAGCGCTAGGCCGCGCCCAACCGCCTATCCGTTTCGTCGCGGAGGCCTCCCGTTTCCTACAGGGATTTCTCGTCACTCGGTCGCATTCGACCGCGCCGTGCGGCGCGCGTAGAGTCGCGCACCTCGCCCATGGGCCTGCTCTTCTTCGCCCTCTTCAACAGCATCCTGGGCCTCTCGCTGCTGTTTCCCGTGCTCGGGCCCCTCGGCCGCTCGCTCGCCTTGAGCGAGACGGAGATCGGTCTCATCTCCTCGGGCTACGCGCTCACGCAGCTGCTCTTCTCGCCTTACTGGGGACGGCTCAGCGAGACGCGGGGTCGAAAGCCGGTTCTTCTCGTCGGCATCGTCGGTTACGCGATCGGCTTCGCCGCGTTCGGTGTGGCTGCCAAGCTCGGCGAATCGGGTGTGCTCTCGCATGGGCCGCTCGTGGTCGCGCTCGTGGGCTCGCGCCTCGTCGGAGGTGCGCTCAGCTCCGCCACGTTGCCGACCGCGCAGGCGTACGCGGCCGACCTCTCCGGGGCCAAGGACCGTGTCGCAGCGATGGGACTCGTCGGGGCTGCGTTCGGGCTCGCGATCGTCTTCGGTCCCATGATCGGAGCCGGCGTCGCCCACTTCTTCGGTTTGCTGTCTCCCGTATGGCTCTCGGTCCTGCTCGCGTCGGGCCACGCCGCGCTCGTGGCGGCCATCCTACCCGAGCCCCCGCGCAGGAATCCGTCCCTGCGACCGCCCTCCCTCCTACCGGTCGCGCGGAAAGTCCCTGCGATTCTCGCGGTCGGCTTCGTCGCCACGCTCTCCTCGGTCGCGATGGAACAGACCATCGCGTTCGCGTTCGAGGATCGCCTCGGCCTCTCGCATGAAGAGACTCCGATGTGGGTCGGCACAGGGCTCTTCGGCTACGGCTTGGTCGCCGTCCTCGCACAAGGCTTTCTCGTGCGCCGCTATGGCTTCGCGCCCCGCGCCCTCGTGCTCTCGGGGCTCCCGATCTCCATGGTCGGGATGTCGATGTTGGTGTTCGCCTCGAGCTTCCCGACGCTCGTCCTGGCCCTCGCGGTCCAGGGCCTCGGACAGGGCCTCGTGCTCCCTGGCGTGACTGGCGCGCTCTCGCTCGGGGTCTCCGACGGGGAGCAGGGCGCGGTCGCTGGCGTCCAGGCGAGCGCGCAGGGTCTCGCGCGCCTCGGGGGACCGCTCGTGGGCTCGAACCTCTACCAGATCTCCGGCTCGCTCCCGTATGCGTTCTCGAGCCTTCTCCTTCTCACGGTGCTCGTCTTCGTCGCCGCCTCGCGCGACGTCGCCCGCACGCGCAGCGCGACGAGCACGACGTGAAGCGCCTCGCCGTCCTCGGGCATCCCATCGCACACAGCCTCTCGCCTACGATGCACGGCGCTGCGCTCGCCGCGCTCGGCGTCGAGGCCACGTACGAGGCGCGCGACGTCGCGCCCGAGGCGTTGCCGAGCGCGATCGAGGACCTGCGCGAGGGCCGCTTGGCGGGGGCGAACGTGACCCTACCGCACAAAGTCGCCGTCACCGCGCTCTGCGACCGCCTCGAGGAGGATGCGCGCGCGATCGGGGCCGTCAACACGCTGCTCGTCGAGGCCGGCGCGCTCGTCG